>NZ_KB897819.1:0-336419 GCF_000377185.1 Rhizobium sp. 42MFCr.1
GAGACGGTCGAGCGCTCGTTTGCCGATGCCAAGCAGCTTCACGGGCATCGCTATGCCCGCTTTCGAAGTCTCACCCGCGTCGCATGCCAGTGCCTGCTGGCTGCAGCCGCCCAAAACATCAAGAAGATCGCCATGGCGCTCACCAAGCCACCCAGACCAGCCATCGCATGAGGGCCAGAGGCCGCCAACTTCGCCCCGCCTCAGAACCCAACTAAAACAACCAACGTCCAAAAAACAAACCCGCCGAAAATATCGACGGGTTTGTCAGCAGTCTGACGGAGCGGGAGGATGCCTCCCGCTCCGTTTTTATTTCACGATCCAGCCGTATAGGCGGCGATCGCCGCCATGTTGACGATGTCGGAATCCTTTGCGCCCATCGAAGTGATCTGAACGGCCTTGTCGAGGCCGACGAGGATCGGGCCGATGACAGTCGAACCGCCAAGCTCCTGCAGCATCTTCGTGGAGATCGAGGCTGAGTGAAAGGCCGGCATGACGAGCACGTTGGCCGGGCCGGACAGGCGGCAGAACGGATACTGCTCCATGACCTTGCGGTTCAGCGCCACGTCGGCCGCCATCTCGCCGTCATACTCGAAATCGAGGCGGCGCTTGTCGAGGATTTTCACCGCCTCGCGCACACGCTCGGAGCGTTCGCCCGACGGATGACCGAAGGTCGAATAGGCAAGCATGGCGACGCGCGGCTGATAGCCCATGCGGCGCGCAAAGCCTGCGGCCTCGACAGCGATATCGGCGAGCTCCTCGGCGTTCGGCATATCGTGAACCGCTGTATCGGCGACGAACACCGTCCGGCCGCGGCACAGCGCGATCGATACGCCGATGACCCGATGGCCGGGTTTCATGTCGATGCAGCGGCGCACATCTTCCAGGGCCGTCGAATAGTTGCGGGTGATACCAGTAACCATCCCATCGGCGTCACCAAGCGCCACCATGCAAGCGGCGAAGTGGTTGCGATCCTGATGGATCAGACGCTGTGCGTCACGATGCAGGTAGCCTTTGCGCTGCAGGCGCGCATAGAGGTAGTCGATATAAGTTTCGACGCGGGTGGAGATACGTGCGTTGACGATTTCCAGCCCCGGCCGATTGAGGTCGATGCCGGCGCGCTCGGCGGTCTGGTGGATCAGGTCTTCGCGGCCGAGCAGGATCGCCGTGCCGAGCTCCTGGTTTGCGTAGGACATTGCCGCACGCATGACCTGCTCTTCTTCGGCCTCGGCAAAAACCACCCGCTTTGGACGTCGGCGAACGCGTTCGTAGAGGCTCGCCAGCGTCGAGGCGATGGGATCGCGGCGGCCGGAAAGTTCGCGGGCATAGGCCGCCATATCTGTAATCGGCTTGCGCGCTACGCCGCTGTCAATCGCTGCCTGTGCCACGGCAACCGGGATCGCCGAGATCAGGCGCGGATCGAACGGCACCGGAATGATGTATTGCGCACCAAAGCGCGGGCGGTTGCCCTGATAAGCGGCAACAACATCGTCAGGAACGTCCTCGCGGGCGAGATTTGCCAGCGCCTCAACAGCAGCGATCTTCATGGCGTCGTTGATGGTGGTCGCACGGACGTCCAGCGCGCCACGGAAGATATAGGGAAAACCGAGGACGTTGTTGACCTGGTTCGGATAATCGGAGCGACCCGTTGCCATGATGGCGTCGTCGCGGATGCGGGTAACCTCTTCGGGCGTAATTTCCGGATCGGGATTGGCCATCGCAAAGATGATCGGGCGATCAGCCATGGAGCGGATCATGCTCTCGGAGAACGCGCCCTTCTGCGAGAGGCCAAAAACCACGTCCGCGCCCTTCATCGCCTCCTCGAGCGTGCGCGCCTTGGTCTTGACCGCATGCGCCGACTTCCACTGGTTCATGCCCTCGGTGCGGCCCTGGTAGATCACGCCCTTGGTGTCGCAAAGGACGATATTCTCGGGCGCGAAGCCCATGGCCTTGATGAGCTCAACGCAGGCGATGGCTGCTGCACCCGCGCCATTGCAGACGAGTTTCGTCGTTTTCAGGTCGCGACCGGTCAGTTCCAGCGCATTGATGAGACCAGCGGCAGCAATGATCGCCGTGCCGTGCTGGTCATCATGGAAAACCGGGATGTCCATCAGTTCGCGCAGACGCTGCTCGATGATGAAACAGTCGGGCGCCTTGATGTCTTCGAGATTGATGCCGCCGAACGAGGGACCGAGGAAGCGGACGCAGTTGATGAACTCATCGACGTTTTCGGTATCGACTTCGAGATCGATGGAGTCGACGTCGGCAAAGCGCTTGAATAGCACCGACTTGCCTTCCATAACAGGCTTGGAGGCCAGTGCACCGAGATTGCCGAGACCGAGAATTGCGGTACCATTCGAGATGACCGCGACCATGTTGCCGCGCGTCGTATAATCATAGGCGGTGGCGGGATCGGCGGCGATTGCCTTCACCGGAACGGCAACGCCAGGCGAATAGGCGAGCGACAGATCGCGCTGGGTCGCCATAGGCTTCGTGGCGTTGATCTCCAGCTTTCCGGGCCGCCCCATGGCGTGGAACTCAAGAGCCTCGTTGTCGGTCACTGATGTAACCGGCCGCTGCTTCTTCTCGGTGTCGGGCATTTTTCCTCCAACGTCTTGTGGGTGACGCCTTGCTCTTCCTCAATCGCGGTTGTCATCTATAGCGGCGGGCGGCTAGGGTTGGCACCTCTTTTTTGGAAAAAATGCATCTCCGTGAACGAACGAATAGACACTGGAATAGAAGCCTTTTCGGCTGCCGAGCTGGCCACGGAAGAAAGCCGCGCCTCGGCAACGCCGATGATGGAGCAATTCATCGAGATCAAGGCCAACAACCCTGACTCGTTGCTGTTTTATCGCATGGGCGATTTCTACGAGCTGTTCTTCGAGGATGCTCTGGAAGCCTCCCGTGCACTGGGCATCACGCTGACCAAGCGCGGCCAGCACATGGGGCGGGACATTCCTATGTGCGGCGTGCCTGTTCATGCGGCCGACGACTACCTGCAGAAGCTGATCGCCCTCGGTTTCCGGGTTGCCGTCTGCGAGCAGGTCGAGGACCCGGCCGAAGCCAAGAAGCGCGGATCCAAGTCCGTCGTGAAACGCGACGTTATCCGCCTGGTGACGCCGGGCACAATTACCGAGGAAAAGCTGCTTTCGCCGTCGGAATCGAACTATCTGATGGCACTTACCCGGATTCGCGGCAGCGCCGAGCCGGTATTGGCGCTGGCTTGGATCGACATCTCGACCGGAATTTTCCGCCTGGCCGAGACCGAAAGCTCGCGGCTGCTTGCCGATATCCTGCGGATCGACCCGCGTGAACTGATCGTGCCCGATACGATCTTTCACGATGCCGAGCTGAAACCTGTTTTCGACGTACTCGGCCGCACCGCCGTTCCGCAACCATCCGTGCTCTTCGACAGCGCCACCGCCGAGGGGCGGATCGCGCGCTATTTCAATGTCTCTACGCTTGATGGGTTCGGCACCTTTTCGCGCGCCGAGCTTGCCGCCGCCTCTGCAGCCGTCGCCTATGTCGAGAAGACACAGATCGCCGAACGGCCGCCGCTCGGCCGGCCGGAGCGCGAAAGCGGCGCGTCAACGCTGTTCATCGATCCCGCCACCCGTGCCAATCTCGAACTTGCCCGCACGCTTTCAGGCGATCGCAACGGCTCGTTGCTGAAGGCGATCGACCGTACCGTGACGGGCGGCGGGGCACGCTTGCTGGCCGAACGGCTGATGTCGCCGTTGACCGATCCCATCCGGATCAATGAGCGGCTGGATTCGATCGGTTTCCTGATGGAGGAGCCTTCGCTTTGCGGCGACCTGCGCCACCATCTCAAGCATGTTCCCGATATGCCGCGCGCGCTTTCGCGTCTTGCACTCGACCGTGGCGGGCCGCGTGACCTTGCCGCCATCCGTCAGGGCCTGAGTGCTGCGGGCGATGTCGCCCGGCTGCTGTCGGAAGCACTGCTGCCGGAAGAGCTGAAGCTCGCGCTTTCGCGCCTCGAGGCCCTCCCGGCCGGCCTCGCAACGCTGCTTTCCGAAACACTGGGCGACGAGCTGCCGCTGCTGAAGCGCGAGGGCGGCTTCTTGCGGGACGGCGCCAACACCGAACTGGACGAGGTCAGGGCGCTGCGCGATCAATCGCGCCGGGTGATTGCCGGCCTGCAGCTGCAATATGCCGAGGAAACCGGCATCAAATCGCTGAAGATCAAGCACAACAATATCCTCGGCTACTTCATCGAAGTTACTGCCGGCAATGCCGGGCCGATGACCGATACGCCGGAGGCCAAGGGTCGCTTCATCCACCGCCAGACGATGGCGAACGCGATGCGCTTCACCACCACCGGGCTTGCCGATCTGGAAAGCCGGATCGCCAACGCCGCCGACAAGGCGCTTGCTATCGAACTGGCGGCATTCGACCACATGACCTCGGCCGTCGTCGCCGAAGCGGAAGCAATCAAGGCAGGCGCTCGCGCGCTCGCCGTTATCGACGTTGCCGCCGGCCTTGCGCTGCTTGCAGACGAGCAGGCCTATTGCCGGCCGCTTGTCGACGGCTCGAAGATGTTTGCGATCGAAGGCGGACGCCACCCTGTCGTCGAACAGGCGCTGCGGCGGCAATCATCTGGCCCGTTCGTTGCCAACAACTGCGATCTCTCTCCCGTCTCCGGCGGAAAGGATGGCGCGATCTGGCTGCTGACCGGCCCGAACATGGGCGGTAAGTCGACCTTCCTGCGTCAGAATGCACTGATCGCGATCCTCGCGCAGATGGGGTCCTTCGTGCCGGCGACGTCAGCCCATATCGGCATCGTCGATCGGCTGTTCTCGCGCGTCGGCGCTTCCGACGATCTTGCGCGCGGCCGATCGACCTTCATGGTCGAAATGGTCGAAACGGCGGCGATCCTCAATCAGGCGACCGACCGGTCCCTTGTCATTCTCGACGAGATCGGCCGTGGTACGGCTACCTTCGACGGCCTTTCCATCGCCTGGGCGGCCGTCGAACATCTGCACGAAGGGAACCGCTGCCGCGGCCTCTTCGCCACCCACTTCCACGAACTGACGGTGCTGTCGGAAAAGCTTGCACGGTTATCGAACGCGACGATGCGCGTGAAGGAATGGGACGGCGACGTGATTTTCCTGCACGAGGTCGGCCCAGGTGCTGCCGACCGCTCCTACGGCATCCAGGTTGCCCGGCTTGCCGGCCTGCCGGCCTCGGTGGTGGCGCGTGCCCGCGACGTGCTGACACGCCTCGAGGACGCCGACCGCAAGAGCCCGGCGAGCCAGCTCATCGATGACCTGCCTCTGTTCCAGGTGGCGGTTCGGCGCGAGGATGCCAGCCGTGGCCCATCGAAGGTGGAAGAAGCGCTAAAGGCCATGAGCCTCGACGACATGACCCCGCGCGAGGCGATGGGCGCGCTCTACGACCTCAAGAAGAAGCTGAAGCAGGGCTAGCCGATGTTCATGGATCGGCTGTTCAACGATACCCAGAGGCTTGCGGCGATCTTCAACGCGCTTGAAGCGCTGCGGCTTGCGGATGAGCACGGCACCCCGCGCGGCTGGGCTTCGCCCTTCGGCCTGCTGCAGATCATCCGCTGCTGCGCCCGGATTCTGGAACTTTCCTCGTGTGTTGCCAAAGCCGGCTACCGCGAGTGCGACCAAGAGACGCTGGAGGCGATCACCAGCGAAACGCGGCAGGTGCTCTATTCCGTACAGGCTCAGATCGCTGCCTGATCGCCCGATGCCGCCGCTTTCGCGCGCGGCAACACCTTTTCGCCAAAATTAAAGGTTCTGCAGTATGAAAGCCCGTGTCATCGGCGGGCAAAGAGGCTATAGCGCATGCAGACGAAACGAGAGGAGCAGCAGCACACGGCTGCGCCACGCGAACAGGAAGCCGCCCCGCGCATGGCGACGACGAACGACATCGATTTCTCCGATATCCTCGACACCGATAATCTCTCGAAGACGTGCGACGCGGTGGCCGAGTCCAACAAGACGCGGCCCGACGTCATGCGGTCCGATCTGCTGGCGATCCTCAAGAAGGCGAGCAGCGAAGGTAGACAGATAGCGCGCGAGTTGCTTTCTGCCGATGGCAGCGGCATCAATTGTGCCCGCCGTATTTCCTGGCTGCAGGACCAGATCGTCACGGTCCTCTACGAGTTCGTCTGCACCCACGTCTTTCCGAAGCAGAAGGACAAGTTCGCCGTCACCGCCGTTGGCGGCTATGGCCGCGACACGCTGGCGCCAGGCTCCGATATCGACCTTCTGTTCCTGTTCCAGCCGAAGCCGGCGGAGGAGACGCACAAAGCAGTCGAATTCATGCTCTACGTCCTCTGGGACATGGGCTTCAAGGTTGGCCATGCAACGCGCACCCTGGAAGAGTGCATTGCGCTGTCGAAGTCGGACATGACGATCCGCACGGCGATCCTCGAGATGCGCTACATCTGTGGCCTGCGATCGCTGGAAACGCAACTGGAGACGCGCTTCGACAAGGAAATCGTCACCGGCACCGGCCCCGAATTCATCGCCGCCAAGCTTGCCGAGCGTGACGAGCGCCACCGCAAGGCGGGCGACACGCGCTATCTCGTCGAGCCGAACGTCAAGGAAGGCAAGGGCGGCCTGCGCGACCTGCACACGCTCTTCTGGATTTCTAAATACTACTACCATGTTCGCGACACGGCGGAGCTGGTGCCACTCGGGGTTCTCTCCAAGCACGAGTATCGCGTTTTCGAGAAGGCCGACGACTTCCTCTGGGCGGTGCGCTGCCACATGCATTTCCTGACCGGAAAGGCCGAGGAACGGCTGTCCTTCGACATTCAACGCGAGATCGCCGAAGCGCTTGGATATCATTCGCGACCCGGCCTTTCGGCCGTCGAGCGCTTCATGAAGCACTACTTCCTCGTCGCCAAGGACGTCGGCGACCTGACGCGCATCCTCTGCGCGGCGCTCGAGGATCAGCAGGCGAAGTCGACGCCCGGCCTCACCGGTGTCATCAGCCGCTTTGCGCACCGCAGCCGCAAGATCGCCGGCAGCACGGAGTTCGTCGAGGACCGCGGTCGTATCGCGCTTGCAAGCCCGGATGTCTTCAAGCACGACCCGGTCAACATCATCCGCCTGTTCCATGTTGCCGACATCAACGGGCTGGAATTCCATCCCGATGCGCTGAAGCGGGTGACGCGCTCGCTCAACCTCATCGACAGCGATCTGCGCGAAAACGATGAGGCCAATCGCCTCTTCATGTCGATCCTGACTTCGAAGGGCGACCCCGCGCTCATTCTGCGGCGCATGAACGAGGCCGGTGTGCTCGGCCGCTTCATTCCCGAATTCGGCAAGATCGTCGCGATGATGCAGTTCAACATGTACCACCACTATACGGTGGACGAGCATCTGATCCGCACCGTCGACGTCCTGTCGGAAATCGACAAGGGCAAGGCCGACGACCTGCACCCGCTCGCAAACAAATTGATGCCCGGCATCGAGGACCGCGAGGCGCTCTACCTTGCCGTGCTGCTGCACGACGTTGCCAAGGGCCGCCAAGAAGACCATTCCATTGCCGGCGCCCGTGTCGCCCGCAAGCTATGCGCCCGTTTCGGCCTGTCGCAGAAGCAGACAGAGTTGGTCGTCTGGCTGATCCAGGAGCATCTGGTCATGTCGATGGTCGCGCAGACGCGCGACCTTACGGACCGCAAGACGATCACCGACTTCGCCGATGTGGTGCAGTCGCTCGACCGGCTGAAGATGCTGCTGATCCTGACGATCTGCGACATCCGCGCCGTCGGTCCCGGTGTCTGGAACGGCTGGAAAGGCCAGTTGCTGCGCACGCTTTACTATGAAACGGAACTGCTGCTTGCCGGCGGCTTCTCGGAGGTTTCGCGCAAGGAGCGCGCCAATTTCGCAGCCGAAGCGCTCTACAACGCGCTCTCCGACTGGAGCCAGAAGGATCGCAAGATCTATAGCAAGCTGCACTACCAGCCCTATCTGCTCTCCGTTCCCCTGGAAGATCAGGTCCGGCACGCCGGCTTCATCCGGCAGGCGGACAAGGCCGGCCAAGCGCTGGCGACAATGGTGCGGACCGACAGTTTCCACGCGATCACCGAGATCACCGTATTGTCGCCTGACCATCCGCGCCTCCTGGCCGTCATCGCCGGTGCCTGTGCCGCTGCCGGTGCCAACATCGTCGACGCGCAAATCTTCACGACGTCGGATGGGCGCGCGCTGGACACGATCCATGTCAGCCGCGAGTTCAAGGACGATGCCGACGAGCTTCGCCGCGCCGGCACCATCGGGCGGATGATCGAGGACGTGCTTTCCGGCCGCAAGCGACTGCCCGAGGTCATCGCGACCCGCACCAAGAACCGCAAGAAGAGCAAGGCCTTCGTCATCCCGCCGTCGGTCAACATCTCCAACAGTCTGTCGAACAAGTTCACGGTCATCGAAGTCGAATGCCTTGACCGACCCGGCCTGCTGTCGGAAATCACAGCGGTTCTATCGGATCTCTCGCTCGACATTCAGTCGGCCCGCATCACCACCTTCGGCGAGAAGGTCATCGACACCTTCTACGTGACCGATCTCGTCGGCCAGAAAATCTCGGGCGACAGCAAGCGCTCGAATATCACCGCGCGCCTCAAGGCCGTGATGGCCGAGGAACAGGACGAGCTGCGCGAGCGCATGCCCTCCGGCATCATCGCGCCGCCTGCTACGGCCAGCGCCGCGATGCAAACAGAAAAGAAGGCGGATTCGCCCGCATGAGCCCAAACGCATGAGCCTCGTTAGAAAATTCGCCACCGTCGGCGGCGCCACGCTCGGCAGCCGCATCTTCGGCTTCGCCCGTGAAACGCTGATGGCGGCCGCACTCGGCACCGGTCCGATGGCCGACGTCTTTTATGCCGCCTTCCGTTTTCCGAACCTCTTCCGGCGGCTCTTTGCGGAAGGCGCTTTCAATGCCGCCTTCGTGCCGCTCTTTGCCAAGGAAATCGAGGCGAACGGCACCGATGGTGCCAAGCGCTTTTCTGAAGAAGTGTTCGGCGTGCTGTTTTCGGTGCTGCTGCTCATCACCATCGTGATGGAGCTCTCCATGCCCCTGCTCGTGCGCTTCGTCATCGCGCCGGGCTTTACCAACGATCCGGACAAGTTCGACATTACCGTGCGCATGGCGGCGGTCATGTTCCCCTACCTCATGTGCATGTCGCTGACGGCGATGATGAGCGGCATGCTGAATTCGCTCCATCATTTCTTCGCCGCCGCGATTGCGCCCGTTTTCCTCAACGTCGTGATGATCGGCGCGCTGTTCTACGCGCTCTATATCGGCGCGGAGCCCCTGCAGACCGCGTGGTATCTCTCCTGGGGCGTGCTCGTCGCCGGTATCCTGCAGCTCGCCGTCGTCTACTTCGGCGTGCTCCACGCCGGCATGAGCATCGGGTTGCGTTTCCCGCGCTTCACGCCCAACGTCAAACGACTGCTGATCCTCGCGATCCCCGCGGCGGTGACTGGCGGCATTACCCAGATCAACCAGATGATCGGCCAGGCGATTGCGTCCTCGCGCGAAGGCGCCATTGCAGCCCTCCAGTATGCCGACCGTATCTATCAGCTGCCGCTCGGCGTCGTCGGCGTCGCCGTCGGCGTGGTGCTGCTGCCGGAACTTGCCCGCGCCCTGAAGGGCGGCAATCTGCGCGAGGCCGCAAACCTGCAGAACCGGTCGATGGAATTCGTACTGTTCCTGACCATCCCCGCTGCCTTCGCGCTCTGGATTCTCTCCGACGAAATCATCCGTGTGCTCTATGAGCGCGGTGCCTTCCATCAGGAAAACACCTCCATCGTCGGCTCCATCCTCGCCATCTACGGCATTGGCCTGCCGGCTTTCGTGCTGATCAAGGCGCTGCAGCCGGGATTCTACGCGCGCGAGGACACCAGGACGCCGATGCGCTTTTCCGCCATCGCCGTTGGCGTCAATTGCGCCACGGCGCTGACGCTCTTCCCGTTCCTCGGCGCTCCCGGCATTGCAGTCGCGGAAGCGACGGCAGGCTGGATAAGCACCGTACTGCTCTTCACCACCCTGCTGCGTCGTCGCCATCTCACCTGGGAATGGGCCTTGGCGCGGCGCACGGCGCTGCTCGTCGTGTCGGCGGCCGTCATGGGCGGCGTGATCATGTACCTGCAGCACCGCTGGGAGCCGTGGCTTGCCTCAAGCGCGCACCTGACGACGAAGGTCGGCACGCTCGGCCTTCTGATCGTGATCGCCATGGCTGTCTACTTCGCGACCGCATTCCTGATCGGTGGCGCAAATCTCGGCATGATCCGGCGCAATCTCAATCGCAAGCCGGCTGCAAAGGTAGACGGTTGAGCCTCAGCAATAGGTCCATCGTCGTTTGGCGCCTACGTCCACATGGACGATGCCGTTGCAGTAACGGCCGATCCCGCCGATTCCTGGTGCCGATTCAGCGATCGCAATGATGGTGCGCTCCGAAACGCCGGGGATCCGGATATCGGCGGCTGCGCAGTAGCGATGCTGGGAATGAGATCGACCGTGCGCCCGGAACCCCGAGGTTACCATTGGACGGCGACCGGTCTTGGCGGCGATATAAGCAAGAACGCCGCGTAGCCGCGGCGGGAAGCAGTTCGCCTGGACGCTGACGGTCTGCAGCGAGTAGGCAAGCGTTTCCTTATGCTTGAGCGGCGGTATTGCAACTCTTCTGACGTTCTGGGCGTCGGCACTGTCGAAACACGACAGACTGAACAGGCCGGCGAGTGCGATGGAAAATGCCGAATGCATGGTTCCCTCCCCTCGAAATGCGCCGGAATCGCCGGCGCAGTTTTTGGCGAATGGAACGCTCACCCCAAAAATGGCCTTTTTGTGAAATTCTTTACCTACCGTTACGGAACCGTAACACAATTTACGGCCAATTGATGAATTAGCTCTACCTCAGAGGTGGTATAAATTTCCAAGCTGCGTAAATTTTCTTGACATATTCACAGCAAGCAATTCATCGCCAATCTCCCGTTCATGGCGTTTCTCGTGCAAATACCACCGCCAATCCCCGCCGGGTGCAATGTGTGTCAAAACGCTTGCTAGACCTCACGGTCGCGAAGGCGCTCCCGTCGGCGCGAGGAGCATGATCCTTGACCGAGCCCCCGCAACCGGCAACAACACGACACGACAAATCGGAGCCTGCAATGTCCCAATCGCTCTTCCTCGTAACGCTCGTCGTCGACGACTACGATCGCGCCAAGGACTTCTACTGCGGCGCGCTCGGCTTCGAATGCCTCCAGGATGACGTCCAGCCGGATGGCAAGCGCTGGGTCGTCGTCAGACCGAAGGGCAGCGACGGCGCAGCCTTTCTGGTCGCGCAGGCGGCCAACGATCGGCAGATGGCGGCAATGGGCAACCAGACGGGCGGGCGTGTCGGCTTCTTTCTCAAGACCGACGATTTCGCAGGCGACCATGAGTCGATGCTGGCCAAGGGCGTGCAGTTTCTCGAGGCGCCGCGGCACGAAAGCTACGGGACCGTCGCCGTGTTTGCGGATCCTTACGGCAACACCTTCGATCTGATCGAACACGCCGCAGGCTGAACCCCTTGATTGCGGGAGCGCGCGCGTGCATAAGCGCGCCCGTTAGCAACATGGGTTACAGACCCTGGGGCCCTCCACCAGCCTAATCGAGGACATAATGAACGAATTCAGGAAAGTCGTTTTTTCCGGCGTCCAACCGACCGGCAATCTCCATCTCGGCAACTATCTCGGCGCGATCCGCAAGTTCGTGGCACTGCAGGAAGGCAACGACTGCATCTACTGTGTCGTGGATATGCACGCGCTGACGGCGCAGCTCGTCCATGAGGATATGCCGAACCAGATCCGCTCGATCGCCGCCGCCTTCATCGCCTCCGGCATTGATCCGGAAAAGCACATTGTCTTCAACCAGTCGGCCGTGCCGCAGCATGCAGAACTCGCATGGATCTTCAATTGCGTAGCGCGCATCGGTTGGATGAACCGCATGACGCAGTTCAAGGACAAGGCCGGCAAGGACCGCGAGCAGGCCTCGCTCGGTCTCTACGCCTATCCGAGCCTGATGGCTGCCGACATCCTCGTCTATCGCGGGACGCATGTCCCCGTCGGCGACGACCAGAAGCAGCACCTTGAACTCGCCCGCGACATCGCCATGAAGTTCAACCTCGACTACGCGGAGCATATCCGCAAGACGGACTATGGCATCGACATCACCGTCGGCAACGAGCCGGTGCATGCCTATTTCCCGATGGTCGAGCCGCTGATCGATGGCCCGGCGCCGCGTGTCATGTCGCTTCGCGACGGTACCAAGAAGATGTCGAAGTCGGATCCATCAGATCTTTCGCGCATCAACCTGATGGACGACGAGGAGGCGATCTCGAAGAAGATCCGCAAGGCCAAGACCGATCCGGACGGCTTGCCCAGTGAAGTCGACGGTCTCAAGGGTCGCCCGGAAGCGGACAACCTTGTCGGCATCTACGCGGCGCTCGCTGACAGGTCGAAAGCTGACGTGCTTGCCGAATTCGGCGGGCAGCAGTTCTCGGTCTTCAAGCCGGCGCTCGTCGATCTCGCCGTCAATGTGCTCTCGCCGATCACCGCCGAGATGCGCCGCCTGATGTCGGACACCAGTCACATCGACGCGACCCTGCGCAACGGCAGTGAACGGGCTCGGGCCCGCGCCGAGGTGACGATGAAGCAAGTGCGCGACATCGTCGGCTTCTTGTACTGAGATAGGCCTCAAGAGCTTACCCGGGGCGACCTTTGCCGCCCCGGGCTTGTCGAAGCCAAACCTGCGGCGTAGTCTGTTGAAACGACCGTCAGGAGGCTTCGATGCGAGATCGCAACCTCATCCAGATCGGCACGATGGAGATCCGGTTTCTGATCGACGAGGATCAGAGTGCCGGCGGTCTCGTGATGTTCGAATTCACGGTCCCGCCCCAGGCACGCGTCCCCGCCCCCCATTACCACCGGGACGTCGACGAAGTGATCTACGGATTGTCCGGCACGATGTCGACGACGCTGGACGGGCGCAAACACGAGATCGCAGCAGGGGAAACCCTGTTCATTCCGCGCGGTTACGTCCACACCCACGAGAACCTGCATGGCGAAACCGCCAAGGCGTTGATCACCATGACGCCCGGCCTGATCGGCAGGCGCTATTTCGAGGAGATGGCGTCGGCCATCAATGTTCAGGGCAAGCCTGACATCGAACATGTGAAGGCGATCATGCGTCTCTACGGACTGGTTCCGGCCTGACTACACAGCACGCAGGCGATCCTTCGAGGGCGACCAAACGAAGGCTTGCAAATCTTCAGGTTCAGGTGTCAGAGTCCGCCCCATGGTATCAAAACGACTCTCCCGGCTCGAAGGTCATCGCCGCAAATTCATGGCTGTCATTGACGATACGCCCGAATGCTCCCGCGCCGTCCACTACGCCGGTCGGCGCGCCAAGAACTCGAATGGCGGCCTTGTGCTGATGTACGTGATTCCGGAGGGCGACTTCCAGCAGTGGCTGGGTGTGGAGGAAATCATGCGCGCCGAGGCGCGCGAGGAAGCGGAAGCAGTAGTCGCCAAGGCGGCGCATGTGGTTCGCGAAACGATCGGCATCGACCCTGAGATCGTCATCCGCGAGGGAAGCGCCACGGAACAGATCAACGCCGTCATCGAAGAAGACCGTGATATCGCCATCCTGGTGCTGGCCGCAAGCTCGGCAAAGGAGGGACCGGGGCCGCTGGTGTCGTCGATCGCCGGGCGTGGCGCGACATTTCCGATCCCCGTCACTGTCCTGCCGGATACATTGACCGACGAGGAGCTGGATGCCCTCGCATAAAGCCATTTCTTGAGTGCCAGTCTCTTGAATAGAGTTGCCAATCGGCTTATTTTCTTTTTTTGAAGAATTCTAAAGACGGCCTGGGCCACTGCCCGCCGCACGGAGAGCGACATGTTTATTCAGACCGAAGCCACACCGAATCCCGCCACGCAGAAGTTCCTGCCGGGTCGGGTCGTGATGGAAAACGGCACGGCCGAGTTTCGGAGCGCCGACGAGGCCCAGGCATCGCCGCTCGCGGCTCGTCTGTTCGAAATCCCGGGCGTGACCGGCGTCTACTTCGGTTATGACTTCATCTCCGTCTCCAAGGACAATGCCGAGTGGCAGCACCTGAAGCCGGCGATCCTTGGCTCGATTATGGAACACTTCATGTCGGGCAAGCCTGTCATGGGCGATGCATCGATTCTTTCCGAAGATCTCGATGCCGGCGGCGAATTCTTCGACGAAGCCGACGAGTCGATCGTGCTGACGATCAAGGAGCTGCTGGACACACGCGTGCGGCCGGCCGTTGCACAGGATGGTGGCGACATCACCTTCCGCGGCTTCAAGGACGGCAAGGTTTATCTCAACATGAAGGGCTCTTGCTCCGGCTGCCCGTCCTCGACGGCGACGCTGAAGCATGGCGTGCAGAACCTGCTTCGCCATTTCGTTCCGGAAGTCGAGGAAGTCGTCGCCGCCTGACGGCGACGCCCCTGTTCCGGCATTCGTCCTGGCGCAGCAATTGCAAGCGCGGCAGGGTGATTGTATGGACGCTGAGGAACGCTTTATTCGGAAATTGATGCCATGATCATACTGGCGCTCGACACCGCAGGTGTGGATTGCGCTGCCGCTCTCTATGACAGCGGCAGGAATACGATGCTGGGGGAGGCATCGGACATGATCGGCAAGGGGCATGCTGAGCATCTGATGGGGATCGTCGACCGCGCGATGGATAAGGCGGGCCTGGCGCTTTCGGCCGTCGATCGTATTGCCGTCACCATCGGTCCTGGCTCCTTCACGGGCATTCGCGTCGGCGTCGCCGCTGCCCGCGGCTTTGCGCTGTCGCTCGGCGTTCCGGCCGTCGGCATCACCACGCTTGCGGTGATGGCTGAAGCGCAGCGGCAAAAGACGCCCGGGCGCCCGGTGCTGACAGCCATGGATGCCAAGCGAAACGAGATCTACTTGCAGGCCTTCAATGCCGATGGCGAACCGCTCGACGAAGCGCGCGCCGTGACTGTCGAGGAAGCGCAGACGGTTGCTGCGGCATTCGATGGCGAAATAACCGGTTCGGCCACGCCCCTCCTGAAGCCGGACGCTACCGGCGACCATGCCAACCATTTCCCGATTTCTTTGGTGGCGCGCCTCGGTGCCGACGCCGATCCGTCTGCTGGAAAGCCTAAACCTCTTTATCTGCGCGGACCCGATGCCAAGCCGCAGGCCGGATTCGCAATTGCGCGAGTATGACGATGTTGGAATCCTATTTGACCTTGAAGCCGGAATTTGAAATCGTCGCGATGGATGCCGATGATTGCCGCGCGGTCGCCGCGCTGCACGGCGAGCGTTTCGCCCGCCCGTGGGGCGATGGCGAATTCTACAGCCTGCTCAGCCAGGATACCGTCTTCGGCTTCGTGGCCCGCCAAACCAATGCATTCCTCAAGAAGCCGTTGCCGGGCTTCGTGCTGGCGCGCCAAGTCGCCGGCGAAGCGGAAATCCTGACGATCGCCGTGCAGACAAAGGTCGCGCGCGCCGGCCTCGGCTGGCGGCTGATGCAGGCTGCCATGCGCGAAGCGAAACTGCGCGGTGGCGAGAGCATCTTTCTCGAGGTCGACGACGGCAATGCGGCCGCACTCGGGCTCTACGGCAAGCTCGGCTTCGAGAAGGTCGGCGAACGCCGGGGATACTACAAGGATGCCAAGGGCGCGGTTTCCACAGCGCTTGTCATGAAGCGCGTTCTTCGCTAGTTCCGTTGCTTGAACGTTGACTATCGGAAGGCAGCCCATGACTGACGTCGCCAAGACCCTCGAGGAGCTTTGCGCTGAACGCGGCATGCGCATGACCGAGCAGCGCCGTGTAATCGCACGCATACTCGAAGAATCCGCCGACCACCCCGACGTGGAAGAACTTTATCGCCGCTCGGTGAAGGTCGATGCGAAGATCTCGATCTCGACAGTCTACCGCACCGTGAAGCTGTTCGAAGATGCCGGCATTATCGAGCGTCATGACTTCCGAGACGGCCGCTCGCGTTATGAGACGGTGCCGGAAGAGCACCACGACCATCTCATCGACCTCAAGTCGGGTGTGGTGATCGAGTTTCACTCGCCCGAGATCGAGGCATTGCAGGAGCGCATCGCCCGCGAGCACGGCTTCAAGCTGGTCGACCACCGGCTGGAACTTTACGGCATCCCGCTCAAGCCGGACGAGCGCTGAGACATGATCGCAGCCATGGAGTCTTCGTCTTGATCGCCTGGCTGCGCGTCGCCTTTGCGGGTATCGTCATTTTCGTCGCCAGTCTCCTGCTCATGCCCTGGCAGCTTTTGGCGCTCCGCTTCGACTGGAAGCTGCGGCGCTGGCTGCCCCGCGTCTGGCATCGCATCGTCTGTTTCTGTCTCGGCATCCAGATTCGCGTCCATGGGAAGATGGAAACGCACAGGCCGTTGATGCTGTGCGCCAATCATTCGTCGTGGATGGACATCATGGTGCTCTCCGCGGTTGCCGACGTTGCGTTCATCGCCAAGATCGAGGTGCGCGACTGGCCGATTTTCGGCACGCTGGCGAAGCTGCAGAAGAGCGTCTTCGTCGTGCGCGAGGAAAAGCGCAAGACCGGTCATCAGGCGAACGAGATAGCGACCCGAATGGCGGATGGCGAGATCGTCGTCCTGTTTCCGGAGGGCACGACGTCGGATGGAAACCGGCTTCTGGAGGTCAAATCGTCGCTGTTTGGCGCCGCCGCCATGGCGGTTCCCGCTTCGCCGACCGGAGCCGTCGTCGTCCAACCGGTCGCGGTGGCCTATACCGGCGTCCACGGTCTGCCGATGGGGCGCTATCATCGCCCGCTTGCCTCGTGGCCGGGCGATGTGGAGATGTTCCCGCATCTGAAAGACATGCTGCGATGCGGCGCCTTTGAGGTGGAAGTCTGTTTCGGCGAAGCCGTCGAATATCGTGCGAACAGCAACCGCAAGGAAGTCAGCACGACCATCGCTCGTCGCATCCGCACGATGCTTGGCGCAGCATTGCGCGGTCGCAAAGCGGCCTGAGGCAAGATTTCCTTTTCTCGCGCATGAAAAACCACTAAATAGCCGCCCATGACCCAGGACAGTGCCCTTCTTCATGCCCCGGAGACCGATCTCCGTGATGGCAGCAACAGCCGCAAGGTGTTCATCAAGACCTATGGCTGCCAGATGAACGTCTATGACTCGACACGCATGAGCGATGCCCTCGCGCGTGACGGATACGAGTCGACGGAAGTCTTGGAAGAGGCAGACCTTGTTCTGCTGAATACCTGTCATATCCGCGAAAAGGCTGCCGAAAAGGTCTACTCGGCGCTCGGCCGCCTGCGCGACATGAAGAAGGAGCGCAACAAGGAAGGCCGGGAGTTCATGATCGGCGTCGCCGGTTGCGTGGCACAGGCGGAAGGCGAGGAAATCCTGCGCCGGGCGCCCGCCGTCGACGTCGTCATCGGTCCGCAGACCTATCACCGCCTGCCGGAAGCGCTGCGCAAGGCGAAGGAAGGGCAGCGGATCGTCGACACGGAATATGCCCTCGAAGACAAGTTCGAGCATCTGCCGATCGCCGAGAGCAAGAAAATCCGCTCTCGCGGCGTAACCTCCTTCCTGACGGTTCAGGAAGGATGCGACAAGTTCTGCACCTTCTGTGTCGTGCCCTATACGCGCGGTTCGGAAGTATCTCGGCCTGTCAGCCAGATCGTCGAGGAAGCACAGAAGCTCGTGGAAGGCGGCGTGCGCGAAATCACGCTGCTCGGCCAGAACGTCAACGCCTGGCATGGTGTCGGCCCGAATGATCAGGAATGGACGCTCGGAGACCTGCTCTACCGGCTGGCCGAGATCCCCGGACTTGCACGTCTGCGCTACACCACCAGCCATCCTCGCGACATGGACGATCGCCTGATCGAGGCGCATCGGGACCTGCGCGCGCTGATGCCCTACCTGCATCTGCCGGTGCAGGCCGGCTCCGACCGCATCCTGAAGGCGATGAACCGGCGCCATACGGCCGCCGAATACCTGACCCTCGTCGAGCGCATCCGCGCCGCTCGCCCAGACATTGCCCTTTCCGGAGACTTCATCGTCGGTTTTCCGGGGGAGACAGAGCAGGATTTTGAATATACACTCCGTCTCGTGGAGGAGGTGCGCTATGCGCAGGCCTTCTCCTTCAAGTACTCGACACGGCCGGGCACGCCCGGTGCGGAACTGAAGGACCAGGTGCCGGAAGAGATCAAGGCAGAACGGCTAGAACGCCTGCAGGCGCTTCTTCTGAAGCAACAGCAGGAATTTGCCGAATCCTGTGTCGGGAAAACGATCGAACTGTTGCTCGAAAAGCCCGGTCGCATGCCAGGACAGCTTATCGGCCGTTCTCCGTGGCTTCAGTCCGTGAATGTTGATGCAAAAGCATTGCAAATCGGTGACATTATTAACGTGCGAATCACCGGAACCGGAACCAACAGCCTGTTTGCCGAGATAGCAGAGGCTGAGGTCTAAACCCTAGGAGCTCGACCGCTTGAACGGACAAGAATTGGTTTCTTCACCGCGCCACCCACGCATTGCGAGCGACGCCAATCACTTTATTCTGACGTTCGAGAACAATCGGTTCGCCAGTGAGTTGTTCGGTCAGTTCGACCAGAACCTCAAGCTGCTTGAAGAGCGTCTCCACATCGACGCTCGAGCGCGCGGCAATTCCGTCGTTATCTCGGGAGACATTGTCGCTACCAAACAGGCGCGGCGTACACTCGATTACCTCTATGAGAAACTCCAGAAAGGCGGCAGCGTGGAGCGATCCGACGTTGAAGGCGCGATCCGCATGGCGGTCGCCGCAGACGATCAACTGAGCCTGCCGACGATGGAGCGCAAAGCCAAGCTCACCATGGCGCAGATTTCGACCCGCAAGAAGACTATCGTCGCGCGAACGCCGACCCAGGACGCCTACGTGCGCGCTCTGGAACGGGCCGAACTGGTTTTCGGCGTCGGTCCGGCGGGTACCGGCAAGACCTATCTCGCCGTCGCTCATGCGGCCCAGCTCCTCGAACGGGGTCTTGTCGAGAAGATCATTCTTTCCCGCCCGGCGGTGGAAGCCGGCGAGCGGCTCGGCTTCCTGCCCGGCGACATGAAGGAAAAGGTCGATCCCTATCTCCGCCCGCTCTATGACGCGCTCTACGACATGATGCCCGCCGACAAGGTCGATCGGGCAATCACGGCCGGTGTTATCGAAATCGCTCCGCTCGCCTTCATGCGCGGCCGGACGCTCGCAAACGCCGCCGTCATTCTCGACGAAGCGCAGAACACGACCTCGATGCAGATGAAGATGTTCCTGACGCGTCTTGGCGAGAATTCCCGCATGATCGTCACCGGCGACCCGAGCCAAATCGACCTGCCGCGTGGTGTCAAATCCGGACTGGTGGAGGCCCTTCAACTACTGAATGGCGTCGAAGGCATTTCGATCGTCCGCTTCCGGGATACGGATGTCGTACGTCATCCGCTTGTCGGCCGCATCGTCAAGGCCTACGACTCGACCTATATCGCGGAAGCAGAGGAAGCCAGCCGGCAGGATTGATGGCCGAACTCGACATTCAGATCAGCATCGAAGAGGGCGACTGGCCCTCCGAGGATGCGCTGCATGCATTGGCGGATCGGGTGCTGGAAACAGCCGCCACCTATCTGCGTGAAACGGTCAAGCAGCCCTTTCCGAAGATGGTGCCCGAGGTTTCGCTTGTTTTCACGGATGATGCCTCGATCCAGGACATCAATGCCGAGTGGCGCGGCAAGGACAAGCCGACCAATGTGCTTTCCTTTCCGGCCTTCCCGGTCAAGCCGGGCAACGTGCCGGGACCGATGTTGGGCGACATCATTATCGCAAGAGAGACCGTTGAGCGGGAGGCAGTCGAGCTCGAAAAGAGCTTTGACGACCACCTGACCCACTTGATGGTGCATGGTTTCTTGCATCTCTTCGGCTACGATCATAATAATGACGCTGAAGCCGAGATAATGGAGGGGCTCGAGACTCGCATTTTGGCGGTACTCGGCCTATCTGACCCATACGAGGGTCAAGACCTTAAAATGGAACCATGAGCGACTTTACGACGAGACCGGCCGCGGAGGCCAAGGACGCCGACCAATCCTCCTCTTCTGACGAGGGTGGCAGTAGTAGTAGGCAGTCTGGACGACCCCAATCCTTCTGGACGCGCGCCGCGCGTATCTTGAGACCACAGCAGGGCTCGCGCCTTCGCGAGGACATCGCCGATGCGCTGCTGACCGACGCTGCCGACGGTGACGTCTTTTCGCCCGATGAACGGGCAATGCTGCACAACATCCTTCGCTTCCGGGAAGTGCGCGTTGCTGACGTGATGGTGCCGCGGGCCGATATCGAAGCCGTCGATCAGAACATCACGATCGGCGAACTGATGATCCTGTTCGAGGAATCTGGCCGTTCGCGCATGCCTGTTTATGCGGATACGCTCGATGATCCGCGCGGCATGGTGCATATCCGCGATCTCCTGTCCTACGTCGCCAAGCAGGCGCGCAACAAGCGCCGCGGCAGCACCAAGACAGTCAAGTCGACAGAGCCTCTGGTCGAGGTTTCACCCGAACACTTGCAGAAGCCTACACGCGCTGCGAAGCCGAATTTCGACCTCAGCCGCGTCGACCTACAGAAGACGCTGTCGGAGGCCGGGATCATCCGCAAGATCCTGTTCGTTCCGCCGTCGATGCTTGCGTCGGACCTCCTTCGCCGCATGCAGGTCAACCGCACGCAGATGGCGCTGGTCATCGACGAATACGGCGGCACCGATGGATTGGCCTCGCACGAGGACATCGTTGAGATGGTCGTCGGTGACATCGATGACGAGCACGACGACGATGAAGTCATGTTTAAGCGCGTCTCCGAAGACGTCTTCGTCGCGGATGCCCGTGTCGAACTGGAGGAGATCGCCGAGGCGATCGGGCCGGACTTCGACATCACCGAACAGGTCGACGAAGTCGACACGCTGGGCGGCCTGATCTTCTCCGAGCTCGGGCGTATTCCGGTGCGTGGCGAGGTCGTGCAGGCTCTGCCCGGTTTCGAGTTCCATATCCTCGACGCCGATCCGCGCCGGATCAAGCGCGTGAGGATCACCCGCAAGCGTCAGGCCATCCGTCGCCGCGTCAAGATCGACGGCGACAGCACGCCCGGTTCGGATCACGGCGAGGAGAGGCAAACCGACGCCTCCACGTCGACCTGATGCCGCAACGCACGACAAACGGCGGCTTTTTTGAAAGACTGCGAGCGGGTTGATTCGCAGCTTGATGGGAGTGCGCATGGAGCGGCTTGCGGACAGGGTTATCCTTGCCTGGGGGTTCAAGAGGGTTGCGTTGGCGGTCCTTGCTGGCGCCGTCGGCGTTCTGGCCCTGCCTCCATTTGGCTTCTTTGCCGCAATGTTCGTGTCGTTCACGCTGCTCGTCTGGCTGATCGACGGCTCGGCTGCCGCTCCGGAAAGCGGGCTCATTGGGCGACTGTGGCCATCTTTTACCGTCGGTTGGCTCTTCGGCTTTGGCTATTTCGTCGCGGGTCTCTGGTGGCTTGGCCACGCCTTGATGATCGACGCGGAGGCCTTCGCTTGGGCGCTGCCACTGGCGATCCTCGGCCTGCCTGCCGTGCTCGCCATCTTCTACGGCATTGCTGCGGCGCTGGCGCGAACCATGTGGTCCGATGGCATGGGGCGGATTGCGGCGCTTGCGGCGAGCTTCGGGTTGCTGGAGTGGCTGCGGAGCGTGCTTTTCACCGGCTTCCCCTGGAACGCTATCGGCTACGGCATGACGCCCGTGCCGCTCATGATGCAATCGGCGCACGTCATCGGCATCATGGGCATCACGTCGCTCTCGGTCTTCATCTTCGCCGCACCCGCACTCCTCGGCACCCGGCAGGGCGCAAAGCTCGGGCTCTCGCTGGCAGCCCTGCTCTTCGCCGCACATATCGGCTATGGCGCCTATATCCTCTATGGCCCACAACCCGCGCCTGCATCCGACTCCCCGAGCCCGGTCATTCGCCTGGTTCAGCCGATGATCGAGCAGACGGCGAAGATGGACAGCGACGCCGACCGCGCTGCTATCTTCGAGAAGCACCTGAAGCTTTCCGTCGAGCCTCCGAAGGACGGCGGGCGGAAACCGGACATCATTGTCTGGCCGGAAACGTCCATTCCCTTCATCCTGACCGACAATCAGGATGCGCTCAGCCGGATCGCGGACACGCTCGACGACAATCAGATCCTGATTGCCGGCGCTGTCAGGGTGGAGGACATGGGGCCTGGCAATCCGCCTCGCTACTACAATTCGATATACGTCATCGACGGCCGTGGGCAGATTGCCGGCGCGGCCGACAAGGTGCATCTCGTGCCGTTCGGCGAATACGTGCCGTTCGAGAATATCCTCGACGATTTCGGCATCCAGAATGTGGTCGAGATGCCAGGCGGCTTCTCACCCGCCGCCACGCGCCAGCTTCTGAGTTTGCCCACGGGGATCAAGTTCTATCCCCTCGTCTGCTACGAGATCATTTTCCCCGACGAGATGACCGGCGATCTAGGCGCCGCCAATGCCATTCTCAATGTCACGAACGACGCGTGGTTCGGTGCAACACCCGGCCCCTACCAGCACTTTCAACAGGCTAGGTTGCGTGCCGTGGAGACCGGCTTGCCGCTGATTCGAAATGGCAATAGCGGAATTTCAGCCATCGTGAACGCCCGTGGCGAGGTCATTGCGGGTCTCGGCCTCAATGAAACTGGCTTTGTCGACGCAACCATCGAGCGCTTCGACGCCCAGCGCGATCCGGGTTACCCGCGCCAAACTTACTTCCGGTTGATCGAGATACTTCTGTTTGCAATTGCGCTGGTTTCGCGTTTTGGTTTAGTTTTCAAGCAGAATTGACCGAAAACCCCTAAAATTGCATAGTGGTTCGGATCGGCGTTCTTAGCGTATGTTTCAAGGTGGTTAATCAAGACTTTGCAACGTGGCGTTTTGGGGATGGGTTTGGGCATGCCGGTTTGAACAAGGTTGAAAATTTTTGTTAGGGCAGGACCATGATTGAGAACAAGAAGCGGCCGAACCCCATCGACGTACACGTTGGCAGTCGCATTCGCCTTCGGCGAACGATGCTCGGAATGAGCCAGGAAAAGCTCGGAGAGAGCCTCGGCATCACCTTTCAGCAGATCCAGAAATACGAAAAAGGCACCAACCGTGTCGGTGCCAGCCGCCTCCAGAATATTTCCAGCATTTTGAACGTTCCGGTTTCCTTCTTCTTCGAGGACGCGCCGGGCGAACAATCCTCCGGCCTGTCCGGCATGGCGGAAGCCTCCAGCTCCAACTATGTGGTCGACTTTCTTTCGTCGTCCGAGGGGCTTCAACTCAACCGCGCCTTTGTAAAAATCACCGATCCCAAGGTTCGCCGCAAAGTCGTCGAGCTGGTGAAGGCACTCGCCGCCGAAGCCGACAGCGAATAACCGCCATTCAAAATTCGGAGCAGAGACAAAAGCGGTCGCAACGGCCGCTTTTGGCATTTTTGGGGCAAAATTTGCCACTTTGCAGCAGATATAAAGATATATTTATGTCCTTCTACGCTTGTTTTTCTGATGCGAACTGAGTACCTACTAGGCAGCTTTTGTTCTTTGAGGGGAATCCCGGAATGCGCGCGAATTACCTTTTCACCAGCGAGTCAGTTGCCGAAGGTCACCCGGACAAGGTGTGTGACCGGATCTCCGACGAGATCGTGGATCTGGTCTACCGCGAAGCCGCCAAGACCGGCGTCAACCCCTGGGGCGTGCGCATTGCCTGCGAGACCCTGGCAACCACCAACCGCGTCGTGATCGCCGGTGAAGTGCGCCTGCCGCCGAGCCTGATGAAGAAGGACAAGAACGGCAACGACGTCATCAACCCTTCGAAGTTCAAGGCCGCTGCCCGCCGCGCCATCAAGGACATCGGCTATGAGCAGGACGGGTTCCACTGGAAGACGGCGAAGATCGACGTGCTCCTGCACTCGCAGTCCGCCGACATCGCCCAGGGCGTCGATAGTGCCGCCGACCAGCAGGGTGACGAAGGTGCCGGCGACCAGGGCATCATGTTCGGCTACGCCTGCAAGGAAACGCCTGACCTCATGCCGGCGCCGATCTATTACTCCCATAAGATCCTGCAGCTGCTCGCGACTGCCCGCAAGAAGGGCGACGGCGAAGTTGCAAAGCTCGGCCCGGACGCCAAAAGCCAGGTGACGGTGCGCTACGTGAACGGTAAGCCTGCCGAAGTCACGTCGATCGTTCTCTCCACCCAGCATCTCGACGAAAGCTGGGATTCGAAGAAGGTTCGCGCGGTGGTCGAGCCCTATATCCGCGAAGCCCTCGGCGATCTGCCGATCGCCGACGATTGCAACTGGTACATCAATCCGACCGGCAAGTTCGTCATCGGCGGTCCTGACGGCGACGCCGGCCTCACCGGCCGCAAGATCATCGTCGACACCTACGGCGGTGCTGCTCCGCACGGTGGCGGTGCGTTCTCCGGCAAGGACACGACCAAGGTCGACCGCTCGGCCGCTTACGCTGCCCGTTACCTCGCGAAGAACGTCGTTGCCGCCGGTCTTTCCGACCGCTGCACGATCCAGCTGTCCTACGCTATCGGCGTCGCACAGCCGCTGTCGATCTATGTCGACCTGCACGGCACCGGCAAGGGCGTGACGGAAGACCAGATCGAAGCCGCGATCCGCAAGAACATGGACCTGTCGCCAACAGGCATCCGCCGTCACCTCGACCTCAACAAGCCGATCTATGCCAAGACTTCGGCCTACGGCCATTTCGGTCGCAAGGCTGGCCGCGACGGCTCGTTCTCCTGGGAACGCACCGACCTCGTCAAGGCGCTCAAGGACGCCGTCAAGGTCAAGGAAGCAGCATGACCGACATGGAGCGTCGCGGACGCGCGACCGAAGCCTTCTTCGGTCGCCGCAAGGGAAAGGCTCTGCGCGAACATCAGGCAGAGCGACTGAACACCCTGCTTCCGGCGTTCCTCATCGATCTTTCAGCGGCTCCGCCCGAGCCGCTGAAGACCCTCTTTCCGGTGCCGACCGAAAGGCTGCGCCTGGAAATCGGTTTCGGCGGCGGCGAGCATCTGATCCATCGCGCCGTGGAAATGCCCTCGACCGGCTTTATCGGGGTCGAGCCTTTCATCAATTCCATGCAGAAGCTGCTGACGAGCGTCGACAAGGCAGGCGCCAGGAACGTTCGTGTCTACAACGATGATGCGACGCAATTGCTGGATTGGTTGCCGGACGCCTCGATCGACCAGATCGACCTGCTTTACCCGGATCCGTGGCCAAAGCGGAAGCACTGGAAGCGCCGCTTCGTGTCGAAGACGAACCTCGACCGATTCCACCGCGTGCTGAAGCCGGGCGGGCTGTTCTGCTTTGCGTCCGATATCGATACCTACGTCAACTGGACGCTGCTCAAATGCCGCGACCATGGCGGCTTCGAATGGCTAGCACAGAATGCGGCAGACTGGCTGACGCCCTACGAGGGCTGGCCGAGCACACGCTACGAGGCCAAGGCACGGCGTGAAGGCAGATCTTCCGCCTATCTCACATTCAAGCGCGTCTGAGCCTGCCTAGTGCAGGCTCACCGTTTTCAGCTCATCCTCAGCGGCCTTGAAGAAGGTGCTGGAGCGATTATCCGTCAAAAGGATCGGCGTGCCATCGGCGCCGAATAGCGCCCAGAGGTCAACGCTCGGATCGATGTCTGGCGCTTCCGGGAAGCACTTGGCAACTTCTTCGTTGCGCATCTTGCGGATATAGGCGACCTCGCCGTTGCCGATGCCGGCAAGTTCGGTTTTGGTCAGGTGCGAATTGGCTTCTTTCATCAACATTCCTGTACCTCCAAGAGAAGGGACCAACGGCTCAACATGCGCCGTTGTCCTACTGTGAGACCGAAATGTTAATTTTCTTCACCATGCGGCTCGGTTCGGGGCGGATGAGATCCACCGACAGCAACCCATTCTTGAGGCAAGCGCCCAAAACCTGCATGCCGTCGGCCAGAACAAAGGTCCGCTGGAACTGACGCGCGGCGATGCCGCGATAGAGATAATCGCGCTCTTCCTGCTCTGCCTGACGGCCGCGGATCGACAGCTGATTTTCCTCGACGGAGACATCGAGGTCGTCCTCAGCGAATCCCGCGACGGCAAGGGTTATGCGCAGCCTTTCCGGATCGCCGGAAGCGCGGTCAGGAGCAACGCGCTCGATATTGTAGGGGGGATAGCCATCACTCGCCTTGGAAAGGCGCTCCAGCGTCTTCTCCATGGCGTCAAAGCCCAAAAGCAGCGGGCTCGCGAAAGGCGTCATGCGGCTCATCTTTCAAGTCCTTGATTCAAGCGACCTTGCCGGACCTGAAATGCAGCATCCGACTGTCGACAATATGGGAATTGCCGAGCCCGGGCGCAAGGCGGACGTCCATGCTCGCTCCCGGGAAGCCAGCAAGGGTCCGACCTTGACAAAGCAGGCGCCGACTCGCATCAAATCCTGCCCGCGCCGGCTGTGCCGATTTGCGACGGGAATATAAACAAACGGTGCATGCCACGAAGACGCGCACCACGAGGATGGGAACGATCGGAATGGCAAACCCTAGAAAGATCATCATCGACACTGACCCCGGTCAGGACGACGCAGCCGCCATCATGCTGGCCTTTGGCAGCCCGGAAGAGCTCGATGTACTCGGCATCACCACGGTCGCCGGCAACGTGCCACTGTCCTACACCAGCCGCAATGCGCGCATCGTCTGCGAGCTCTGTGGTCGCACCGATACGAAGGTCTTTGCCGGCGCCGACAAGCCGATTGCGCGCAAGCTGGTGACCGCGGAGCACGTGCATGGCAAGACCGGCCTCGACGGTCCGGTTCTCGACGAGCCCACGATGCCGCTGCAGACGCAGCATTCGGTGGATTTCATCGTCGAGACGCTGCGCAGCGAGCCGGAAGGCGCAGTGACGCTCTGCACGCTGGGGCCGCTGACCAATATTGGCCTGGCCTTCCAGCAGGCGCCCGACCTCATCCCGCGCGTCCATGAACTGGTCATGATGGGCGGCGGCTTCTTCGAGGGTGGCAACATTACGCCGGCCGCCGAATTCAACATCTACGTGGATCCCGAGGCAGCCGACATCGTCTTCCGCTCCGGCGTTCCGATCGTGATGATGCCGCTCGACGTCACGCACAAGCTTCTGACACGCAAGGACCGCGTCAAGCGCATGGCTGATCTCGGCACACGCCCGGCCATCGCCATGGTCGAGATGCTGGAATTCTTCGAACGCTTCGATGTCGAGAAATACGGCTCGGACGGCGGCCCGCTGCACGACCCGACGGTTATCGCCTATCTGCTGAAGCCGGAGCTTTTCAAGGGGCGGACCTGCAATGTCGAGATCGAGGTGAAGTCGGAACTGACTGCCGGAATGACCGTCGTCGACTGGTGGCACGTGACCCACCGCAAGCACAATGCGCAGGTCATGCGCGATGTCGATGCGGACGGATTTTTCGATCTGCTGATCGAGCGTTTCGCCCGCATCTGATTTCGGATTGTTTGACGGGCGCCTGAGGGATCAGGCGTCCTTCTGGTCGAAAACCGAATTGGTTTCGGGTTCGACCAGCTTCGGTCCGCCCTTGGCGACGCCGACCATGGCCGGGCGCAGAACACGCTCGCCAATCGTGTAGCCAGCCTGAACGACCTGAACAACGGTGTTGTTCGGCACCTCAGGGTTCGGTACTTCGAACATGGCCTGGTGGAAATTCGGATCGAACTTCTGGCCAACCGGCTCCAGCTTTCGGACACCGTGGCGCTCGAGCGCCGCCAACATCGAGCGTTCCGTCATCTCGACACCCTCGATCAGCGTTGTCAGGCCGGCATCAGCGGCAGCCCTTGCTTCCTCCGGAATCGCATCGATGGCGCGACGCAGGTTGTCCGAAACGGCCAACATGTCGCGGGCGAAGCCAGCAGCCGAATAGGTCTTGGCGTCCTTGATTTCCCGCTCGGTGCGGCGGCGCAGGTTATCCATCTCGGCAGCAAGCCGCAGATAGCGGTCGCGCAGCTCTGCGTTCTCGCCCTTCAGAAGTTCCAGCGGATCGGGCTGTGCGGTGGCTTCGTTCTCGACGTTTGCGGCGGCGTCCGCTGCGGCTTCGGCCGCGGCTGCGTCAGGTCCGTTCTTCGTCGTTTCGTCAGTCATGACGTTCTCCGGTGATTGGTGTCTTTTAGGATGTGCCCGATATCGAGCTTTGACGGGCAAAAATCAAGTCTGCGTGACTGAAAAGCGCGCGATGCGGGGCAACTCATGCCGGGTTGAGCGAGAGGGCCAGCTTGACTTGCTCGCGCTAAAGTTCTTTTATTTTAGAGCTACCTAAACCTTTCTTGCTTCGGCCTAATCCTGGGTCAGGGAGCTGCTACCATGAGCGATCAGAAAAGCTATTCCGGGCGCTGCTTCTGCGGCGCCGTGGAGATTGTTGCTACCGGCGAACCGGTGGCGATGGGATACTGCCACTGTGCCTCCTGCCGGCATTGGTCCGCAGGGCCGGTCAATGCCTTCACGCTCTGGCAGCCGCAGGCTGTCCGGGTCACTAAAGGCGGAGAGCATGTCGAGGGCTATCAGAAGTCCGATACCAGCGTGCGGAAGTTCTGCGAGCTGTGCGGTGGGCATCTCTACACCGAGCACCCGACCTGGGGCGTCACCGACGTCTACGCGGCACTTCTGCCGGATCTCGACTACACCCCGGCGCTGCACGTGAACTATCAGGAGAGCGTGCTGCGCATTCGTGACGGCCTGCCCAAATATAAAGACATGCCCGCGGAGATGGGCGGCTCGGGCGACACGTTGCCTGAGTAGCCGCGCTACTTCGCGCCGCGTGACAGTCGCGTCATAAGCTGAGCGGTATAATCGACCATCGGGACGATGCGCGAGTAGTTGAGACGCGTCGGCCCGATCACTCCCACGGCACCGACAATGCGGTCGTCATCGTCACGATAAGGCGCAACGATCAACGACGAGCCGGAGAGCGAGAAGAGCTTGTTCTCCGAGCCGATGAAAATGCGCACACCTGGCCCGCTTTCGGCCAGATTGAGGAGTTCCAGCAAGCTGTCTTTTTTCTCGAGGTCGTCGAACAGCATGCGCAGGCGGTCGAGATCGTCGGCACCGGCGAGACCGGCGAGCAAATTGGCGCGGCCGCGAATGATGAGCTGAGCCGGTTTGCCTTCGTCCGCGCTGCCGGACCACACAGCGATGCCGCGCTCGACGAGATCCTGCGACAGCGTGTCGAGTTCGCGGCGGACATCGTCCTTCAGTCGGCTCAGCTGATTGCGCAGTTCCGGCAGCGTCTGGCCGGTCATATGCGCGTTGAGGAAGTTTGCGGCCTCGGTCAATTGCGATGATGTGACGCCTGCCGGAAGCTCGATGATGCGGTTTTCCACCTGGTCGTGATCGCCAACGAGCACCGCAAGCGCCTTGGTCGGCTCGAGGCGAATGAACTCGACATGCTTGAGCACAGGATCGCTTTTCGAGGTGATGACAAGTCCGGCGCCGCGCGAAATGCCCGAGAGCATTCGGCTCGCCTCGTTCATCATCAATTCCATCGGATTGTCGCGGCTTTCGGCGCGCACCTGCCGATCGATGTTGGCACGATCCTCGGCCGAGAGATCGCCCACCTGCATGAAGGCGTCGACGAAGAAGCGCAGGCCGATCTGCGTCGGCAGACGCCCGGAACTGACATGCGGTGAATAGATGAGGCCGAGTTCTTCCAGATCGCTCATCACATTGCGTACGGACGCCGGCGACAGCGACATCGGCAGGATTCGCGAAAGGTTGCGGGAACCGAGCGGTTCGCCCGTTTCCAGATAGCCCTCCACGATGCGGCGAAAGATTTCCTTGGAGCGTTCATCCAGCGCAGCCACTGCCTCTGAAACCGACGTCGATCTGAACTCCATGAAACCTTGCGTACCCGTGCTGACGATGATCCGACAAAATATAGCCAATCTCTCCGCAGCGGCAAAAGGGAAATTGCAAATGGACGCTGCCAATCGTAGAAGCTCTCAACACCATAGCACGCATGATCTACCCGAAGCCTGCTCACGCCTTCGGCACGATGATTAGGAGAATAGTATGCGGCCCTCAGGCAGAAAAACCGACCAGATGCGCAAGGTCTCTTTCGAGCGCAATTTCTCCAAGCACGCGGAAGGCTCCTGTCTGGTGAAGTTCGGCGATACGCATGTGTTGTGCACGGCGAGCGTCGAGGAAAAGCCGCCGGCATGGCTGCGCAACACCGGCAAGGGCTGGGTTACGGCCGAATACGGCATGCTGCCGCGCGCCACCGGCGATCGCATGAAGCGCGAAGCTGCGGCCGGCAAGCAGGGCGGTCGCACCCAGGAGATCCAGCGCCTGATCGGCCGCTCGCTGCGCGCCGTCGTCGACCTCAAGGAGCTCGGCGAGCGCCAGATCACCCTCGATTGCGACGTCATCCAGGCGGACGGCGGAACCCGCACCGCCTCGATCACGGGCGCCTGGATTGCGCTCTACGACTGCCTGAAATGGATGGAGAGCCGCAACATGCTCAAGGTCGAGCGCGTGCTCAAGGACCATGTCGCGGCCATTTCCTGTGGCATCTTCGCAAACCAGTCGGTCCTTGACCTCGACTATCTCGAAGACTCCTCGGCCGAGACCGACGCGAACTTCGTGATGACCGGCACTGGCGGTATCGTCGAAATTCAGGGCACCGCCGAAGGCACGCCCTTTACCGACGAGCAGTTCGCTTCGCTGATGACGCTCGCCAAGGGGGGCATTGCCGAACTCGTGGCGATGCAAAAGCAGGCGATCGCCGGATGAACGACGTGCTGGAAGGCATGCTGGAGACGGCGCTCTATGCTGAGGATCTCGACAAGGTCGAAGCCTTCTATGAAGGCGTTCTCGGTCTTTCGAAGATCTCGCGGAGCGGCAACCGGCATGTCTTCTTTCGCTGCGGCCCCGGCGTGCTGCTGATTTTCAATCCGAAAGAAACGATCAAGCCGCCCTCACCGACCGCGCTGCAGGTGCCGCCTCATGGCACAAGCGGTGCGGGACACGCCTGTTTCCGCGTCTCGGGCGAAAATCTCGATGCGATTGCCACCCGGTTGATGTCCGAGGGTGTCGCCATCGAATCCGAAGTCACCTGGCCGCAGGGCGGCCGATCGATCTATTTCCGCGATCCAGCGGGCAACAGCCTTGAATGCGCTGAAGCCCGTATCTGGGGCCTCGAATAGGACAATCATGCGCAAGCTCGAAACCAAGACCATTGTCGTTGCCAGCCACAATGCCGGCAAGATCCGGGAAATCCAGGACCTGATCGGCCCCTTCGGCTTCACCGCGAAGTCGGCGGCTGAATTGAACTTCGTGGAGCCTGACGAAACCGGCACCACCTTCGAGGAAAACGCAAAGATCAAGGCGCTCGCTTCTGCGGAAGCCGCTGGACTTCCGGCGCTGTCGGATGATTCCGGCCTCGCCATCGATGCGCTCGGCGGCGATCCTGGCGTCTATACCGCCAACTGGGCCGAGAAGCCCGACGGGACCCGCGACTTCGCGATGGCGATGGAGAAAGTCGAGGCGGCGCTGGACAAGGCCGGCGCTTCAAAGCCGGAACAGCGTACCGCCCGCTTCGTAAGCGTGCTCTGCCTTGCCTGGCCGGACGGCCATACGGAGCTCTTCCGCGGTGAAGTCGAGGGCACTGTCGTCTGGCCGCCGCGCGGCAGCCAAGGCTTCGGCTACGATCCGGTCTTTCAACCCGAGGGCTATGACACTACCTTTGGAGAGATGAGCGGGGAAGAAAAACACGGCTGGAAGCCGGGCGACGCAGAGGCCCTGTCGCACCGCGCCCGCGCCTTCAAGATTTTCGTCGAAACCTGCCTGGAAGCCTAAGGGCAACGTGGACACTTTGGAACAGCCTGACCTGATGCGCTATGCCGCTCTTCTGCCCGATACCGGCGAACCCGGCTTCGGCGTCTACGTGCATTGGCCGTTCTGCGCTGCCAAGTGCCCCTATTGCGATTTCAACAGCCATGTCCGCCACCAGCCGGTCGATCAGGAGCGCTTCACTGCGGCCTTCCTGAAGGAAATGGCAACGGTGCGCCAATTGAGCGGGCCGAAGACGGTGACGAGCGTCTTCCTCGGCGGCGGCACGCCCTCTCTGATGAACCCTTCGACGGTTTCGGCCATTCTCAATGGTATTGCCAAGCATTGGCATATGCCAGACGGTATCGAGATCACCATGGAGGCGAACCCCTCCAGCGTCGAGGCGGAGCGTTTCCGGGGCTATCGCGCCGCCGGGGTGAACCGCGTCTCGCTTGGCGTCCAAGCCTTGAATGACCGCGACCTGAAGTTTCTCGGACGGCTGCACGACGTTGCCGACGCGCTGAAGGCGATCAAGCTGGCACGCGACATCTTTCCGCGCATGTCCTTCGACCTGATCTATGCTCGCCCGAACCAGACTGTCGAGGAATGGGAGCGCGAGCTGAAGGAGGCGATCTCCTACGCGGTCGATCACCTCTCGCTCTACCAGCTGACGATCGAGGAAGGCACGCCCTTCTACGGCCTTCACAAGGCGGGCAAGCTTGTCGTTCCGGACGGCGATCAATCGGCATTGCTCTACGAAGCGACGCAGGAGATCACGGCTCGCGAAGGAATGCCGGCCTACGAGGTGTCCAACCACGCGCGCCCCGGCGCGGAGAGCCGCCACAACCTCACCTATTGGCGTTACGGCGACTATGCCGGTATCGGCCCCGGCGCCCACGGGCGGCTGACGCGCGGCGCGATGAAGATCGCGACGGCGACCGAGCGGAAGCCGGAAAGTTGGCTCGATCTCGTCGAGCGCGACGGCCACGGCATCCTCGATCAGGAACAACTCGGCTACGAGGAGCAGGCGGACGAACTGCTGTTGATGGGACTACGCCTGAAGGAAGGTGTCGATCTCGCCCGCTGGCAACAGCTTTCAGGCCGCGATCTCGACCCAAAGCGTGAAGAATTCCTGCTGGAACACGGCTTCGTCGAGCGGATCGGCAATTCACGGCTTCGCTGCACGCCGTCGGGTATGCTGATCCTCGATTCCGTCGTAGCCGACCTCGCCTGCTAGGCCGGCCGCTTTCGTCCCAGGGAAAACAACCGCCCGTCGATCGCCGCAAGGCCGATCGCGATCATCGCCATGCCGATCAGATGCTTGGCTTGCAGTTGCTCGCCGAGAATAGCTGCGCCGAGCAGGATGGCGCTGACCGGGATCAGGAAGGTCACGAGCATGAGGTTTGTCGCCCCTGCCGTTGCCAGGATGCGGAAGAACAGCACATAGGCGATCGCCGTCGACAGCAAGGCCAGACCCAGCAAGGCCATCCAGGTCTCGAGTGACGGGGCGGCCAAAGTCCAAGGTTGATCCACGACGAGCGCGATCGGCAGCATCAGGATCGTCGAAGCGGTAACCTGTCCGGCGGCGGGAATGAGCGGCGCCATGCCCATCTGGCGGAAGCGTCGGCCGAAGATCCCGGCGAAGGAGTAGGAGAGCGCAGCACCGAGCACGGCAAGCTGCGCCAGCACGTTCGAGCCGAGATCACGCAACACGTCGAAGCCAATCATGTAGGCAACGCCAGCAAAGCCAACGAGGACGCCGAGCAGGCGGTTGCCGGTCATCTTTTCGTCCGCGGTCAGGAAATGCGCGACGACGACACCGAAGAGCGGCGTCGTGGCATTCAGGATCGAGGCAAGGCCGCTTGCGATGTGCGTCTGGCCCCAGACGATGAGGCAGAAGGGGATCATGTTGTTCAGGATGCCCATGCCGAAGAACGCCGCCCAGGACCTAGCGTCGCGCGGCATCGCATGGCCAGTGGCTCGGACGATAAGGTTCAGCGCAAGTGCGGCAATCAGAACCCGGCCCGAGACGATCGTGAACGGCGGCAGGGTCTTCACCAGAATACCGTTGAAGAGGAAGGAGCCGCCCCATAACAGGGACAACACCAGCAGCATTCCCCACTCGGCAAGGCCCATCTGTTTCTGCTGCATTGTCTTCTCCCTAGTCAGCCTGACGGAATACATCCAGCCGCTGGCTGCCACCACCCGATTGTTGCGCGTCTCGAACGCGGCCATTCTCGATTAATTCTCGCTCATCGCGCAGCTTAAATCAGCTTTTTCGACGGCTTTCCTGCTGATATTATTGCGATGCCTGGCAGGAGACAAACGAGTCTTTCTCGATCCATGATATAGCTGAGCTAAACCATGAGCGACTATCTTCCCTCTCTTTCAGCACTTAGGGCCTTCGAAGCCGCCGCGCGACACCTCAGCATGACGCTTGCGGCAAAAGAGCTCAACGTCACGCCGGGCGCCGTCAGCCTGCAGATCCGTGACCTGGAAGCATCGCTTGGCGTCAAGCTCTTCGAGCGCAAGACGCGCGCGCTGGCCTTGACGGTTGAGGGCGCGGATTATTTTTCGACGCTTAGGGCAGCATTCCGTCTGGTCCGGGAGGCGACGGCGGCAATCACGGCGCGGGGACGCGGCGCCGTCCTCAACGTCACCTGCACGGCGGGATTTGCGACCTACTGGCTCGTGCCGCGTCTCGGGCGCTTCGAGGCGATGCACCCTGAAATCGACGTTCGCATCAGCGCATCGCACCGCGTGCTCGACTTTCAGCGTGACGGCATCGACCTCGCAATCCGCCACGGGCTCGGCGGGTATGACGGCCTGATCAGCGAGCGGCTCGTCGATGACGAACTCGTGCCGGTCTGCACGCCAAAGCTTGCCGCTGAACTGGGGAGCAATCCGTCGCCCGGCGCGCTCGCTGGTTTCCAACTGATCCATGACGTCTATCGCCATGACTGGCAACTCTGGCTGGAAGCGGCCGGCGCAATGGGGGTCGATCCGTCGCGCGGGCCGATCTTCATGCATGGCAACGGAGCCTATGACGCGATGAAGGCCGGGCTCGGCTTTGCCTTGATGCGACGCTCGTTTCTGGAGCGGGACCTGAAGGAAGGTGCGGTGATCACGCCTTTCCCGCTTGGGATCGCAAGCCGCCTTGCCTTCCACCTCGTCTATCCGGGCCCTGCGCTCGAGCGACCGGCAGCGGCGGCCTTTCGCCGCTGGCTGCTGACCGAGGCACAGGCCTGACCTGATTGTGGCTGATTTGTCATGCTGATTAAAAAGTGGAGCAATTTAATCATAAAATAGGGTTTTCTTCGGGCTTTTTCTTGACTATTACACTCCAGATAAAATTCTGCAATGAGCCTTCCGGTGTGATAAGCCAATGAATAATCTTCAATTTTCTTCTCGATTCCTTTCCACATCAGCTTTGACGGGCGTGGTGCTCGCCCATCTTCTCGCGCCGGCTGCGGCACAGGAGGCCGCGGGGCAGCAAGACGGAGCGACGGTTCTTGAAGATATCATCGTCAATGGCGGCAGCGGCGGCGTGATCCAGGCTGACGGCTATGTCGGCAAGAGCAGCGCGACAGGCACGAAGACCGACACGCCGTTCATCGAGATTCCTCAGTCGATTTCGTCGGTAACCGAGCAGCAGTTGAGGGACCGCAATCCGCAGAGCCTGCTCGATACGGTCGCCTACACACCGGGCACTCGTGTCGGTGCTTACGGCTTCGATCCGCGCTTCGATTCATTCTCGGTGCGCGGCTTCGACGTGACCTATACCGGGATCTTCCGCGATAACCTTCGTCAGCCCGGCGCAGGTTCGTCACTCTTCAAGACCGAGCCTTACGGCCTCGAAGGTGTCTCAATCCTGCGTGGACCATCCTCAGCGCTGTATGGAGCAACGGGCGCCGGCGGTCTCTACAACCTCATCACCAAGCGGCCGACGGAAGACGCTTTTCACGAAGTTCAGCTGCAGTATGGCACTGACCAGCGCTATCAGACCCAGTTCGACCTCTCGGGTCCCGTCAACAACGAGGACCCCTTCTACTATCGCCTGACGGGCCTCTACCGCGATGCCAACACGGAACAGGTCAGCGTTCCCGACGACCGCGTCTATATCGCGCCGGCCTTCATGTGGAAACCGGACGAAGATACCAAGCTTACCATTCTCGGCGAGTATTCCCGAACCAAGACCGGCGGTACGGCGGCCTACTATAACGATCCGGCCGGCAACGTAACCGACATTTTCGCAGGCAATCCGGCCTTCAACGATTCAGTCCAGAACCAGGCGCGCATCGGCTATGAATTCGAGCACCGGCTGAACGACGTCTTCGTGTTCCGCCAGAACGCCCGCGCATCGACGCTCAACATCGACGCCGACTGGGCCTTTGCCTACGCCCCCAACGCGGTCGATCCAAGTCTCCTCGACCGCAGCGCCGGCACGTTTGACGAGCGGCTGACGCCCTTCGTCATCGACAATCAATTGGAAGCCAAGTTCGAAACGGGGGCGGTCGACCATACGGTGCTTGCGGGCCTGGACCTGACCAAGCTGCGCTGGCGTTCGCTCGATGGTCGTGGCGTGTCGCCGCCGCTCGACACCAACAATCCGACCGCGGGAGCGTCCGTTGCACCGATCGACTTCGACACGCGCACCATCCAGGATCAATGGCAGGTCGGCACCTACCTGCAGGACCAAATCCGCTATGACGCATGGATACTCACCGTCGGCGGGCGCTACGACTGGGTTTCGACCGACACCGACAATACCGACCTCAGCACGAACGCTCTGACCAGCCTCTCGCAAAAGGACAAGGCATTCTCCGGCCGTGTCGGCTTGGGCTACGAGACCGATTTCGGCGTTGTACCTTATGCCAGCTACTCCACCGCCTTCGCACCCAATGCCGGTATCAACCAGGAGACGGACCAGCCCTTCAAGCCGACGGAAAGCGAGCAGGAAGAGATCGGCGTCAAGTACCTGCTCCCGAACAGCAACACGCTGCTGACGGCTGCGCTGTTCAATATCGACCAGAAGAACAGCCTCTACTACGAGGTCGTGAATCTGCCGACAGGACCGGCGAACATTCAGGTGCAGCGCGGCAAGATTCGCTCCCGTGGCTTGGAACTCGAAGCGAACACGAGCCTCGACAACGGCCTGTCGCTGGTCGCGTCTTATACCTACACCGATACCGAGATCCTGGAAGGAACGACCGGGACCGTTGGCAATTCCGTCTCGTCGGTTCCGAGGCACATGGCTTCGCTCTGGGCGAATTACACATTCCAGGAGAGCAGCCCGGTCTACGGCCTCGGCATCGGCTTCGGCACCCGTTATCTCGGCAAGAGTTACACCAGCGACGCCAACACGGCGCAGAACGGCTCACGCGTCCTCTTCGACGCCGCCATCAGCTATGATTTCGCGGCGCTGGACAAGAAATACGACGGCCTGAGCCTGCAGGTGAACGCCACCAACCTCTTCGACCGCCGGGAGGCCGTCTGCTCGGCGGGCTTCTGCTATCGCGACCAGGGCCGCGCCGTGATCGGCAGCCTGCGCTACACATGGTGAGCTGATGGCGAGCGCACAGCACCATGTCGCCGATCGAGGCCATAGCGCCTCGATCCTCTCGCCGGCTTTCGCCGGCGAGCATGCGTGGTGCAGCGAGAAGATGGTGCTCTCAACCGAGCTATCGGACGGGGTACCGCTGCCGCGCTTCTTCGGTGACGGCGGGTTCAGGCAGGCGATTGATCGTTATGCCGAGGCATGTGGAGACAGCGACAGGCGCGCCGTCGTCTCGATGTGGTCGTTATATTACTTCTCAACTCTTTCCATTCCGTACGTGCTGGCGCGCCGCCTCGCCGCGCAGGCGCTGCCGATCGCCTTCGATGAGATGACCATCGCATTGCAGGAGAACGGGCTGCCACGGGCGTTCGGCGTTCCACACCGGGGCGGGCATGCCGCGGTCGAGGAGGACGACGGGTTCGGGGCGATAGGTCCATTGTTGGAGCAACATCTTTCCGAGGCGGTCGCGAAACTCAACGCTTGCGGTATTTCGGCCAAGCTGTGCTGGAACAATGCCGCTGTCTATCTCGACTATGCGCTGCGATTGACCCGGCCAGCTGAAGGCCCCGATCTCACGGTGTTCGTGCGCGGCTGCCTGCCGGATGGCGGCGTCAATCCTCTTTGCGGCAGCGTCCGATATGTCGAGGAGGATGGTGAGCGCGTCGCCCGGCGGAAGATATGCTGCTTGCGCTACATGCTGCCCGGCGTGCCTAGCTGCGGCAAGCCTTGCGCTCTTCCGAGCCAAAGAAACGTACAATGACCCTTTCCACGATCACGAGACGTGGCTTTCTCGCCGCCGCGTCCACGACGCTCTGCGCGCCGGCTCTCTTGAAGGCCGAGACGCGCTGGCCGCTGACCGTGACCGACGCGGTCGGTCGAACGGTGACGATTTCAAGGAAGCCGAAGTCGATCATCCTCGGAACGGGATTCAATCTTTTCGCGCTGTCGCTGATCCATCCGGATCCGGTCAGCCTGCTTGCTGGCTGGGCGACCGACATGAAGACGGACAATCCGTTCATCTACGACGCCTTTCGCAGCAAGTTTCCGGCCCTCGACAAGGTCCCGCGCGTCAGCAATGGGCAGGCGGATGGCATGAACTTTGAGGCCGCACTCTCCTTGGAGGCGGACCTTGCAATCATGGGCAGGTGGCAGGCCGATGGCGAACAAGGCGAACGTGCCATCGACTATCTCCAATCGATCGGCGTGCCTGTCATCGTCGTCGATTTCAATCTCGATCCACTGAAGACCACCCCGCGAGACATTCGCCTCCTCGGCCGCGTTCTGGAATGCGATCGGCAAGCGGAAGATTATGCGCAGTTCTTCGAGAAGCGGGTGCAGCGCATCAAGGCGGAGTCGGCAGGGAGAGGCGAGGATGCGCCGCTGGTGCTGATGGACGCCTTCCCGAGCGCAACACGGGGCAGCTGGGCGATCGGCCGGACCGGCCTCGGCGAGTTGATCACGCTTGCCGGCGGACGCAACATCGCGGACAAGAACCTACCGCCGCAGGGCGGGCCGGTGACGGCGGAATACATCATCGCGGCGGAGCCGGACGTCTATATCGCCACCGGCTCGCCGGGTGGCGTCTACACCGTCTTCTCGATTGGCCCTGGCGTCGATCCCGCAGAAGCCCGTCGGTCGCTCCAAGAAACCGTTAAGGCACCCGCCCTTGCCCCACTGAAGGCTGTGCGCGAGGGAAATGTGCATGGCATGTGGAACTTCTTCAACGCCGTGCCGCTGAATGTGCTGGCGGCGGAAGCCGTGGCATCCTGGGTAAGGCCTGACCTGTTCGGCGATCTCGATCCGGCGGGCAGCCTCGCCGAAATCAACGAGCGTTTCGCTGCGGTCCCGTTCGAGGGGGCATACTGGACTAGCTTGGCGGGCTAACGTCCAGGCGCACCGGTCTTAAAAAGACTGCCGGTCGGCGTGTTGAGGAACATCTCCAGCGGAATGTATTCCTGATGCAGGAAGCCGGTGGACGGCAGCAGATCCTCGCGCACCATTTCGATCACGGCAACCACCGAGGCCGATGTCGTCCAGGCAATCGCCGTGCGGCGAGCGCCTGCTATCTCGATCGGATAGTAGGCGCGCACAAACTCCTTGCGGCGCAGGTTGCCGTTCTCCGTGCCCTCCGCTGCCACGTGGACATACACAACATCATCCTCGACCGGCGGCTTGGCGTTGGTGAGGATTTCACCGGCGAGCTTGCGCCTGTCGCGCATCAGGAGTTCGTGAAAGAAGAAGTTCATCAGATCCATGTGTCCGGGATAGCGCATCGTCTTGTAGTCGAGGTTCTCGACCTTGCCGAGCATGGTGTCACACATGGTGCCGAGGCCGCCTGATGTCGTGAAGGCCTCCAGCTTCACACCCTCGACGTAGATCGTCTCGTGCCATTCCATCGGCGAGACGAGCTTGCGAATGCCCCCCTCGATCACTTCGCAGTCGTTCAAATACTCATTGACCACGCCTTCGGGCGACCAGTTGAAGGCGTAGCCGAGGAGACCGGTCGGATGCTGCGGCAGGGCGCCGACGCGCATGCGAATGGAACGGCATTTGTCGAATCCATCCGCAAGGCTCGATCCGACAATACCGACGAAGCCGGGGGCGAGGCCACATTGCGGCGCCATCAGCCCGCGCGCGGTCTTGGATAGTTCGATGATGAAATTTGTGGTCGGCACGTCTTCCGTGAGGTCGAAATAATGGATCCCCGCAAGATGGGCAGCGCGCGCCAGGCCGATGTTGAGGTGATAGGGCAGGCAGGAAAGCACGGCCTCGACACTCGACAGCAGTTCGCCGATGGTGGTGGGGTCGGAAACGTCCCCACTCCTGCACTCGAACGGAAGGCTCTCTGTCGGCGCCTGAATATCGATGCCGAGAACGTCGAAGCCCCCCTCGTGCAGGAGCGTCGCTGCCAACCGCCCGACCTTGCCCAGCCCGAGAACGGCAATCCTGTCGAAACTCATCAACTCCCTCCCCTTTTGTGCACGCGGCACACGCTCCTCACAGCCAGCGTACAGAAGATTGTGCGCAAAAGAAAACGGCCGGAGCAATGCCCCGGCCGTCAAAGCACAGAAGGTTTCCCGACTATTCGTTGATCAGGCGCTTCAGCAACTCGATCTCATGCGAGAGCTTCGTATCCTCAGCAATCAACTCCTCGATCTTGCGAACGGCATGCAACACGGTCGTATGATCGCGACCGCCGAAGCGACGGCCGATTTCCGGGAAGGACCGCGGCGTCAGCGTCTTCGACAGATACATGGCGATCTGGCGCGGCTTGACGATGACACGGGTGCGGCGGTTCGAGACCAGCTCCTGGCGCGACACGTTGTAGTGCCGTGCGACGATGCGCTGGATATCCTCGATGCGGACGCGACGCGGCTCACCCGAACCAACAAGGTGGGCAAGAAGCTCGTCCACGCGCTCTACCGTCAGGTTCGGCTCGAAGGAGCGACGGAAAAGCAGCTGGTTGAAGGCGCCTTCCAGTTCGCGGCCGCTCGCAGTGATGTTGCGGGCAACATGGTTGAGCAGTTCCGCCGGGATTTCCAGTGACGGATCCTCGACGCGAGCTACGGCGAGGCGACGCTTCAGGATTTCGAGGCGCATTTCGTAGTCCGGCGCATCGAGCTCGATGGCAACGCCGCCCTGCAAACGCGAGCGGACGCGTGGATCGAGCGATTCCAACTCCCAGGGAGCGCGGTCGGCAGCGACCACGACCTGCTTGGCGCTGTCGAGCAGCATGTTCAGCAGGTGGCAGAACTCGTGCTGGATCATCTTCCCCTGCAGGAACTGCATGTCGTCGATGATCAGAAGGTCGATGTTGCGCAGCGAGTCTTTGAGCGTCAGAGCATCATTGTCGCGGATCGCGGTTGCGAAACGCCACATGAAATACTCTGCCGTCAGATAGACGACGCGCAGTGCGCGCGGGTTCTGAACCGCGGCATTGGCGATCGCCTGCAGAAGATGCGACTTGCCGAGGCCGACGCTGGAATGGACGAACAGCGGATTGAAACGGACAGCGCCCTGTCCGGCTTCCGCAATCGTCTTGGCGGCGGCAAGTGCCACGCGGTTCGAGCTGCCTTCGACGAAGGTGTCGAAGGTGAAGCGGGAATCCAGAGGCGAGCCGAAGAGCGGCTGGCCGGAGGTGGCAGGACGGGCTGCGGCAGCGGACGAAACCGCCTGCTGCGCAATCTGGCCGGCATGCTGCGCCACAGGGCGGCGCGTCTGCGCAGCGGCAACAGGCTCCGGGGAAACCGGCTCTTCAGCCGGCTTACCAACGCCACGCGTTGCCGTGCGAACAAGAATTTCGACTTTCAGGATTTCAGAGTCTTCGGCCCGGAACAGGCTGGTGATCAGCTCAAGATACCGATTGTTGATCCAGGACTTCAGGAAAGTCGTCGGCACCGTCAGGCGCACGACGCTCTTTGAAACCGAATGCAATTTCAGCCGTGCAAACCAGCTTGCATAAACATCCGGACCGACCTGCGCCTTCAGACGGGCGCTGACACGCTCGAAAAGTACACCATGCTTCATGTCTCCCTTTTCCCCTGCCGCCTCGGCGCAAATAGAGCCAAACGCCTGCGGTTCATTGTCCCCACTCTCCAGGACATCCGCCGTCATTGTATTCATCTGCATCATGCCGCCTTCCATTCGTCGGCCGACTTTGTTTCGTCGCCCGATTATTTCCCCGCTATGGCTAGAAAGTGGCACCCTCATGAGCCACTCGCCTGCCGGTTCACTCAAATACTGCCCCACTCGCAAGATGCTCCCGGGAAAGTGCGCGCCGCATCATGCGGTTCGACTGCGTTCCCTCGGACTGGATGCCGTTCCTCGTAACACCGGCGTCCAATCGTCCTGCCACGACTTCTCTTCCCAATTCGGCTTCACGCAACGCGTGCAACCAACACACAAAACATCACCGTTCCGCGACAGCCACATCGCGGTCAAAAATGCCTAACTGCGTGAAAAACCGAAGACTTTGACTCTCCGTAACAAGTGGCACAGGATCATCGCCCTGCCGACGTGGCAGTTTCAGACCAAGCCTTTACAGGTGATGTCTGGACCCCTTGTTGATCGGCATTTAGGCAGGATCGAATGCGGGAATCAACGATGAATTTTACGCAAAATTAAGAGCGGGCCGTTGACTCCGGCTGCAGTTTTTGAGCGTCACATCGATGTCAAAAAAGAATCGCTTTTGAATCAAGGGGATTCCGATTCTGGGCATTTTTGACACGCATAAAAAGAAAAAAATAAAAAAGCTTCTTGACTCTGCTCAGACCGCAGATTGTAGGGCCTGAGTCGAGCACACCTGAAGTATCCTACAACAAGTATTTGTTTTCATTGCATTTTTCATGTCACACGCCCGACATGAAATCGTCGCCGAATTAACCATACGGAAGCTAGTCGGCGGAATCGAAAAAGCCCGACAAAGTTGCCGGGCTAATCATAATGCTGCGTTTATTAACGAAAGATTATGCGGTCGCAGAAACCGACAGAGCCTTCACACGAGCTGCCAGGCGCGAAACCTTACGGGAAGCCGTGTTGGCGTGCACAACGCCCTTGCTTGCGGCGCGAGCCAGTTCCGGCTGCGCGGCCAGGAAAGCTTCCTTAGCCTTGGCAGCATCACCAGATGCGATTGCCTCTTCGACCTTGCGAACGAAAGTACGAACGCGCGAGCGACGAGCCTTATTGACGTCGGTACGGCGGGCGATCTTGCGGGTCGCTTTTTTCGCCGAAGTTGTATTGGCCATGGATGCCTCTCTAAGAATTCGAACAAACTCCGTCATCACCGCGGGCCTTGCGGCCACTTCATACAGCAATGCGGGAGCATAATCGGAAAACCGGAGTGGCTTCCCGAACCGTGGGCGGGCATATAACCCTAAAGCCGACCCACGTCAACGCGCATTTTCAAGGAAACGCCGCCTTTCTCCAAGGCTCAGCGGTTCTTAAAGGCAGGCTTACGCTTTTCGATGAAGGCCGTCATCCCCTCTTTCTGGTCTTCGGTGGAAAACAGGCTATGGAAAAGCCGGCGCTCGAAGCGCAGACCTTCGTCCAGGGTCGTCTCCAAGGCGCGGTTGACCGCTTCCTTGGCCATCAGAACGGAAGGACGCGACAGCGAGGCAATCCTGGCGGCCGCCTCCAGCGCCTCGTCCAACAGGCGCTCGGGCGCCACCACACGTGAAACGAGTCCTGCGCGCTCCGCTTCGGCGGCATCCATCATCCGGCCGGTGAGGATCAGATCCATGGCCTTATATCTGCCGACGGCGCGCGTCAGCCGCTGAGAGCCGCCCATGCCGGGGATGACGCCGAGGGTGATCTCGGGTTGGCCGAACTTGGCAGTCTCCGAAGCGATGATGATGTCACACATCATCGCGAGTTCGCAGCCACCGCCAAGCGCAAAGCCGCTGACGGCAGCGATGACAGGCTTGCGCACCTTGGCAACGTCGTCCCAGCCGCTCATCAGATCGCGGCTATAGACATCGACGTAGCCGAGAGGCTGCATTTCCTTGATGTCGGCACCGGCGGCGAATGCGCGCTCGGAGCCAGTCAAAACGATCGCACCAATAGCGTCGTCGGCCTGGAAGGCTTCATGAACCTGTAGAAGCTCCTTCAGCACTGTAGAATTCAGCGCGTTCAGCGCCTGCGGGCGATTCAATGTGATGAGCCCTACCGCTCCGCGAGTTTCGACGATCAGCGTTTCGTAGGCCATGGACAATCCTCCCGTTATTTTTGGCAGTCAGGGCAGTAGAAGGTCGAGCGCCCCGCCTGAACGATGCGCGCGACCGTACCGCCGCAACCGGGCGTGCGGCAAGGTAGACTTTCGCGATCATAGACCGAGAAAGAGTGCTGGAAATACCCGAGAGACCCATCCGTCTGGATATGATCCCGCAGGGACGAGCCCCCCGCCTTGATGGCGTCGGCGATGACGTCGCGGATCGACGCAACGAGGAGGTCCATCTGCTTGCTCGGCTTACCGGTCTTGGTGACGACAGTCGCCGCTGCCCGGGTGGGGCGCAAATGCGCGCGCCACAGCGCCTCGCAGACATAGATATTGCCGAGCCCGGCAATATTCTTTTGATCGAGCAGCGCGCTCTTCAGCGGCTGCGCCTTGCCCATGAATCGTTCCGCCAGATAGGCAGCGCTGAGTTCGTTGCCGGTCGGCTCCGGCCCGAGGCCGAAGAGGAAGGGATAGAGATCAAGCTCGGAGCGCTGCGCCATATCCATGAAGCCGAAGCGGCGCGGGTCATTATAGATGACGCGGCTGATGCCATTCGGTCCTTCCAGGTGGAAGATCGCGTGGTCGTGCTTTTCATCCTTCGAACGGGCATGATGAAACTCGCCGGGAGCATCGGATAGCGGTCCTGCCTCGATGCGGAAGGAACCTGACATGCCGAGATGCGAGATGATCGTCGTGCCGTCATCGAGATCGATCAGCAGATATTTGGCGCGGCGACCGAGCGCGACGATTTCGCGACCGGTTGCCCGCGCCTCCAAACCGTCCGGAAAGGGAAATCGCAGGTCCTTGCGGCGCAGTTCCAGGCGGGCGATCCGCGCGCCTTCCATGGTGGGGGCAAGCCCGCGTCTGACGGTTTCGACTTCTGGCAATTCCGGCATCTTAACCCATCTATATCTAACATGTTTCAACCACGGGCGTTGTGCGCTATAGCGCCAAGGTGCCGCAGCTTTGACCGTGGCCCACAGATAGCGCTGCGCGGGTCCGTTCGCTATGGTCGCCGCGCCGATTTCAGATAGATGGAGTATTTCGATGTCAGAGAGCCGTACCTCCGCCGAAGGCGGCATGGAAACATCCTACGGCTTCCGCGAAGTGGCGGATGGTGAAAAGCAGGGCCTCGTCAACGAGGTCTTCCATAAGGTCGCCAAGCGCTACGACATCATGAACGACGTCATGTCGGTCGGCATGCATCGCGTCTGGAAGGATGCGATGATCTCAGCCCTCAATCCGCGCAAGGAACCCGGCTACAAGGTTCTCGACGTTGCCGGCGGCACCGGCGATATCGCGTTTCGCATCGTCGAGGCCTCGAACCGGCAGGCCCATGCAACCGTGCTCGACATCAACGGCTCGATGCTCGCCGTCGGAGCCGAACGCGCCGCCAACAAGAAGCTCTCCGACAACCTGACTTTCGTCGAGGCCAATGCCGAGGACTTGCCGTTCGAAGCAAACAGCTTCGACGCCTATACGATTGCCTTCGGCATCCGCAACGTGCCGCGCATCGACGTGGCGCTCAGCGAAGCCCATCGCGTGCTGAAGCGCGGCGGCCGGCTGCTCGTGCTCGAATTCTCCGAAGTGGACATGCCACTGCTCGACCGCGTCTATGACAGCTGGTCGTTCAACGCCATTCCGAAGTTCGGCAAGGCGATCACCGGCGAGGCCGAGCCCTATCAGTATCTCGTCGAATCCATCCGTAAGTTCCCCAACCAGGAGAACTTCGCCGAGATGATCCGCAATGCCGGCTTCTCGCGCGTGAGCTTCACGAATTATACCGGCGGCATCGCAGCCCTTCATTCCGGCTGGAAGCTCTGACGCATGGTTGAGGGCACATCGTTCACCCGCTGGCTTTCGCAGGCAGGCAATCCGGCATGAGCACTCTGGGGGCATATTTCCGGCTCTCTCGCGTCGGCTGGATTCTGGTGCGCGAAGGTGTAATTTCGGCCCTGCCGTCGGAAGATCTTCCGCCGTCCGTCGGCATCGCCAAGTCGTTTGTCGGCTTGTTCGCGCGCAATCGTTCGAAATCGAAGAAGCGCAGCGACCGGCTGGCGCAGGCGGTGGAGCGGCTCGGCCCCTCCTACGTGAAGATCGGCCAGTTCCTGGCGACGCGTCCGGATGTCGTCGGCGTCGAGTTTGCCGACGATCTGTCGCAGCTTCAGGACCGCATGGCATTCTTTCCGCTCGCAGCGGCCAAGGCGAGCATCGCCGGGTCTCTCGGCCGCCCGATCGAGGAGCTTTATGCGAGCTTCGATGAGCCGATTGCAGCGGCTTCGATTGCCCAGGTGCACCCCGCCGAGGTCGATACGCCTGCCGGACGCAAGAAGGTTGCGGTCAAGGTCGTCCGCCCCGGCGTGCGCCAGCGGTTCACGCATGATATCGAGGCGATGTACCTCGTCGCTCACATGCAGGAGCGCTTCATGCCTTCTAGCCGGCGCCTGAGGCCGGTGGAGGTCACGAAGACACTGGAGCAGACCACCAAGGTCGAAATGGACTTGCGGCTGGAGGCCGCGGCCCTTTCCGAGATTGCTGAAAACACTGAGAAGGACCCGGGCTTCCGTGTGCCGAAGGTGGATTGGGAGCGCACCGGCCGCGACGTGATCACAATGGAGTGGATCGACGGCGTGAAGATGTCGGATGTCGAGGGCCTGCGCGCCGCCGGCCACGATCTCAACCTGCTCGCGGACACGTTGATCCAGTCGTTCCTCCGCCACACGCTGCGCGACGGCTTCTTCCACGCCGACATGCATCCCGGTAACCTCTTTGTCGACGAACACGGCGATATCGTCGCCGTTGACATGGGGATCGTCGGACGCCTGGGGAAAAAAGAACGCCGCTTCCTCGCCGAAATTCTCTTCGGCTTCATCACCCGCGACTATATCCGGGTCGCGGAGGTCCACTTCGAAGCCGGCTACGTGCCGGGCCACCACAATGTCGAGAGCTTCGCGCAAGCGATCCGCGCGATCGGCGAGCCGATTCATGGCCAGCCTGCCGAGACGATCTCGATGGGCAAGCTGCTGACGCTGCTATTCGAGGTGACTGAACTCTTCGACATGGCGACGCGGCCGGAACTGGTCATGCTGCAGAAGACCATGGTCGTTGTCGAAGGCGTGTCGCGCATGCTCAATCCACGCTTCAACATGTGGAAGGCGTCCGAACCCGTCGTCGGCGATTGGATCCGCAACAATCTCGGTCCGAAGCGCATCGTCACCGATCTCAAGGACGGGCTGAAGGCGGCTGTGAAGCTTGCCGAAGCGGCGCCGGAGATTGCCGCCAAGACCGAGAAGTTTCACCATCAGCTGCTACAGATGAGCGAGAATGGATTGCGGTTCGACGCGGAAACGGCCGAGGCGATCGGCAAATCCGAGGCGCGCCACAATCGCTCTGGTCGGGCCGCCCTCTGGATTATCGCTCTTGCTCTTCTCTATATAGCCTGGGTGATCACCTGATCCATCGCAATGCATGCTGTGTTCGATATTTGGGATATCCCATTCAGTAGCGCCGTCGCATACTCTCACTTTTCAAGGAGATATGGCAGATGAAGCATGAACGCCCCCGCATCGAACTTTCCGGGCAACCGCTCAGCTTTGCTGAGATGGTGAGGGTCGGATCGGGCAAGGTGGCGCTGTCAGCTTCCGCGACCGGAATGGCCCGCATCGAGATTGCCCGCGGGATCGTTGAGGACGCGATCAAGGCCGGGATGCCCGTCTACGGGGCGACCACCGGCGTCGGCGCCATGAAGGATGTCGAGTGGTCTCCGGAGGACCTAGACGCTTTCAATCTCGGGCTGGTACGTGCGCATCACTTCGGCACCGGGACACCGTTTTCGAGCTCCGTGGTGCGCAACGCCATGGCCATTCGCATCAACACCGCATTGACGGGACAGGTCGGCTGCACGCGTGAACTCGTCGATGCCTATATGCGCATGCTGGAGGCCGACATCATCCCGGTCGTCCGCCGCACCGGCTCCATTGGTTGCGCCGACATCGGTCTCATGGGCCAGATCGGCGCCGTGCTGACCGGCGTCGGGGAAGCGATTTACCGTGGCAAGCGCATGCAGGCGGCCGATGCCTTCGCCGCGGCCGGCATGAAGCCCTTCACCATGGCTCCGCGCGACAGCCTGGCGTCGCTCAGCGTCAACGCGGTGAGCTTTGCCGCGGCGGCGGACGCGACCCGCAGCGCCGCGGCCTCCATACGCGTGCTGCTGGCCTCGGGGATGATGGCGTCAGGCGCGCTCGGCGCCTCCCGCGACCCGTGGCTTTCCGTCCGCCATGTCGGCACCTCCCGGGAGGCCCTGATCGGCTCCTGGCTCTGCAATGCGTCGGACGCCTGGCAATGGCCAGTCAAGACCCACGTCCAGGACCCGTTGAGCTTGCGCATGATCGCGCAGGTCTTCGGGGCGGTGATCGAGAACCTGCTGACGACGGGCCACAAGATTTTGGCCGCCACCGGACGCTCCGACGACAACCCCGTCGTCGTCGAGGGGCGGGTGATGACCTCGGGCGGGTCGCTACCGCTCGACGTGACGATCCTTCTCGAATCGGCTGCTCTCTGCATGGCGCACGCGGCCCGCAATGCCTTCAACCGCTGCGTCCTGCTCGGCAACGGCCAGCGCCGCGACCTGCCGGTCAATCTCGTGCCGCCCGGCCGTATCGCCACCGGTTTCGGCCCGATTATCAAGCTGGCCGGCGAAATCTTCTCCCGCGTGCTGTCGATGTCGAACCCGGTTTCCGCGCAGTCGCTGGTGGTCGCAGCCGGGCTTGAGGACGAGGCCGCGTTCCTGCCGCTGGTGATCGAGCGTTTCGAGCGTCAGATGCGGGCACTGATGCGCCTCGCCGCTCTCGAGGCGCTGCTTTCCGCACAGGCCGTGGACATCCTCGGCGACAAGCCGAAAGGTGTCGGCGGAATGCTCTATGACGTCGTTCGCAAGCATGCGGACTTTTATACGGTCGACCGGCCACTTTCTGCCGAGGTGGAAGCGATCGAGGAAGAATTCGGCTCCGACGCCTTCATGTCCAAGCTGATCGAAGAGGTGCCTATCGCATCCTTCGACGATTTCTTTGCGCTCGGCTCGCTGGCGCGCATCGAGCAGCGCCTGACCCAGGAACCGGTCGCCATCTGATCCTTCAATATTCGCCACGGAGCAAGCGGCATGGCTGATTTCGATCTCGTTCTGCAAGGCACGGTCGTTTTGCCGGAGCGCATTCTGGAAGCCGGCTACGTTGCCGTCCGCGATGGCAAGATTGCGGAAATCGGCCTCGGCGTACCGCCTGCCGCCCGCGAACGCAATCTCCTCGGCAAGGCATTGATCCTGCCCGGAGCAATCGACGCCCAAGTTCACTCTCTGTCGCAGAAGAACCAGGAGGATTTCATCTGGTCGACGCGCTCGGCTGCTGCCGGCGGCGTGACGACGATCGTCGACATGCCCTATGATGAAGGCAATCTTGTCTGTTCGGCGGAAGCGGTAAAGAAGAAGATCGCCTCTGCCGGCCCGCAGGCGCGGGTCGATTTTGCGCTCTACGGCACCGTGGATCCCGAGGAAGGCGCCAAGCGGGTCGCCGAAATGGTGGATGCCGGCGTTGCCGCCTTCAAGTTCTCGACGTTTGGCACGGATCCGAAACGTTTTCCGCGCATTCCCCCTGCCCTGTTGGACGAATGCTTTGCCGCAATTGCGCCGACCGGGCTGACCGCCGGCGTCCACAACGAGGATGACGAGGCCGTCCGCACCTACATGGAGCGCGTGAAAGCAAGCGGGATCACCGATTGGCGGGCGCATGGGCTGTCGCGGCCGCCGATCACCGAACTGCTGGCAATGCACACCATCTTTGAAACCGGCGCCAATACGGGATGCCCCTCGCATGTGGTCCATTGCTCGCTCGGACGCGGCTATGACATCGCGCGCGCCTATCGCCGTGACGGTTTCGAGGCGACGGTGGAATGCTGCATTCACTATCTGACGCTGGACGAGGAAAACGACGTCAAACGCCTCGGCGGCAAGGCGAAGATCAATCCGCCGATCCGGCCGCGTGCCGAGGTCGAGGCGCTGTGGCGCAGGGTTGCCGAGGGCAATGTCTGGCTGGTTTCGACGGATCACGTCAGCTGGTCCGAAAATCGCAAGACCAATCCTGACATGCTGGCGAACGCGTCCGGTGTGCCCGGGCTCGAGGTGATGGTGCCGCTCTTCATCAAGGGTGCCGCCGAGCGCGGTATCCCGCTGACCTGGGCGGCCAAGCTGATGGCAGAGAACCCGGCAAAGCATTTCCGCCTCGACCACGTGAAGGGAGCGCTCACGCCAGGCAAGGACGCCGATATCGTCGTGCTTGAGCCGCGCGAAACGGTCTATGACGCAGCTGCGAGCGGCAACAACGTGGTCGGCTGGAGCCCTTATAACGGCATCCGCCTTCCCTGGACGGTCGCCGCGACCTATCTGCGCGGGGAGAAGATCACCGATGGCGCGACGGTGCTGGCTGAACCGGGGACCGGGCGATTTGTCCATCCGCTGCCGAGGCAGGTGATCGCGGGAGCCGCAGAATGACCAGAAACCTGCCGGTCAACGCAGGTCGTATCGCCGAGGATATCGACGCCCTAGCGGGAATCACTGAACCCGGCCATCCCTGGACCCGCCGTGCCTTCTCGCCGCTCTTTCTCGAGGGGCGCGCCTATATCGAAGCGCGCATGCGAGCGGCTGGCCTTGAGACCCGGATCGATGCCGCCGGCAATCTGATCGGCAAGCGGCGGGGCGCCATCGACGGGCGCGGCACGATCATGCTCGGTTCGCATTCAGACACCGTGCCGGATGGCGGGCGTTTCGACGGCATTGCCGGCGTGGTGGCGGCGATTGAGGTCGCGCGTGCACTCAGCGATCGGGGCATCGAGCTCGATCACGACCTGGAGATCGTCGACTTCCTTGCGGAGGAGGTCAGCATCTTCGGCGTTTCCTGTATCGGCAGCCGAGGCATGACCGGGCAACTGCCGGAAGCCTGGCTTTCGCGCGCGACGGAAGGACGCAACCTCGCCGAGGCCATTGCCGAGGTCGGCGGGCGCCCGGGCGTGCTGCAGCAGCAAAACAGGCCCGATATTTCGGGCTTTCTCGAACTGCATATCGAGCAGGGTCCGGTCCTTGAGAACGACGAGAAGAACGATATCGGCATCGTCACGGCGATCGCCGGGATCACCCGCATTGAGATCATCGTCGAAGGCCGCGCCGACCATGCCGGCACGACGCCGATGGATAGCCGCTCGGATGCGCTGGTCGCCGCCGCACAACTCGTCCTCGATATCCGCAATGCCGCAGCCGCCCGGGCGAAGACGCCGGGGCATTTTGCGGCGACGGTCGGCGAGTTCCGGATCGAGCCGAATGCCGCCAACGTCGTTCCCTCGAAGGTCGTCCTGCTGATCGATGGGCGCGCCGAGATTCGCAACGACATGGAGGCCTTCTGCGAGTGGCTGGACGAACATGTCATAAAGTTAGCCATCGCTTACGGAGCGTCCATCAAAAGCCCGATGCGCGTCTCCGACAACTATCCGACGCCGAGCGATGCCGGGCTATTGAAGACGCTCGAAAGGGCTTGCGAAACCGTCGGCGCCAGGCACCGGCGAATGGCATCGGGCGCCGGTCACGACATGGCCTGGATTGCCAAGGTGGCGCCCGCCGCGATGATCTTCGTACCCTGCAAGGAGGGGCGCAGCCACTCCGCTGACGAGTGGGCCGAGAACGACGACATCGCGCTTGGGGCGGCCGTGCTTTTCGAAGCCGTCATGGACATGGACAAGAGCTTGAAGCAGGAGAATGCCTGATGGGACGCATACTCGTTGAGAAGGACGTCGAAGCAGCGGTCAAGGGCGGGTCGGTCTATGCCGCCGGCGGCGGCGGCTGGGCGGATCACGGACGCATGCTCGGCTATGCAGCGGTCAACGTCGGCAAGCCGGAACTTGTGTCGATCGACGAGCTGAAGGACGACGACTGGATCGCGACGGCCGCCGCGATCGGCGCGCCGGCTTCCACGACACCCTGGGAGATGCAGGGCATCGACTATGTGAAGGCGGTGCAGCTGCTGCAGGACGAACTCGGCGAAAAACTGTCCGGCCTGATCATCGGCCAGAACGGCAAGTCGTCGACGCTGAACGGCTGGCTGCCCTCCGCCATTCTCGGAACAAAAGTCGTCGATGCCGTCGGCGATATCCGCGCGCATCCGACCGGCGACATGGGCTCGATCGGCATGGCGGGCTCGCCCGAGCAGATGATCCAGACGGCGGTCGGCGGAAACCGCGCCGAAAGCCGATACATCGAGCTTGTCGTGAAGGGGGCGACGGCGAAGATCTCGCCGATCCTGCGGGCGGCTTCCGACCAGTCGGGCGGCTTCATCGCCAGCTGCCGCAATCCGCTGCGCGCCTCTTATGTGCGTACCCACGCAGCACTTGGCGGCATCTCGATGGCGTTGGCGCTGGGCGAGGCGATCATTGCGGCTGAGAAGAACGGCGGTTCAGCCGTGATCGATGCCATCTGCAAGACAACAGGCGGGCACATCCTGGCCGAAGGCATCATCACCAAGAAGGACGTCGTCTATACCAAGGAGGCCTTCGACATCGGCACGATCGTCGTCGGCTCCGGCGACAAGGCGGTGACCATTCATGTGATGAACGAATACATGGCCGTCGACGACATCGAGGGCAAACGGATCGCCACCTTCCCCTCGGTTATCACAACGCTCTCGCCCGAGGGCGAGCCGCTGAGCGTCGGTCAGTTGAAGGGTGGGATGCATGTCTTCATCCTGCATGTGCCGATGAGCATCATTCCGCTGTCGGCAAGCGTTCTCGACCCGACCGTCTATCCCCCGGTGGAGAAGGCGATGGGGATCGAGCTTGCCCGCTACGCGCTCGCGGCAAAGGCCTGATCGCATGGCGCGGGACGTCGGCCTCGAGGAATTGCTGAGGGAAGAGCTGGGTACTATGTCCGGTCTCAGCGAGAAGCCGATGTTCGGTGGTTTGGCCTTTCTGCTCGACGGCAATCTCCTTTGCGGCGCCCGACAAGACGGCATGCTGGTCCGCCTCGGCAAAGGCAATGACGGCTGGGCGCTCGATTTGCCCGGCGCGGTGCAGATGCTTTCCGGCGGTCGCGCCATGCACGGCTGGATCCGGGTCGGCGCGGAGATTTACGGCGATGACGATTTGCGGCGCCGCCTCCTGGAGACCGCGACGGCCTTTGTGCGCTCACTGCCCGCCAAGTGAACGGAGCTTGGGCCCAAGAGACCAAAAAAAGACAGAGATAGAGGAACGACCAAGATGCCGAAGCCCAATCCACGTCACCCGAAATTTCCGATACCGGGCGGGCCGGAGCTGCGCGCCAAGGGTTGGCGGCAGGAGGCGCTGCTGCGGCTCCTGGAGAACGTTCTCTCCGTCGGTGAGGATCCGGACAATCTCATCGTCTATGCCGCGCTCGGCAAGGCAGCGCGCAACTGGGCGGCGCACAAGGGCATCGTCAAGGCACTGACCGAAATGGACGAGGACCAGACGCTGCTGATCCAGTCCGGCAAGCCGATCGGCCTCGTGAAGACGCATCCGAAGGCGCCGCTTGTCATCATGGCGAACTGCAACATCGTCGGGCAATGGGCGAAGGCCGAGATCTTCTACGAGCTGCAGCGCAAGGGGCTGATCTGCTGGGGTGGGCTGACGGCTGGCGCGTGGCAGTATATCGGCAGCCAGGGCGTCATCCAGGGCACCTATGAAATCTTCATGCGCATTGCCGAGCGCCGGTTCGGCGGTGATCTCTTCGGACGCTTCGTGCTGACGGCGGGGCTCGGCGGAATGGGCGGCGCGCAGCCGCTCGCCGGCCGCATGGCGGGGGCCGCCATCCTCTGCGTCGACATCGATCCCGAGCGCGCGAAGAAGCGCCAGGAGATCGGCTACTTGCAGGAAATCGCGCCGGATCTCGATACGGCGCTTGCGATGATCGATGCTGCCGTGAAGGACAAGCGGGCGCTTTCGGTTGGTCTCGTCGGCAATGCTGCGGAAATCTATCCCGAGATCGCGCGGCGCGGCATCGTGCCGGATATCGTCACCGACCAGACCTCCGCGCACGACCTCGTCTACGGCTACGTGCCGAAGGGCATGAGCCTTGCGCAGGTTCGCGAACTGCGCGAGGACGGTCAAGGACAGCTGATGGCGGCAAGCCGAGCTTCGATCGTGCAGCACGTCACTGCCATGCTGGACTTCCAGAAGAAGGGCTCCGAGGTCTTCGACAATGGCAACCTTATCCGCACACAGGCCAAGGAAGGCGGCGTCGCCAACGCTTTCGACATTCCGATCTTCACCGAAGCCTATCTGCGACCGCTCTTTGCCCGGGCAATCGGCCCTTTCCGCTGGATGGCACTGTCAGGCGCGGAAAGTGATATCGCCCGCATCGACGTTCTGCTGCTCGAAATGTTCCCAGACAACAAGATCATCACCAACTGGATCCGGTTGGCGCGCGAGCACGTGCCCTTCGAAGGACTGCCGGCGCGTATTGCCTGGCTCGGTCACGGTGAACGCACGATGCTTGCCCGCCGGGTCAACGAGCTCGTAGCAAGCGGTGAACTGAAAGGGCCCGTCGCCTTCTCGCGGGATCATCTTGATGCCGGCGCGATGGCGCATCCGAACATCATGACCGAGCGGATGAAGGACGGCTCCGACGCGATCGCCGACTGGCCGCTGATCGACGCGATGATGCTCTGCTCGTCGATGGCCGATCTCGTCGTCGTCCATTCCGGCGGCGGCGGCTATGCCGGCTACATGACGAGCTGCGGCGTCACCGTCGTGGCCGATGGCACCGACGCTGCCGACGAGCGGCTCGACCATGCGCTTACCAACGACACGGCGCTTGGCGTCATGCGCTATGCCGATGCCGGCTATGACGAGGCGCTCGACGAGGTGGCCAAGAAGGACGTTCCCTACATTAGGCTCGGATAGCGCTAAGGCACCTGTCTCGGAAACATTTCTGTCCGATTACGCTATGGCGTGGCGCAACCGATCGATCGCAGGTCGTGCGCCTCTGATAAAGATCGAGTGTTGATTCGACGCTGCCCTTCCAACGAACGGACCCGCCATGCAGCCCCGCACCTACGGTATGCTCCTCGTCAGCATTGCTACGATCATGTGGAGCACCGCGGGGCTCTTCGTCCGCGCGCTCGATCTCGATGTCTGGACCGTGCTCGGATGGCGCTCGCTGTTTGGCGGTCTGGCGCTGACGATCATCATTCTGGCAAAGAAGCGGATCAGCGCGGAACCCGGCAAGGTACCGCTCTTTTTCTATCCGCTGTTCGGTCTCATGGCCGCTATATCGATGTATGGCTACATCGGCGCGCTGAAGCTGACGACCGTCGCCAACGTGCTGGCGATCTATGCGACCGTCCCGTTCGTCGCGGCAGCCATCGCTTATGTCTGGTTGAAGGAGAAGATCAGCAGGCGTGTGCTCATCGCCAGTATGATCGCCTTCGTTGGCGTTCTGATCGTTGCAGGTTTCGGCGCGAGGCCCCAGGACATCGCCGGCAACGCGCTGGCGTTCTTGATGACCCTGACCTTCAGCATCCTGCTCGTCGCGGCGCGGCGCTACCCCGCACTGCGCTTGGCGCCGGTCAATGCGCTTGGATCCGGCTTCTGCGTGCTGCTCTGCCTGCCACTGATGTCGCACGCGATACCGAGCCTGCAGGAGATCCTCGTGCTTGCCGTCTTCGGGTCGACGACATCGGGAATCGCCTATCTACTGTTCATGACCGGCGGCCGCTATATTCCCTCGAGCGAGGCGGGGTTGATCGGTCTGCTCGACGTCGTGCTCGGCCCGCTCTGGGTCTGGCTCGCCTTCTCCGAGACGCCAACGCTTTCCACGCTCATCGGCGGCGTGATCATCCTGATCTCGGTTTTCTGGTATCTCTGGAGCGGCATGGCGCGGTCACAGCAACCACGCCGCACCTTGAAGAACGTTTAGCCGACCCATTATTTTTCGCGAAGATTACCGCTTCGCCAGCTTGGCGGCGGTGAGCGCCGCGACCATGCCAAGCGCCAGCAGCACCAGCGTGAAGGCAACGACGGCGTTCCAGCCATCGGCACCCCAGAAATAGCCACCGACCGAACCGGCAACACTGGAGCCGATGTAGTAGGACAATAGATAAAGCGCGGACGCGTGCCCCTTGGTGCCGCGGGCAAGGCGACCAACGAGGGCGCTCGCCACCGAGTGGGCGACGAAGAAGCCCGATGTCAGCAACACGATGCCAAAGACGATCAGCGGCAGCGAGGATGACAGCGTGACCGCGACGCCGACCGCCGCAATCGCAATGCCGGCCGGCAGCACGATGAAATGGCCGATGCGATCTCCAAGCAGGCCGGCGATCCAGGATGCGGCGATACCGAACAGATAGACCGTGAAGATCAGGCCGAGCTCCGTCTGGTTGAGATTGTATGGCGGCTGAACGAGGCGGAAACCGATGTAGTTGTAGACGGTGACGAAGCTGCCCATGGCGAGAAAGCCGATGGCGAAGAGCAATGGTAGCGCCGGGTTGCCTATATGGCCAACCCAGGCCCTCACGTGAAAGCGGACATCGAAACCCTTGCGCGGCGCAAAATTGCGCGACGCGGGCAGCAGCAGGAAGAAGCCGATTGCCGCGGCAAGGCCGAGCACGCCAAGCGAACCCAATGCAATGCGCCATGAGAAGAACTCAGCCAATGTGCCGGTAACGACGCGGCCTGCCATGCCGCCAAAAGCATTACCGGCGATGTAAAGACCCATTGAGGCGCCAAGACCGCGGGGATCGATCTCTTCCGAGAGATAGGCCATCGCCACGGCCGGCACGCCGCCAAGCAGCAGCCCTTCAAGCGCGCGGATGACGAGCAGCGGGTGCCAGCTCGACACGAGGGCGCAGGCGATCGTGCAAAGGGCAGCCCCGAGCAGCGAGGCGAACATCAGGATGCGGCGGCCGAAGCTTTCGGAGACGGCAGCGGCACAGAAGATCGCGACGGCGAGAAAGCCGGTCGACAGAGATAACGACAGAGAGCTCGCGGCCGGGCTTACGCCGAAGTCCGCGGCAAAGATCGGCATCAGTGGCTGCACGCAATAGAGCAGCGAGAAGGTAGCAAAGCCGGAAAGGAAGAGGGCGAGGCTGGCACGTCGATAAGGTGACGTGCCGCGCAGCAAGAACTGCTTTTCCTGCATTTCCGCCGTCGTTCGCACGAGGTGGAGATTCGGACGGGGATGGGTTTCGGAGGCGTCTGGCGAGCTGTTTGCGGCGCGTTGCATTGGGGGTACCAACCTTTCACGCCTTTTGATCTAGCCAGCAGCGCGCCATTTGTCCAATATATGAAAATACCATTCTTCATAGCTTTTGGAGATACCGATGGAGTTGCGCCATATCCGCTATTTTCTCGCCGTCGCCGAAGAGGGAAATTTCACCCGCGCCGCAGCAAAACTCGGCATCGGCCAGCCGCCACTCAGCCAACAGATCCGCGATCTTGAAAACGAGATTGGGGCGGCACTGTTTCATCGCGTCCCACATGGCGCGGAACTGACGGAGGCGGGGAGCGCCTTTTTGCCGGAGGGTCGCGCTGCCATCGCGGCCGCCGAGAAGGCGAAGCTCGCCGCCCAGCGCGCCACCCGAGGCGAGACCGGTCGGCTGGCGCTCGGCTTCACGGCGTCCTCAGCCTTCAACACGGCGGTCAGCGGCACGATCCGTCGCTTTCGCGGGCAGTGGCCAGAGGTGAGCCTCTCCTTGACCGAGATGAACAGCAACTGGCTGATGGAGAAACTGCTGCGTGAGGAAATCGACGTTGCTTTCATCAGGCCCGGCCTGGAGGATCCGAAGAACGTCACGCTGAAACGCCTGGCGGATGAGCCGATGCTGATTGCCTTGCCGGCGCACCACCCGCTTGCGAAATACGAGAAGGTGCCCGTGTCGGCGCTTGCCGGCGAGCCGTTCATTCTGTTTCCGCGGACGGTTGGCCTCAGTCTCTATGATGATATCGTGCGTGGCTGCCGCGATGCCGGTTTCGAGCTTGTCGTGACGCAGGAGGCGCCGCAGATCCCATCCGTCGTCAATCTGGTCGCCGCCGATCTCGGCGTATCGATTGTGCCAGCCTCGATTGCCCACCTGACACTCGACGGGGTCGCCTATCGCCAGATCGAGGGGCCGCCGCTGGTGGCGCGTCTCGGGCTTGCGATGCTGAAGGCCCAGCGGTCGCGCGTCGCCGCAAACATGATGAGCCTCGTCTGATCAGCCGGCAGGATCCCAATAGGGCGGATCGCCGAAGGTCTTGCGCAGGTGGTCGGCGACAGCGCGCAGCTTGGCGGACGGATTGCGCCCCTCCGGATGCGCCATGTAGATGAACTCGGCTTCCGGCCTGTAGCCGACATCGATCTCCTGCAGCTGTCCCACACTGATAGCAGGCCCAGCAATGAAGGCTGGCAGAAGCGCGATACCGAGACCCGCAGCCGCGGCATCGCGGATCATGTCTCCATTGTTCATGCCGACGGCCTGGCTTGCCCGCACGACGATGGCTCCATCCGGCGTCTGGAACCGCCAGTCCGCAACGCCCCGGTTGGTGTAGAAGATGCCTTTATGGCCATCGAGATCGGCAAGGGTCTTCGGCACACCATGGCGGCTGAGATAATCCGGTGACGCGACCAAAAGCCGACGGCTGCGACTGAGTTTCCACACGACCAACCGGGAGTCGACGATCGGACCGTGCCGGACCACGGCATCATACCCTTCCGAGGAGACATCGACGCGGCGGTCGTCGATGTCGAGCACCAGTCGGATTTCCGGATGCGCGGCCAGAAACGGGTATAGCGCGGGGCCAAGATGCATGCGCCCGAAGGTAACGGGGGCGGCAATGCGCAGCGGGCCGGACAACGTGCCTCGGCGCACCGCCATCTCGGCGGTGGCTTCCTCGATTTCCTGAACGATCCGCGTCGCGCGCTCCAGAAAGGCCGTACCGTCTTCTGTCAAAGTGAGTTTTCGCGTGGTGCGATGCAGAAGCACACCGCCAAGCGACTTTTCAAGCTCCGCAAGCCTCTCGCTGACGACAGACTTCGATAGGCGCAGGCGTCGGGCAGCCTCGCTGACCGAGCCGGATTCCACGATCGCCACGAAGGCCGTTATTCCCTCAACCCTGATCATCGTTCGGCAAATCCGAATTCGAGTTCCACCATTTGGAGACTAATCCGAACGAAAAGAAAATGCCATCTTCTGCCCATCGAAAGGGACGGCAATCGCCATCCCAACCCCATACTGGAGATGGAACAATGAACCGCTTGAATGGAAAAGTCGCCATCGTCACTGGCGCAAGTGCCGGCATCGGTCGCGCAACGGCCAAGCTCTTTGCGGCCGAAGGCGCCAAGGTCGTCGTCGGCGCCCGCCGCCAGGCTGAACTCGAAAGCCTGGTCGCAGAGATCAAGGCAGCCGGCGGATATGCCGTTGCAGTTGCCGGCGACGTCCGCTCGGAAGACTATCACAAGGCGCTGGTCGCCACCGCCGTCGAGCGCTACGGCAAGCTCGACATTGCCTTCAACAATGCCGGCATCCTTGGCGAAGCCGGCCCGAGCACCGGTGTTTCCGAGGCCGGTTTCACCGAAGCGCTGACGATCAACCTGACGGCCTCCTTCCTGGCTGCCAAGCATCAGATCGCGCAGATGGAAAAGGATGGCGGCGGCTCCGTCATCTTCACCTCGACTTTCGTCGGCTACAGCTTCGCCTTCCCCGGCGTTGCCGCTTATGCCGCCAGCAAATCCGGCCTTATTGGCCTGACGCAGGCGCTCGCCGCCGAATTCGGCCCGAAGAACGTGCGCGTAAACGCGGTTCTGCCGGGTGCGGTCGATACCGACATGTATCGCGAGATGAACGACACTGAGGGCAAGCAGAGCTTCATCACCAACCTGCATGCGCTGAAGCGTGTCGCAGCGCCTGAGGAACTTGCGCGCTCCGTACTCTACCTCGCATCCGACGACTCGAGCTTCGTCACCGGTACGGCCTCGTTGGTCGATGGTGGCGCATCGATCACCCGGACCTGATCCTGCGTTCGACTATCCGCTCTGACTGGACAAGCTTTCCGGAAAAGAGCGGATTATCGCGACGGCATTTTCATCACATCATCCAAGGCAGCAACGGGCGCTCGCCCAACGGGAACACAGGAACTCACGACAATGGCACGCTTACAGAACAAGACAGCCCTGATCACCGGCGGCACCAGCGGCATCGGCCTCGAAACCGCCCGTCAATTCATCGCCGAAGGCGCTCGCGTTGCCATCACCGGCAGCAGCGAAAAGAGCGTCGCGGCGGCCCGTGCCGAATTTGGCGACAAGGCGTTGGTCATCCAGGCGGATGCCGGCAACGCAGCCGGCCAGAAGGTCGTCGCCGGCGCGATCAAGGAGAGCTTCGGGCATCTCGACATTCTCTTCGTCAACGCCGGCGTGGCGGAGTTCGGTGCGCTCGAACAATGGAGCGAGGAAGCCTTCGACAGGTCGGTCGCGATCAACGTCAAGGGACCTTTCTTTCTGATCCAGGCCCTTCTGCCGCTGTTTTCGAAGCAGGCTTCGATCGTTCTCAACACGTCGATCAATGCCCATATCGGCATGCCGAATTCGAGCGTCTACGCCCTGACCAAGGGCGCGCTGCTGACGCTTGCAAAGACGCTCTCCGGTGAACTGATCGGCCGCGGCATTCGCGTCAACGCCGTCAGCCCCGGGCCCATCGCGACACCGCTCTATGGCAAGCTCGGCATGTCGGAAACCGACACCAAGGCAAGGGCGGCACAGATCCCGGTCGGCCGGTTCGGCGATGCCGGCGAAGTCGCCAAAACCATCATCTTCCTCGCCTCCGACGAGGCTCCCTACATCGTCGGCAGTGAGCTCGTTATCGATGGCGGGATGAGTAACCTCTGAGGACCGAGACCCATCAGAGGATGCCTGAGAAGGCCGCGGACCCCTCTCCTCCGCGGCCTTTCCGTGTTCATCAGCCGGCATCATGAGGACGACACCGCGGGGAGGAGAAGCACCGGATCGCGGCCCGCACTTACGCCGAACGCTTCGTCCTGCTCCTGATATAGACCCAGTCCGCTGCCAGCATGACGACCAGCGACAGGCCAACGAGCGGGAAGAACACTCCGCAAACAGCGAGCATCGCGATCAGGCCGCGGACAACACGCTTGTCAGCAGGCATCGGCGGGACGCCGAGCGAGCCCGCTGGGCGTCGCTTCCACCACATGACGGCCGCCGAAACCGCAAGCAGGATGATCGCCGCGCAAGCGGCAAGCAGCACCAGTTGGTTCGCAAGCCCGAACTGCTGACCCAGATGAGTGTTGATGCCCCATTCGAGCGATTTGCCGAGCGGACCGTAGTCGGCATAGCTCATGTCGATCAGCGGCGTCCCGGAATATTGGTCGAGATGCACGACCCGCTGCTTGGAAAGATCGTCGGGATAGACCGATCCGGTAAACACCCCATCCGCTGTGGTTGGTATGTTGACGGCGTAACCCCGATGCAGGCCAAGACGATCAAAGGTGGCTACGGCGTCATCGAGGCCAATCGCCTGTGCATGATGGGCGTGCCCTGACGAGTGCGGTACTTGCGCCTGCTCCAGCGACCAGGATGTCTTGGCGACGTGGTCGAGATGCTCGTCGGACATAGGTACGGCAACCCGCACGCCCGCGGGATAGCCGAAGTTGTTGCCATTGGCCCATTCGTTGACCTTGCCGCCCCAGACCCCCGACCAAGGCATGCCTGTGATGGCCAGGAAGACGATGAAGAAGCCGACGAAGATACCGGTGACCGCATGAGTGTCCCGCCAGAAGACCCGCCGCTTAGGGGTGCCGCGAACGGAGAGAACACCGCCTGTCTGTAGGCGTGGCCACCAGAGGTAGACGCCGGTGGCAACCAACAGGATCGACCATCCGGCGGCGATCTCGATCAGCATACGCGCGTAGTTGCCGAAATATTTGAGGCTGTGGAGGTAGCGGATCGTCCACATGACAGTACCGCGATCCGGCAACGCGCCCAGCACCTTAGCGGTATACGGATTGACGTAGACGGCAAGTTTGCCTTCCGCCTCGGTGCCGATGGTGACTTCGGCAGAGGCATCGGGCGTGGCAGGGTCGGTAAACTTGACTGCAATTCCGGGGTAAACAGCAAGGGCAGCAGCCACCATCGTGGAAGGTGCCGCGCGGTTTGCGCCTTGCTGCACTTCGACGCGCTTGAGTTCGGAATGGATCACCGCGTCAATCTCATCCTTGAACAGGTAGAGGCCGCCGGTGATCGCCAGCGTGATCATGAAGGGCAGGACAAGAAGGCCTGCGTAAAAATGCCAGCGCCAGACGGCGCGATAGAGGTCGGAGGCGGAGCGCGCGGAGGCGCTGACGCTCTCGCGACCGATGGTAAGATCGGACATGGAGGACTCCCAACGTAGGAAAATCGAACCTCGGCGTGACGCGCGCTAGGTCGAGCGATGACGTCAGGCGGTAATGGGAGGTGCTCGCGGTTCAGCGATCCGCCCGCGTAAAGCGGGCGAAACGTCAGCATCGGTTCGGATCGCTGCGTCGATTGCAGTTTCGACTGCGACGTAGAGGACCGCCGCCTGCGCGGCGAGAACTGCCGGCGTGGCAGCCGATGCCAGACGGCAGAGCGTGCCGCATGGCCACTCGGGCGCCTTCTTGGCCGGCAAGTTGCCAAGTCCGGCATCGTCGATGGAACCGTGTCCGCTTGAAGAGCAGATGATTGCGAAGGGATCGACGGCGGACGCCGCCATGGAACCCTGCACAGTGCCGCTCAGCAGTCCTTGGATCAGGAATAGACAGGCGACCAGCAGCGCGACGGCGCTGGCCGATACCCGATCCCGCAAGATGCTTCGCATGGTCCCCATGCTTCGCTCCATGCCACAAGAGGGCAGCATTGTCACTGCGACCAACGCGCTTCCGGTGCCGATTGCATATTATTCCCCAAAGGCTTAGGGTTTGATGCAATCAGATAATCGATGGGAAAAGCCATGGTTCTCAGCGGCAAACGCATCCTCCTCATCATTTCAGGCGGGATCGCGGCCTATAAAAGCCTGGACTTGATCCGACGGCTCAGAGAGCGGGGTGCGTCCGTGCGACCGCTGATGACGACGGGGGCGCAGGAATTCGTGACGCCGCTTGCCGTCGGCGCGCTCGCCGCCGATCATGTGTTCACCGATCTTTTCTCCCGCCAGGACGAGCAGGATGTCGGCCATATCCGGCTGGCGCGCGATTGCGACCTCGTGCTGATTGCGCCGGCGACGGCGGACCTGCTCGCCAAGATGGCGAATGGGCTTGCGGACGACCTTGCCTCGACGGTGCTGCTTGCGACCGACCGTCCGGTACTCGCCGCCCCCGCCATGAACCCGCACATGTGGGCGCATCCGGCAACCAAGCGCAACGTCGAGACCCTGCGCGGCGACCATATCCGTTTTATCGGACCGATGTCAGGCGAGATGGCGGAGAGCCGCGAAGCGGGCGTCGGCCGGATGGCTGAGCCGCTCGAGATCGTCGCGGCCGCGGAAGCGCTGCTCAACGATGGACCGAGGCCGCTTACCGGCCGCAAGGCGATCGTCACCTCGGGGCCGACTCATGAGCCGATCGACCCTGTGCGCTACATCGCCAATCGCTCTTCCGGCCGTCAAGGGCACGCGATTGCCGCCGCCCTCTCCGCCCTTGGGGCTGATGTGACACTCGTTTCCGGGCCAGTCTCGGTCCCTGATCCCATGGGTGTGAAGGTCATTCACGTCGAGCGCGCAGACCAGATGCGCGACGCCGTTCTCGCCGCGCTTCCCGTCGATGTCGCGGTGATGGTTGCGGCCGTCGCCGACTGGCGTGTTGCCTCGGCCGCCGACCAGAAGATCAAGAAGCATCCGGGCGAATCCATCCCGACGCTCGCGCTGACTGAAAATCCCGATATTCTGAAGACCGTCGGTCATCACACGCTGCGGCCGAAGCTGGTGATCGGCTTTGCGGCGGAGACCCAGGATGTCGAGAGCAACGCCATGGCGAAACTCGAACGCAAGGGGGCTGACATCATCGTCGCCAACGACGTTTCGCCCGCAACCGGCATCATGGGCGGCGTTCGCAACAGGGTGAAGATCGTCGCTCACAGCGGCATCGAACAGTGGCCAGACCTTGCGAAGGAAGAGGTTGCGACGAAGCTCGCGGCGATGATCGCTGAACGGCTCAAGCAGTAATCGCGACCGGGGCGGTCTTTGCCACGGCCAGCGCCGGACGAAACGGTGCGATATCGAGGCCAATGTCGGCAAGCGTAACGGCACTGCCATCCGGGATCTCCGTCCAGGCATCGACATCGTCGTTGAGCGGCTCGGACACCAGGCAATAGCCCCTGCCGACAGGAGACGCGTAGAGCGTCGGCGCCTTGCGGTCGGTCGCATAACGGATCGCATAGAGTAACTTGCCATCGGAAAAGGCGGCCGTGTAGCGCACCAAGACTGAACCCAGGACGTTTTCGGCAAGGCCCTCTACGAAGCGTATCATCTCCGCCATGGCTGCCATCGGCGTCTGGCGCAGGCCAAACTGCAGGGCGAGCAGGAACATCAGTTCGGAATCGGTGGTCCCGCCGCGCGCGTTGAAAAGCTCATCGTCTAGCATGGCCTCCATGGGACGGCGCAGCCGTTCGAAGCCTGAGATCTGGCCGTTGTGCATGAAGGACCAGTTGCCGAAGGTGAAGGGATGGCAGTTGTCGCGCCGCGTGCCGCCGCCGGTGGCGGCCCGCACATGCGCCAAGAACAACGGCGACCGGATCTGCCGCGCAAGGCTCTTCAGGTTGCAGTCGGACCAAGCCGGCAAGGTATCGCGGTAGCGCCCTGGCTCCAGCCGGTCGCCATACCAGGCGATGCCGAAGCCGTCGCCATTGGTGGGGGTTTTGGCGCGGGTGGCGCAATGCGACTGCTCGATCAAGGAGTGCGCGGGCGAGGACACCAGTTCCTCCAGATAGAGGGGGTCTCCACGATAGGCTGCCCAGCGACACATGCTCTTTCCACTCCCGAGCCCGCCCTGAGGCGGGAGAATGCCGAAACGCGACAGTGATTGTCGAATCCGATGGTTAATAAGACCTGAACGGCCTCGTGGCTTGCAAGCGGAAGATGACAAATTTCCGGCGGCGGACGCGATCACATTGCGCAATGGCGCATCTTCTTTTGTGAACAGTGCGTTGCCGGGCAGGCTGATTTCGCGGATGCCGGTCAGGCGGCTATAGTCCCGGGCAAGTTGAACCCTTCGAGAGGATGCCATGTCGATCCGTCCCGTAAAGCATATGAGCACCGCAACTCCGACGATGGAGGGCGCCGGCGTGAAGCTGCATCGCGTCTTCGGCTTCGGGGATCCGTCAATGACCGACCCGTTCCTTATGATGGACGATTTCCGCAATGACAATCCGGCCGAATACATCCGTGGCTTTCCCTGGCATCCGCATCGCGGCATCGAGACGATCACATACGTGCTCGCCGGCACGGTCGAGCACGGCGACAGCCTCGGCAATCGCGGCCTGCTCGGCGCCGGCGACATCCAGTGGATGACGGCCGGCAGCGGCATCATGCACCAGGAAATGCCGAAGGGCGATTTCGCCGGACGGATGCACGGCTTCCAGCTTTGGGCCAACCTGCCCTCGTCGCTAAAGATGACGGCGCCACGCTATCAGGACGTCAAATCAGCCGACATTCCTGTCGTGGTCGACGACGACGGCACTGCCGTACGCGTTATCTGCGGCGACTTTTGGGGAAAGGCGGGCCCGGTTGACGGCGTGGCTGCCGAACCGATCTATCTCGACGTCTCGGTGCCGCCGGGCAAGAAGAAGCGCCTGCCCGTCGACACCTATCGCAACGCCTTTGCCTATATCTTCGTTGGCTCCGGCACGTTCCGCGACGCCTCCAAGCCGTTTGGCGTCCGCGTCGAGAAGGAGGTCAACGGGGAGGAGTTGAACATTCGCGATATGTCCGGCAACCGCACGCTCGTCGTCTTCGACAGCGGTGATGAAGTGACCGTGCAGGCCGGCGACGAAGGCATCCGCTTTCTGCTCGTTTCGGGCAAGCCAATCGAGGAGCCGGTCGCCTGGCATGGGCCGATCGTCATGAACTCGCGAGAGGAGATCATGCAGGCGATGCGGGAACTGCAGAACGGCACCTTCATCAAGGCCGCACATTGAGCCGGCTTATCCACAGGCGCTACCACTAAATCTGTATATCGACACAACGAAACAACATTTCATTGTAAACGTTGGCGTATTCCCGACAGCGAGGAAATGAAATCGGGCATTCCTGAAGATGTGGCAGCGACTCGGCCGAGGTTTTTTCTTGCATCGCGGACGAATCATCCTACCTTCTTTCCATCGACAACAGAACGAAAGGAAGGTGATCCAATGTCTAATGAGATTTCAGACCTCGTAAAAGGCATGGAAGTGGTGATGAAAGCGAGGCAGCCCTCGCTCTAAGCCCCACCTTCCTAGGATCGCTTTGACGGTCCGGCCATTTACAGGCCAGAACTCATGGAAAGGGTCGCCTCGAGCGGCCCTTTTCATTTTCCATCACAGGATTGACGACGCCCACGATCTTGGCGTATTCGTAAAGTCATCAAATGACTTTACGAATACCGACGATGCAACCACTCGCAAAAACGAAGCTTGCCGACACGGCCATCGAGGCAATCCGCGCCGAGATATTGGGTAAGCGTTGGGCCGTTGGGGAAAAACTGCCCAACGAGGCAACGCTGTCGTCCATGCTCTCCGTCAGCCGCGGCACCATACGGGAAGCCGTCCGCGTGCTGGTGTCGCAGGGCCTTCTCGAAACCAGGCAGGGCTCCGGAACCTACGTGCTGTCTACCACCGATACGAGGCTGCCGCTCACCATGGCGCGTCGTGCCGGTCTGCGTGATCTCTTCGAGGCCCGGTGTGCACTCGATGTCGAGGCGGCGCGGCTGGCCGCGGTACGACAAACTCCGCAAACCATTGCGGAATTGAGGGCGCTTCTCGCCAAGCGGGGCAATTTCGAAGGCGGCGACAAAAGCGGCTTCGTCGAACGCGACCTTGCCTTCCACCAAGCCGTCATTGCGGCTTCCGGCAACCGCGCGATGGTTGAGATCTATCAGTTCTTCTCCGCCTCGATCGCCGAAACGATCGCGGCGACTTTGGACAATGAGATACCCGAGCCTGATCTGCAGGCGCATGCCGACATCATCGACGCGATCGCCACCGGCGATCCGCAACAGGCCGACGCGGCCGTTCGCCGCTTCATGGCTCCCATCATCAGCGCTCTCGACCGGATGCTCCATTCATGACCACCTCCCTTCAGGACTCCGCGGAGGTCTACGACCTCGCGGACGAGCAACTTATCGATGCCGAAGCCGATAGCGTTCCCCAACCACAACCCCCAGTGGGCAGCAGTGCAGCGGCACGCTTCCTTCTCGGGGTTAGTCTCGTCCTGATCGCCTTCAATCTGCGGCCGGTCTTCTCCAGCGCCTCCGCGCTGCTGCCCGAAATCAAGACGGAACTCGGCCTCTCGTCGCTCGGCGCCAGCTTGCTGACCACCCTGCCCGTCGTCTGCCTCGGTGCTTTTTCGCCAGTGGCGCCGCGGCTTGCCCAACGAATCGGAGCAGAGCGTACGCTTCTGGGGGTACTGCTCCTGCTGGCCCTCGGGACAGCGCTCCGGGGCCTTTCATCCGTTCCGCTACTGTTTATCGGCACCGCGCTCGCCGGCGCTTCCATTGCTGTCGGCAACGTGCTGCTGCCTGGCTTGGTCAAGCGTGACTTTGCCGATCGCGCCGCGCTGATGACCGGCTTCTACACGATGGCGCTCTGCGCGGGCGCGGCAAGTGCTGCGGGCTTCACGTTGCCGCTCGAGCACGTTCTCGGCGACTCGCTCTCCAGCGCACTGGCCGCCTGGGGGCTGCCCGCGCTGATCGTCGGGATCATCTGGTTGCCGCAAGTGCTGTCCACCAAGAGCCAGGTCAAGCGCAGCGGCTTTTCCGTCCAAGGACTCTGGCGAGACCGGCTGGCATGGCAGGTCACGCTCTTCATGGGCCTGCAGTCTGCTCTGGCTTATTGCGTATTCGGCTGGCTCGTTCCCATCCTGCGCGAGCGCGGCGTTGACGGTGTCACCGCGGGAGCGATCGTTTCGGTATCGGTGATGGTTCAGGCCGCGGCTTGCCTTGTAGCTCCGCAGATCGCCGTGGGGGGCAAGGATCAGCGACTGATCAACGCGTCGCTCTGTGCCGTCGCCGTCGTCGCCTTGCTCGGCCTACTGTTTGCGCCGCTCTCGACGATCTGGGTCTGGGCCGTGCTGCAGGGCATCGGCCAGGGCGGCCTGATCGCCGTCGCCATGACGACAATCGTGCTGCGCTCCCGCGATCCGCATGTGGCGGCCCATCTTTCCGGCATGGCGCAATGCGTGGGCTACCTGCTTGCGGCGATTGGCCCGCTGGTCGTCGGGCTCATCCGCGGCTGGACCGGCAGCTTTGCGTGGTCGGCCGTGCTTTTCGTCGCGCTTGGCGCCGGGGCTGCGATCAACGGCTGGAACGCCGGCCGCGCGGAATATGTGAATGCGCAGACGATCGAAAAAATGGACTAACGCCCCCCTCACCATCTGTTGATTTCTCCCGCCAGACGGCGATGTTTAGGTTACGCCTCCAATACCGCTTCCGTCGGAGGACAAGTTTTGCGTTTCCTATCCGCCATCCTGCTTGCAACAGCCTTGCTGGCGCCACTCGCACCCGCCATGTCGCAGGAGGGTCGAGGCGAACCTGCCACACGGGCCTCATCGAGCGACGGCGTACTGAAGCTGCTGCCGGAGGACTCGGTCACCCAACACGCACTGAAGATCGGCGACCGGACGCTCGACTATGTGGCCACGGCCGGAACGCTTGATCTCTTCGCGCAAGACGGCACCAAAACAGGCGCTATATTCTACACGGCCTATGTCGCCAAGAAAGGCGCCCCCGACCGCCCGCTGACCTTTGCCTTCAATGGCGGCCCCGGTGCGGCGTCGGCATTCCTGCATCTCGGCCTGATGGGGCCGCGTATCCTGGACTTCGGCCCGAAAGGCGACGATGGGGCCGACGCGAAGTTGGTCGACAACCCGCACACCTGGCTCGACTTTACTGATCTTGTTTTCATCGATCCGATCGGAACTGGCTGGAGCCGGACCGCCAAGGCCGACGACGCCTCCAAATACTACAACGTCAATTCCGACGCAGAGAGCATCGCGAAGGCGATCGCTCTTTATGTCACTCACAACAATCGATCCGGTTCGCCCAAGTATCTTCTCGGCGAGAGCTATGGCGGCTTTCGCGCCGCCAAGGTGGCCGGCGCCCTGAAGGACAGCCAGGGCATTATCGTCTCGGGCGCGATCATGCTTTCGCCGCTGCTCGAGGGGCAACTGATGTTCAATGCTGATCAGTTTGCGCTCGGCGCGGCACTCGAATTCCCCTCGCTTGCAGCAGCGCATATGGACAGACGCAGCGCTTTCGATGAAGGGCAACAGCGCGATGCGGAGAAATTTGCGCTTGGCGACTATCTCACGACACTCGCCGGCCCGACGCCAACAGGCGAAGCCGCTAAGGCCTTTTACGAGAAAATTGCCGGCATGACCGGGATCCCCTCAGATGTCGTTGAGAAGAACCGTGGCTTCCTCGGAAATGCTTACGCCAAGCAATCAGAAGGGCAGGACGGGCGCGTTGTCAGCCCTTACGACGCGGCGTTCTCGACGCCCGATCCTTATCCGGAATCAAACTCCGATCGCGGCGACGACGCCATCCTCGACGGCTTCACCCGTGCCTATGGCGGGGCCTTCGCCGACTATGCGCGCAGTGAACTCGGATTCAAGACCGAGATGACCTATTCGCTGCTCGACAGCGATATCAATCGCAAGTGGGAATGGGGCGGGCGTGGCGGCGGTTCCATGCGGCAGGCGAGCGTTACCGACGATATCCGCCAGCTTCTCGCCTCCAATCCGAAATTCCGCCTGCTGATCGCCCATGGCTATAGCGATCTCGTGACGCCCTATGGGGTGAGCCGCTATGTTGTCGACCACCTGCCGGCGTCGCTTGCCGGCGAGCGCGTGGCGCTGAAGGTTTATCGTGGCGGCCACATGTTCTATACGCGGGCCGACCAGCGCGCTGCCTTCACCGCCGGGGCCAGGGCCTTCTTCGCCGGACGTTCCGCTGCAATGCCGGCTGAATGAACTGGTATCCAACGCGAAAACCTGAGATTTTCTCGCGTTTTACGCCAAAATGGGTTGCCTTCGGCCGATGCCGACATAGGTAAGTCACCATGTCATACCCCAGTAAGCCATTTCCTGCCACGATGCCGCAACCGGCCTCGGGGCAGACGGAATTGCTGAGCGCCCTTTCGTCCTCCCCTCAAGACTGCGCTCTTTTTCTCGATATCGATGGGACCGTGCTTGACCTGGCCGAGATGCCGGACGCGATTGTCGTGCCGCCGTCTTTGCCGGCGGCGCTTGACGCGGTCTCGCGAAGGCTTGGCGGTGCGCTTGCCTTGGTAACAGGGCGAGCGCTTGCCTATGCCGACGCGCTGTTTGCGCCATTTCGTTTTCCGATCGCCGGCTTACACGGCGCCGAACTCCGTCGACCGGACGGCAGCGTCGCGAAAGCCGAGACCACTGGCGCATTCGAAGCGATGAAAGCGGATCTTCGCAGGGCGGCTGAAAGCCTGGACGGTGTCATCGTGGAAGACAAAGGCGCCGCCGTTGCCGCTCACTATCGCCTTGTGCCGCAGAGGCAGGCAGAGGTGGAGCCGATCATGGAGGCGATGCTGTCCAAGGTAGGGCCCGACTGGACCTTGCAGCGCGGCAAGATGGTTCTCGAAATCCGACCGGCCAGCGCCGACAAAGGTCAGGCCATAGAGGCGTTTCTTTCGATGCCGCCATTTGCCGGCAGGCGTCCGATCACCATCGGTGACGACGTCACGGATGAGGCGATGTTCCGTGTCGCCAATCGCCAGGGCGGCCTCTCCGTTCGGGTCGGCTCGCCCTCCGACACCACCGCCGCCTTGACGCTGCCTTCGGCGTCGGCGGTGCGGGAACTGATCGCGCAGCTCGCCGTTTGATCCCAAGCACCACGTGCTGCCCTCCCAGGAAAGGAATTTTCGTGTCCCGTCTCGTCATCGTTTCCAATCGCGTGCCAGCTCCCGTGAAGGAGGGCGCAGCCTCGGCCGGCGGACTGGCGGTGGCGTTGAAGGCGGCGCTAGAAGAACGCGGCGGTATCTGGATGGGTTGGTCCGGCAAGTCGAGCGAAAACAACGAGCCCGGCCCGCTCTCCCTGACGGAGGAAGGCAAGATCACCTATGCACTGACCGATCTCACCGGCAAGGACGTCGAGGAATACTACTTCGGCTTCGCCAATCGCGTGCTTTGGCCGATCTGTCACTATCGGCTGGACCTTGCGGAATACGGCCGCAAGGAGATGGCGGGATATTTCCGCGTCAATCGCTTCTTCGCGCATCGGCTGGCGCCGTTGCTAAAGCCTGACGACATCATCTGGGTACATGACTACCATCTGATTCCGCTGGCCGCGGAATTGCGGCAGATGGGCTTCAAGAACCGCATCGGCTTTTTCCTGCACATTCCCTGGCCGCCCGCCGATGTGCTCTACACCATGCCGGTTCACGAGGAGATCATGCACGGACTTGCGGCCTACGATCTTGTCGGCTTCCAGACGGACCACGATCTGGAGAACTTCGCCGGCTGCCTTCGCCGCGAGGATATGGGCGATGCCATCGGCGACGGCCGCTTCACGGCGAATGGTAAGGTCTTCAAGGGCGGAGCCTACGGCATCAGCATCGAGACGGCCGCCTTTGCCGAGTTCGCCAAGAGGGCCGGCAGCCATCACATGGTGCAGAGGGCGCGGCAGAGCATCAAGGACCGCGACCTGATCATCGGCGTCGATCGGCTGGATTACTCCAAGGGCATCACGCAGCGGCTGGATGCCTTCGAGCGCTTCGTCGTCAACAATCCGGCCCACCAGCGCAAGGTCACCTATCTCCAGATCACCCCGAAATCGCGGTCGGAGGTGCCGGAATACGAACAGATGCAACGCACCGTCGCGGAGCAGGCAGGCCGCGTCAACGGTGCCTTGGGAACCGTGGACTGGGTGCCGGTCCGCTATATCAACCGCTCCGTCAGCCGCCCAATCCTCGCCGGTCTCTATCGGCTCGCCAAAGTCGGACTGGTCACGCCGCTTCGCGACGGCATGAACCTCGTGGCAAAGGAATATGTCGCAGCGCAGGACCCGGAAGATCCCGGCGTTCTGGTGCTCTCCCGCTTTGCAGGCGCGGCGCGCGAATTGAAGAGCGGCGCGCTGCTGGTCAATCCCTATGATATCGAAGGAACGGCCAACGCGCTGGCGCGCGCCCTGAACATGCCGATGGAAGAGCGCCGCGAGCGCTGGCAGCGGATGATGGACTATCTGCTTGAGCACGACGTGTCGCGCTGGTGCGACGACTTCCTCAATGACCTGGCTGCCTGAGCGCGAGTTCAGACGATTCCCGCCTCTGCCATAAGCCATGCCGTGAGCAGATCGCTTTGAGCGTCGCGTGTTCGCGGCGGCAACAGCCAGTAACCCCGGTCCGTCGCCTCCAGCGTCGGGCCTGCGGTTCTCAGCATCCCCGACGCGAGCAGCGGGTCGACGAGGCCCATCCATCCGATGGCAACGCCCTGCTCACCGATAGCGGCCTGCACGACCAGAGAGTATGTGTTGAAGCTCAGATCGCCCTGCCCCGCGTTAGGATTGCGACTGACCCCGAGTTGCGCGAAGTACCGCCGCCAATCGAACCAAGGCGAAGGCTCCGGCGCATCGAGATGGATCAGGCGTGCGCGGGCAAGGTCAGCCGGCGTGACGATAGCGCCATGGCGATCAAGGAAGCCCTGCGTACAGACGGGCGTGACCCTTTCCGGCAAGAGCAGAACGGCCTGGCGCTCGAACTCCGCGCGCGTACCAAAGACAACGGCAACATCGCCGTCATCAGAGCGGCCGCCCTGCACTCGCTGCGTCGCGACAATCTGAATATCGACGTTCGGGTAAAGGGCGCGGAACGCATGCATGCGCGGAATCAGCCATAGCGCGGAAAACGCATAATCCGTGCGCAACCGGATGATCGGCCGATCTGCTTCGTTGCGGAATCGCCGCGCCAGTTCATCGATGTCGCTGACACTCTTTGCCACGACATCGAGGAGACGCTGGCCTTCCGGCGTCAACTCCACTCCCCGATGCTGCCGCTTCAACAGGCTGACGCCGAGTTGCTCCTCCAAACGACGGATCTGATAGCTCACGGCCGGCTGAGTCAGGCCAAGAACACTTGCCGCCGCCGACAGGCTCCCAGTCTTGCCAATTTCCGCGAAGATGCGCATCCACCCAAGATCGAGACGACGGCTTTCCATAAAAATTCCTTAGAGGAGACGTCAAAAAATGCCTACTTCACAGGTCATGCGATATTGATAATCAATAAATCAAACAGATGGCAAACGTGAGGGATTCTCGAACTCTAAGCAGTCGATGCCAACTAGAAGACCTCCGCAGACGCGGCTAAGTTCCCGCTCTCGCAAACTGAAGGACGATACGCATGGCGCGCCCGAATATTCTCATTCTGATGGTCGATCAGTTCAATGGCACGCTGTTTCCAGACGGACCGGCTGATTTTCTTCACGCGCCTCATCTGAAGGCCCTGGCAGCGCGTTCGGTGCGCTTCGCCAACACCTATACGGCAAGTCCGCTTTGCGCCCCGGCACGGGCATCCTTCATGTCCGGGCAGTTGCCGAGCCGGACTCGCGTTTATGACAATGCCGCCGAGTTTGCGTCCGATATCCCGACCTTCGCGCACCACCTGCGGGCGGCGGGCTATCATACCGCCCTGTCGGGAAAGATGCATTTCGTCGGCCCCGACCAGCTGCATGGCTTCGAGGAACGTCTGACGACCGACATCTATCCCGCCGATTTCGGCTGGACGCCTGACTACACCAAGCCCGGCGAGCGCATCGACTGGTGGTACCACAATCTCGGCTCGGTGACGGGTGCCGGCGTTGCAGAAATCACCAATCAGATGGAGTATGATGACGAGGTCGCCTACAACGCGACCCGCAAGCTCTACGACCTCTCGCGCCGTCACGACGACCGCCCCTGGTGCCTGACGGTGAGCTTCACGCATCCGCACGACCCCTATGTCGCGCGCCGCAAGTACTGGGACCTCTACGAGAATTCCCCAGCGCTGGATCCTGAGGTCGGCACAATTCCGTTCGACGAGCAGGATCCGCACTCGCAGCGTCTGTTGAAAGCCTGTGACTATGATGCCTTCGACATCACGCCGGAACAGATCCGGCGCGCGCGACAGGGCTACTTCGCCAGTATCTCCTACATCGACGACAAGATCGGCGAGATCCTTGACGTGCTCGAGCGCGGGCGGATGGCGGACAATACGATCGTTCTGTTCGTTTCCGACCACGGCGACATGCTTGGCGACCGCGGCCTCTGGTTCAAGATGTGCTTTTTCGACGGTTCATCGCGGGTGCCTCTGACGATCGCGGCGCTGGGCTGGACACCGGCCTCTATCCGGCAACCTGTCTCGACGCTTGATGTGACCCCGACGCTGGCGGCACTGGCGGGCATCGACATTGCCAAGCTGGCGCCATGGACGGATGGCGAGGACCTGACGCCACTTGCAACAGGCACTGGCGGTCGTGGCCCGGTGCCCATGGAGTATGCCGCGGAAGGGTCGGAAGCGCCGCTCGTCTGCCTGCGGGATGGCCGCTTCAAGCTGACGCTCTGCGACAAGGACCCGCCGATGCTGTTTGATCTGGAGGCGGACCCGAAAGAGCTGATCAACCTCGCCGGCGATACCGGGTATGCCGACGTCCTGGCGAAGCTCACAGCCCTGGCCGAGAAACGCTGGAACCTGCAGAATTTCGATGCCGCCGTGCGCGAAAGCCAGGCACGCCGCTGGGTGGTCTACGAAGCGTTGCGGAATGGGGCGTACTACCCTTGGGACTACCAGCCACTGCAGAAGGCGTCAGAGCGTTACATGCGCAACCACATGGATCTGAACGTACTGGAGGAAAGCCAGCGCTACCCGCGCGGCGAGTAAATTGCAGCAGCACACCTCAGCCACCACACTCCGCACGCAAAACAGGAGGCTTCGATGCAGATCAGTGCACGCAATCGCTTGAAGGGAAAGATCGTCGAGGTGAAGAAGGGTGCGACCACGGCGCACGTCCGGATCGATATCGGCGGCGGCTCCATCGTCACGGCCTCAATCACCAACGAAGCGGTCGATGAACTCGGGCTTGCCGCAGGCGGCGACGCCTATGCGGTCATCAAGGCCTCTGATGTCATGATCGCCGTCGACTGACCGTCAGGCTTTCCTGCAATAATGTGCTACGTCGTCGCCGGTCTGGAAATCGCCAGGCTGCGGCGGCGCGATCGGCTTGAACAGCGTGCGATCGGGCTTCAGATCGAGAAGCGGAGTCCCATCCAGGCAATCCATCCCCCGCACCAGCAAGACGCCGTCTTCGACCCCTTCCAGCTTGACGATCGAGGTACCGATCGGATTTGGCCGCACCGGCGAGCGAAGCGAAAACGTGCCATGGACTTTTCCGCTATTGGCGGGGCTTTGCAGAACAAGATCGCGCCGCGCCCGATCCAGCCAATAAAGTATTTCCAGCCGCTCGAAGGCTTCCACGCCCCTGAGAGCCTGTCTCCAAGGCTCGAATATCTCGATTTTGCAGAGCGGACCGTCGTGCCGCCCCTGGCGCGGTGTCTCCATGCGCGAGGTCCAGGGCGTCGAGACGCCCGATGAACACTAGGCCAGCGTCGGTCGCCGGGGGCACTTCAACCGCGACCTCATTTTCCCTGATTTCATTCTCGCGAACCATGAACCGCTCCCTTTCGGAACGGCATCATGGCAGATCGTTGTATCCAATCCAATATCACGCCGCCTTGACGGCGTGATATTCCTTGAGGGCGGCCATCTTGATCGCCGGATAGCGCTCGGCCTCGTAACGCAGCGAGAAGCTGTCCTGCGCCAGGAACACCGGATCATGATCCAGATCCCGCGCGATATCGCCGCGACGCGCGGTGATGAACTTTTCGAGCTCCGCCGGCTGATCGGCCGAAATCCAGCGGCAGACGGAAAAGCGCGACATTTCAAAGGAAACCGGCAGGCCATATTCGGCCATCAGGCGCTCCTTCAGAACATCGAGCTGCAGGGCGCCGACAACGCCAACGATAGCCGGCGAACCATCTTCCGGCGAAAACAGCTGGACAACGCCTTCTTCAGCCATCTGTTGCAGCGCTTCCTTGAGCTTCTTCGCCTTCATGGCGTCTTCCAGACGTACGCGGCGCAGGATTTCCGGCGAGAAGTTCGGCACGCCCTGGAACACCAGCGACTCTCCTTCCGTCAGCGTATCGCCGATGCGCAGCGTGCCGTGGTTGGGAATGCCGACGACGTCGCCGGCGTAGGCCGTATCGGCCAGCTGGCGCTGCGAGGCGAAGAAGAACTGCGGCGCGGTGAGACCGAGCTGTTTGCCGGTACGCGACAGGCGAGCCTTCATGCCGCGCTCGAGCTTGCCGGAGCAGATGCGGGCAAAGGCGATGCGGTCGCGATGGTTCGGGTCCATGTTGGCCTGGATCTTGAAGACGAAGGCGGTCATCTTGTTGTCGGTCGCCTGCACGGTGCGGATATCGGCCACCTGGTCGCGCGGCGGCGGCGCAAACTCGCCGAGCGCGTCAATGAGGTCGCGAACGCCGAAATTGCGCAGCGCCGAACCAAAGAAAACCGGCGTCAGATGGCCTTCGAGGAAGGCCTTCTTGTCGAAGGGTTTGCAGGCCTCGATCGCCAGCGTCGTCTCCTCGACGAACGCGTCGCGCTCGTTTTCCGGCAAGCGATGGGCAACCATCTCGGGATCGGTGACCTTCGTCATGATCTCCTGCGTGTCGGCACCGCGCACCTCGTTCGTTGCGAGGTGATAGGAGCCGCAGAAGGTCTTCGACCGTCCGATCGGCCACGTCACCGGCGCGCAATCGAGCGCCAGCTTTTCCTCGACTTCATCCAGGATTTCGAACGGGTCGCGGCTTTCGCGGTCCATCTTGTTGATGAAGGTGATGATCGGAATGTCGCGCATGCGGCAGACTTCGAACAGCTTCAGCGTCCGCGGCTCGATACCTTTGGCGGCGTCAATCACCATGACCGCGGCATCGACGGCCGTCAGCGTGCGATAGGTGTCGTCGGCGAAGTCTTCGTGGCCGGGCGTATCGAGAATGTTGAAGACATTGTCCTTGTACTCGAACGTCATGACCGAGGTGACGACGGAAATGCCGCGCTCACGCTCGATCTTCATCCAGTCGGAGCGCGTCTGCATGCGATCCTTCTTTGCCTTGACTTCGCCGGCAAGCTGGATGGCGCCGCCGAACAGCAGCAGTTTTTCGGTGAGCGTGGTCTTACCCGCGTCCGGGTGCGCGATAATAGCGAATGTGCGGCGGCGGGAGACCGCCTCGGCGAGACTTTCGGCCATGATGTGAATCCTGTGGAATTGCGGCGTATCTAGCGATTAAAGCCCGTCATTGCAATTGACCTTGGCGCATCGGGCGCAAACTAATGCCCCATGACAATCCATACCGATACGCGCCCGACTCTCAACATCATCCGCCTCGCCAATGGCCAGGGCCTCGATCTGCCCACTTACGAAAGCAAGGGGGCGGCCGGCATGGACCTGCGCGCCGCCGTTGATGCCGACGCGCCGACCATTCTACAGCCTGGCAAGCGTGCGCTGGTGCCGACGGGCTTCGTCTTCGAAATTCCGGAAGGATTCGAGGGCCAGGTACGCCCGCGCTCCGGCCTTGCCTTCAAGCACGGCCTCACCTGCCTCAATACGCCGGGAACGATCGACAGCGACTATCGCGGCGAGGTAAAAGTCCTGTTGATCAATCTCGGCGAAGAGCCGTTTGAGATCACAAGGGGCATGCGCATCGCGCAGATGGTGATTGCGCCGGCAATCCAGGCCCATATCTGCGAAATCTCCGAGGCGAGTGCCACGGCGCGCGGCGCTGGTGGCTTCGGCTCGACCGGCGTATGACCTCCAAGGGTATCGATCATTCCGGCCTGACCTTCCGCCTAGACTATTTCGGCGACCTCAAGGCCTGGCAGGCACTGGTCGATCTCCTGAAGGACACATTCGCTATCGATATCGGCCCGTTGCAGCAAATGGGCGGGCCGGACCCGAGCAGCATGCCCTTCGGCTGGTTTGACGGCGATGGCCTGCTTGCCGCCAATCTTTCGGCCTTTGCAATGCCGCTTGTTATCAACGGTCGACCGCTGAATGCTGCCGCCTTCCAGTCCGGTGCGGTTCGCCCGCCTTGGCGTGGGCGCGGCTTGTATCGCGACCCGACCCAAAAGGCGCTCGCCTGGTGCGAGGAGAAGGGTTTCGAAGCCATCGTGCTCTACACCGACAAGCCGGCGCTCTATGGACCTTACGGCTTTCGCGTGCTGCCGCTGCACGCTTATTCCGGCAAGGCACCGACGGTACCGAAAGCACAGAGGTCGGCCCGGCGTCTCAATCCGCGAGAAACGGCAGACCTGAAGATGTTAAGCGCCGCCTTGAAGACGCGTCAGCCGGTCTCGGACGTGCTCGCCGTTTGCGAGAGCGCCGCGATGTTTCTGATCAACACCCAGCTCGATCCTGGCGTCAGGATCAGCTGGCTGGAACGGGAACGGGTCGCAGTTGCATGGAAGATGGACGCGCCGCGACATGTCATGCTGCTCGACGTCGTCGGCGGCAGTATCCCGTCGCTCGCGACGATCATTGGTGCACTCGACGTCGAGGCTGAGATCGTCGATGTGCTGTTTTGCCCGGACAAGCTTGACTGGAGTGGACAGGCGAAGCCTCTTGAGAGCCACACGCGTCTGATGATCCGAGCGCCCGGCACCATCGCCTTCGATCGACCAGCCATGCTCTCGCCGATGGCCGACTTCTGAGCTACCGCTCGCGCGAAAGCGGAGGCAGACGCCGCTTGACCGGCGATGCCTTGACCATCGAGGTGCTTGTTTCGGCCTTCTCCGCAACCTTGTCGAGGATCGTGTCGAGCTGCGGCATCGAGCGGACGACGAGCCGGGCAATGAAACAGTCATCTCCCGTCACCTTGTCGCATTCCACGAACTGAGGCGTCTCCTGGATGATCCGCTGAACGACATGCAATTGCCCGGGCAGCGGCCGAACGCGCACGATCGCCTGCAGCGGATATCCAAGCGCGGCCGGGTCGATGTCGATCGTGAAGGCGGCGATGATCCCGCGCTCTTCCAGGCGGCGGAGGCGTTCAGCGGCACTGGGCGAGGACAGCCCGGCAGCCTGGGCCAGTTCCTTCAACGAGATGCGGGCGTTCTCCGCCAACGCCTCCAGGATCTTCTGGTCGACATCGTCGATCACATTATCATTAGGCAAAACAGACATTATCCCTCACAATGACAGGAAAGATCCGCAACTAACCTAATGCAAACTATATAATGCAGCGCACTGCCGCAATAGTCTTCATCCATCGAGATGGAGAGATGTGATGCAGAGCGAAATCCGCGCCGGCACGACCCAAATGACCGCCGCAATGCTGATATCGGGGACAATCGGTTGGTTCGTGGTGATGTCCGGCCAGCCGGTGAGCGGCGTGGTGTTCTGGCGCTGCCTCTTTGGCGCGATCAGCCTGCTTGTCGTATGCGCGGCAATGGGGCTGCTGCGACCGGGCGTCATCAGCCTGAAATCGGCAGGCATCGCTGTCCTCGGCGGCGTGGCCATCGTGCTCAACTGGTTGCTGCTCTTTGCATCCTACGGCCACGCATCGATTTCGATCGCGACGACCGTCTACAACACGCAGCCTTTCATGCTGCTTGCGCTGGGCGCCCTGTTCCTCGGCGAAAAGATCACCGCCGCAAAGCTGTTTTGGCTGACGCTGGCCTTTGCCGGCATGGCGGCCATCGTCGAGGCCAAGCCGGCCGCGGCGGGTGGCCATGAGGGATATGGCCTCGGTATCCTGCTGGCGCTCGGTGCCGCCTTTTTCTACGCTCTCGCGGCGATCGCGGCAAAATGGCTCAAAGGAACGCCGCCGCATCTTATCGCGCTGATCCAGGTGGCGACCGGCGTGCTGATGTTGCTGCCGACGGTGAATTTTTCTGAGCTGCCCACAAATGGCCAGTCATGGTCGATCCTGATTACCCTGGGTGTCGTGCATACCGGTCTGATGTATGTGCTGCTTTATGGCGCGATCCAGAAGCTGCCGATCCATCTGATCGGAGCGCTGTCATTCATCTATCCGATTGCGGCGATCCTGGTGGACCGTTTGGCCTTCGGACACGCCTTGCAGCCGCTGCAGCTCGTCGGCGCTGCCGTCATTCTGGTCGCTGCGGCCGGAATGAACCTTGGCTGGACGCCCGCGCAGCTGTTGCGTACGCGGGCGGGCTGATGATTTAGAGCCTTTCAGGTTTAAAGGACCGGCTACTTCTGCTGCCGGGTCGTTTCGAACAGGAACCAGGTGCGGCGCTCAGCCTCGTCGATCCAGACCTCCAGCAGGCTTGTCGTCGCAAAATCATTATGCTCTGAGCAGACATCGTGCGTCTCGCGCAACAGCGAGACCAGCTGCTTGTTGTCATCACGCAGTTCCGCCAGCATGTCCTCAGGCGTGACGTAGTCTGCATCGTTGTCGTTGATGCGTTGCAGGCGGCCGATATGGCCGATCGAGCGCAGTGTCGTGCCGCCGATTTTGCGGGCGCGCTCGGCGATCGCATCGGTGGTGGCGAAGATCTGCTCGGCCTGCTCGTCGAGCATCAGGTGATAGTCGCGAAAATGCGGCCCCGACATGTGCCAGTGGAAATTCTTGGTCTTCATGTAGAGCGCAAAGACATCCGCCAGCAGCGCCGCCAGGGCGGCCGAAATATCCTGAATGGCATTGCTTTTCAGGTCGGTGGGGGTGGCGAGCGGGGCGAGTTTGCGCTTTTCGGCGGCAGTGGGGCTCATCAGTGTCTCCTTTGGCGAGCGGCGGGTGGCAGGTGTCGGCGCGGTGGGGGGATGCAGGCTCCACCAGCCATAATCACCGCCTTGGAACTAGAACCGCGACAGGCAGCGTCAATAGCGACAAGCGACCGCAGCATGATGACAGAACGACGCTCCTTGAATGGAGCGAGCCGCAGGCGTAGAAGGCGGCTGAAGCAGGAGTCCACATCATGTCATTCACCGCCCTTTTAGCTTACGCTGCGGCGCTGTTCATCGCGGCGGCAATTCCGGGACCGGGCATCACGGCGATCGTCGCGCGCGCGCTCGGTTCGAATTTTCGCGAGACGTTTTTCATGGGCCTCGGCCTCGTGCTGGGCGACATGACCTATCTGACTGCCGTCATCCTCGGGCTCGCCTTCGTGGCACAGACCTTCACCGAGGTCTTCATCGTCATCAAGGTCGCCGGTGCGCTCTATCTCTGCTACATCGCCTACAAGCTATGGACCGCCGGGCTGCTGCCCCAGGACATCGCGGCCAAGAAGGCAAGCAGTGCCGGCATGAGCTTCCTGTCCGGACTGCTGGTCACGCTCGGCAACCCCAAGACCATGCTTTTCTACGTCGCCCTGGTGCCGACGCTGATTAATATCAACAGCGTCGGACCTCGCGAATACTGCACCCTCCTGGCAACCACCTTCGTCGTCCTGCTCGTGGTTCTGGTGCCCTATATGCTGCTGGCGTCGCGGGCGCGCATCATGCTCAAGCAGCCGCGCGCGCTGCAGGCGCTGAACAAGACAGCGGCAGGCATTCTGGCCGGTACGGCAGCCTTTATCGCCACCCGTACGGCGTGAAAAATTCAACCGGCAAAGTTCGGTTCTTAAAGGTTTTTTTCTCAAAGGATGGCCTCAAGCGGGTGAAGCCAGACTGGTTTCCATGCGCCTTTGACCCTATTCTCTCCGCACATTTCACCCAGGGAGAGCCTAATGTCGAAGAAACCTGGCCGCGGCCGCATCTATTCCTCGATCACCGAAACCATTGGCGATACACCGATCGTGCGGCTCGACAAGCTCGCCAAGGCGAAAGGCGTAAAGGCGAACCTGCTGGCCAAGCTTGAGTTCTTCAATCCGATCGCGTCCGTAAAGGACCGCATCGGCGTCGCGATGATCGAGTCTCTGGAATCGCAGGGCAAGATTTCGCCCGGCAAGACGACCCTCATCGAGCCGACATCGGGCAATACCGGGATTGCGCTGGCTTTCGCCGCTGCGGCGAAGGGATACAAGCTGATCCTGACCATGCCGGAAACCATGTCCGTCGAGCGCCGCAAGATGCTGGCGCTGCTTGGCGCCGAGCTCGTGCTGACGGAAGGTCCGAAGGGCATGAAGGGTGCGATCGCCAAGGCTGAGGAACTGGCTGCGACGCTCCCGGATGCGATTATCCCGCAGCAATTCGAAAACCCGGCCAACCCGGAAATCCACCGCCGCACGACGGCCGAGGAGATCTGGAATGATACCGACGGTACGGTCGACATCCTAGTTTCCGGCATCGGCACAGGCGGTACCATTACGGGCGCCGGCCAGGTGCTGAAGTCGAAGAAGCCCGGCATCAAGGTGGTCGCCGTCGAGCCGACAGAATCTCCGGTCCTTTCCGGCGGCCAGCCGGGACCGCACAAGATCCAGGGCATCGGCGCAGGCTTCGCGCCGGCAATCCTCGACACCCATATCTACGACGAGATCGTTACGGTAAGCGGCCCCGAGGCGCTGGACCTTGCCCGCGAAGTCGCCAGGCTCGAAGGCGTGCCCGTTGGCATCTCCTCCGGCGCAGCACTGGCCGCTGCTATCCAAGTCGGCCAACGAGACGAGAATGCTGGGAAGAATATAGTTGTGATCATTCCGTCCTTTGCCGAGCGCTATCTCTCGACCGCGCTGTTCGATGGCCTTGGAAGCTAGGCAACGCCTTTTCTGCAGCATCTGGGGCGCCTCGGCGCCCCTTTCTGTTCAGGCAGCCGTGCTTAGCCGCTCACCGGCGATGCGATAGGAAATTGCCTCAGCGAGGTGAATGCGGCCCACCGTCTCGTTACCGTCGAGATCCGCGAGAGTGCGCGCCACCTTCAGTACACGATGGTAGCCCCGCGCCGAAAACCTCATTTTCTCGGCCGCGTCACGGAGCAATTTCAGGCCGGCAGGTTCGGGCGCGGCGTAATTTCTCGATCATGGCGGTTGAGCAGCGAGCGTTGGTGCCGACGCCTCCAAGCCCGGCCGCCTCAAAACCGCTACGCTGGATATCGCGGGCACGGCCGACGCGGCGGGCGACATCCGCGCTCCTTTCAGCCGGCATCGGCCGGATGAGATCGACAGCGGAAACGGCGAGCACATCGATGCGGATGTCGATACGATCCATCAGCCGAGCTGATATGCGCGCCTGATAATCCGGCATGCAGCACGGGCCGCGGGCGCGCCGGCCATGCCGCAGCGGCACGGATTCATGGCCGCAACCAGCTGGATGCTGGCGGGGTAAGCCACGCGATGATTGGCGCGTGCGATGCTGCACTCGCCCGTTTCCAGAGGTTGGCGAAGGGCATCCAGCGCCTGCGGCGAAAACTCCGGGAACTCATCGAGAAACAATACGCCATGGCGGGCAAGCGACGCCTCGCCGGGCTTCGCTCGAAGACCACCTCCGATCAGTGCCGCCATGTTGCCGAATGATGGGGGTCCGGAAGGGGCGTCGATCCGAAAGCTTTCCGCCGGACAATTGTCCGGCCACCGAATGGATCATCGAGATTCGGGCAGTTCGGCAGCCGAAAGCGATGGCAAAATCGAGGGCAGCCGAGCGGCGAGCATCGATTTTCCCGAGCCGGGAGGACCGACCATCAGCAGATTGTGGCCACCAGCCGCAGCCACCTCGAGCGCCCACTTGGCACTCTCCTGCCCTTTGATATCGGCTAGATCAGGCAGGTTCGCCATATTCGCGCGGATCCCCGGTTCCGGACGGGCGGAACCTGGGTGCCACAAAAGTGATTGGCAAGCGCGATGAGGCTGCGCGGCGCGAGGATGTCGATATCGGGACCGGCCCAGGCTGCCTCCGCACCGCTCTCGGCCGGACCGATCAAGCCCTTGCCGATCGCGTTGGCGCCAATGGCCGCCGGCAGTGCCCCGGCAACGGGAGCGATCGTGCCGTCGAGATTGAGCTCGCCGATAACCACGTAGCCGGAGAGCGCGTCCGCGGGGATCGCGCCGAGAGCGGCCATCAAGCCGAGGGCAATCGGCAGATCGAAGTGGGAGCCCTCTTTCGGCAAGTCAGCGGTGCCAGATTGACGGTAATCTTCTTGGCTGGCAGAGCCAGGCCGGAGGCGTGCAATGCCGCGTGAACGCGCTCTCGACTTTCGGCAACGGCCTTGTCCGGAACCCCAACGATCTGGGTCACGACCCGCCCGGGCGCGACCATGACCTGAACTTCGACCGGAACACCCTCAATGCCCTGAAATGCAACCGTGCTGACGCGTGCGACCATGCCCCAATCCCCTGTGCCGCAACCCACTACACTACAGTTTAACGACGTATCATTGTCGACAATTGCAATCTTTCATAGAAACCAGAATGGAACAAGAACAATAAAAGAACGAATTCAAGCCTGCGCTGTAGTCAGGTTGTGGTTGGTTGCGCTAGCAGAACAAAGTAAGGAAACGCCCGGATCGATGCCAATCCGGGCGCTCACAAACTCATTATAATTTTGCGAAAAAGCTCTCCTCACCGTGCATGAGGCGGCGAAGCCAAGCACTAGGCGCGCTTGCGCTCAATCGCGTCCCAAAGAAGGGCTGAGATGTCGGCGCCGCCAAATTTGCGGACCTCCCGAATGCCCGTCGGCGACGTGACGTTGATCTCCGTCATGTAGTCGCCGATGACATCGATGCCGACAAAGAGGAAACCGCGTTCCTTGAGCGCAGGGCCGATACGCTTGCAGATTTCGATTTCGCGGGCCGTCAGGTCAGTCGCCTCGGCGCGGCCGCCGACATGCATGTTGGAACGGCTGTCGTGCTCGGCGGGGACGCGATTGATGGCGCCGACCGGCTCGCCGTCGACGAGCAGGATGCGCTTGTCGCCCTTGCGGACATCCGGGAGATATTGCTGCGCGATGAAGGGCTCGCGGAACAGCTGACCGAACATTTCGAGCAGCGACGACAGGTTGCGGTCGTCCCTGGTCGAATGGAAAACGCCGGCGCCGCCATTGCCGTAGAGCGGCTTCAGGATGATGTCGCCCATCTCGTCCCTGAACCGGCGAATTTCGGCCGCGTCCTTGGTGATCAGCGTCTTCGGCATCAGATCTGCAAATTCGGTGACGAAAATCTTCTCGGGCGAATTCCGGACCCACGCCGGGTCGTTGACGACGAGCGTCTTCGGGTGGATTCGCTCCAACAGGTGCGTCGAGGTGATATAGGCCATGTCGAACGGCGGGTCCTGGCGCAGCAGGATCACATCCATCGTCGACAGATCCACGCGTTCCGGCGCCCCCAGCTCGAAGTGATCGCCCTTGACGTCGCGCAGCACCATCGGCTCCACGGTGGCGTACAGATTGCCATCCCTGAAGCTCAGGCGCTCAGGCGTGTAATGGAAGAGCTTGTAGCCACGGGTCTGGGCTTCCAGGCTCATCGCAAAGGTGGAATCGCCTGCAATATTGATGCCGGCAACATGGTCCATCTGGACCGCTACATTCTTGATCTTGGCCATTTCCGTCCCTTAGCTGATGCCGGACAGATGTAGGCTGCAGATGCCTTGAAAGCAACGCCAATCAATGGCGTCCGGGGCAACGAGCGGGCGAATTCCTCAGGCCGCGATGCCGCTCTTCGGCGCCTCGCCGCGCAACAGGCTGCGAAGCCGGTAGACAAGCGCGACCGGCTTCGGAAACGGCTTTCTCAGGAATGCGACCTTGCGCACATAATTGTCGACGCGCCAGCAGGCCCAGGTGCCCGCCGCGAAGAACGCAACGTCGCCGGCCTCCAGCGTCCGCTCCGTGCCATCCTCGGCAACAATATGGACGCCGCCTTCAAGGATCATCACCGTTTCGTCCCAGTAGAAGTGCCAGCGGAATTCGCCGGCTGTGCAATCCCAGATCGCCGTATATGCCGCATCATCATTGCTGCGCGAATGCTCGCCGGTGCGGGCCTGCGGCTCGCCGCTGATGATCCAGTCCGGGTTGATGGGCGTCGCGTGCATGACGAAGTTATCCCCGGACTTCGCCACGAAGGTCTTTGCTGCCGGTTGCGGAAGACTCGGAAAGGGCACCACTCGTGCGGCCATCGCGACCACGCTCGCCAGCATCACATGAATACCCATGAGCAACCCCCGCTGCTATCCAGTCCTTGTCGGGATAGCAGAGAGTCGTAAAGGCACCGTACAGGCGGTCGGTACAATTTGAATGATCAGCCCAAGGCGTCAGGCGATTTCCGTTTTCACCTGGACGACCTGCGGAGACACGGTATCGCCGATGCGCTTCCCCGTTTCCTGATTGAAGAAATGCAGCTTCTCGGTAGCCACCACCAGGCGCAACTCCGACTTCAGCTCTGTCTCAGGGGACAGGACTGCCGTCAATGATTGGTCGCCCAGATTTCCATGCACGAGACGCTGGGAACCAAGCTCTTCCACATAGTCTACCGCAACGGTCATGGCATGTTCGCCGGGACCGGCAAGGCGGAGGTCCTCGGCGCGAATGCCGACGGTGACCGGTCCCGATGCAGGAGCAAGCCCCGCAAGGTCGATCATGCTTGGCCCCAATGCGAGCTTGTCGCCATGCAGTTCGCCCTTGAGCAGGTTCATGGCCGGCGAGCCGATGAAGCTCGCGACGAAGGTCGAGGCCGGGGTGTGGTAGACCTCGAGCGGCGCGCCGATCTGCTCGATCTCGCCGCCGTTCAGAACCACCAGGCGATCGGCCAGCGTCATGGCTTCCAGCTGGTCGTGGGTGACGTAGATCGAGGTGCTGCCGAGCCGGCGTTGCAGGCGCTTGATCTCGCCGCGCATCGAGACGCGCAGCTTGGCGTCGAGATTGGACAAGGGCTCGTCGAACAGGAAGGCCGCCGGCTTGCGCACGATCGCGCGGCCCATGGCAACGCGCTGACGCTGGCCGCCGGACAAGGCGCGCGGCTTGCGCTCGAGGTATGCTTCGAGTTGCAGCATGCGCGCGGCTTCCGCGACGCGGGCGTCGATCTCGGCCTTCGGCGTCTTGCGATTGCGCAGGCCGTAGGCAAGGTTTTCATAGACCGACATATGCGGATAAAGCGCGTAGTTCTGGAAGACCATGGCAATGTCGCGCTCGGCCGGATCGATCTTGTTGACGACGCGATTGCCGATCTTCACGTCACCCTTGGAGACCTCCTCCAGTCCCGCGACCATACGAAGCAGAGTGGATTTTCCGCAGCCGGAGGGGCCGACGAGGACGATGAACTCGCCGTCCTTGATGTCGATGCTCACGGATTTCACCGCATGCACGTCCCCGGTATAGATCTTGGAGACCTGATTGATTTCGATGGCGGCCATCGGCGTTTCCTTTACTTGTCGCTTTCGGTGAGGCCCTTGATGAACCAGCGCTGGAACACCACGACGATGATGACAGGCGGTAGCATCGCGAGGATCGCGATCGCAAAGGCTTCGTTGTAATCGGGGATCTGAGCGCCGACCCAGACCAGCAGGATCTGCTTGATGCCGCGCACCAGCGTGTAGAAGCTCTCGTCATTGGTCATCAGCATTGGCCAGAGATACTGGTTCCAGCCATAGACGAACATGATGATGAAGATGGCTGCCACCATCGTCTTCGAGAGCGGCACGATGACGTCGAAGAAGAACTTGATCGGGCCGGCGCCGTCGATGCGCGCCGCCTCGAGCAGCTCGTCCGGGATCGATTTGAAGAACTGCCGGAAATAGAAGGTGCCGGTTGCCGAGGCGAGTAGCGGCACGATCAGGCCGGTATAGGTGTTGATGAGGTGCAGTTGGTGCATCACCTCGTAGGAAGGAAGGATGCGGACCTCGAGCGGCAGCAGCAAGGTCGTGAAGATCATCCAGAAAAACAGCGTTCCAAGTCGAAAGCGGAAATAGACGATCGCATAGGCGGCGAGCATCGACAGCACGATCTTTCCGACGGCAAAGCCGATACCGAGGATCAGCGAGTTCATCAGCATCCGCATGCCGGTCACCTGTCCGGTGAAACCACCTTCGCGGTTCAGAACCGCATTGTAGGTCTCGACGAAATGGTTTCCCCACCTGAGCGTCAAACCGTTGCGGTGAATTTCGGCCGCCTCGTGCGTCGAGGTGAAGAAGGCGACGACGACGGGCGCCATCATGACGAAGACGCCGAGGAGCAGGATAATGTGATCGGTTATCTTGAGACGATACATTGCGCCCCCTCAATTGTAGTGAACGCGCCGCTCAAGGAAGCGGAACTGGAAGACCGTGAGCACGAAGACGACAATCATCAGGATTACCGACTGGGCCGAGGAGCCGCCGAGGTCGTTGCCGCGGAAGCCGTCCATGTAGACCTTGTAGACAAGGGTGATCGGATTGTTGGCGGCCTTGTCCTTCACCATCACGTCGACGATGCCGAAGGTATCGAACAGCGAGTAGGTGACGTTGATGACGAAGAGGAAGAAGGCGGTCGGCGCCAGAAGCGGCAGGATAACTGTCCAGAAGCGGCGGAAGCCCGAGCGGCAGTCGAGCGCCGCAGCCTCGCGAACGGAAACGGGAATGCCCTGAAGGCCAGAAAGAAAGAAGATGAAATTATACGGGATCTGCTTCCAAACGGAGACGACCACCATCGCAAAGGCCGTGTCGAAGTAGTTCAGGCCGATCTTCATGTCCCAGCCGAACAAGGCGGCGAAACGCACGAAGGGGCCTATGTGCTGGTCGAAGAACATCATGCCGATCAGGCCGGCGACCGGCGGGGCGATCGCATAGACCGAAATTAGCACGGTCTTGTAAGCCGAGCTGCCGCGAATGACAGCGTCCGCCTTGACCGCCAGCAGGAGGCCAAGCGACAGCGAGAAAAACGTGACAAGCGCCGTGAAGATCGCCGTAAAGCCGGCAATCGAGCGGTACTCCGCGCTTTCGAGGATGCCCTTGTAATTGTCGAAGCCCACGAAGCTGGAGCCGAAGCCGAAGGGATCCTCAAGGAAGAACGAGGACTTCACCGCCTGAACGGACGGCCAGTAGAAGAAAATGAAAATCACCGCCATCTGCGGCAGCAGGAAGAGATAAGGCAGCGTTGGCGACGAAAACTGCACGCGCTTCATGGCGGGACCTTTTTGCAAAGCGGTTCCGGAAACGGCGAACGCCTCCGGAACCGTTGTTTTTCAGCAATGGCCTAAATCAGCCGGCAGTCTTGGCAAAACGCTCGAGGAGCTGGTTGCCTTCCTTCTCGATGGTGTCGAAAGCGTCCTTGACGGAGGTTTCGCCCGAGAAGATGCGGCCGTATTCGCGTTCCATTATTTCGCGGATCTGCGGGTAGAAGCCGAGGCGGTAGCCCTTCGACCATTCGCCATCATCCAGCTTCAGCTGCTTGATACCGACTTCGGCAGCCGGCTCCTTGTCGTAGTAGCCTTCCTTCTTGGCGAGCTCGTAGGCTGCCTCGGTGATGGCGACGTAACCGGTTGCCTGGTGGTAGAACTTCTGGATCTCAGGCGAGGTCAGGAACTGGAAGAAGTCGGCAACGCACTTGTTCTCCTCAGCCGACTTGCCGGACATTGCGAAGAGCGCCGCGCCGCCGATGAAGCTGTGGGTGCCGGCGCCCTTGATCGCACCCCAATACGGCAGGAAGGTTGCCGAGAAGGGCATCGTTGCCGTCTTCTTCAGGCCGCCGAAGGAGCCCGAGGAACCGATCCAGAGAGCGACCTTGCCTTCTTCGAAGGGCTTCTGGTTGTCGTTCCAGCCGGCGCCGTAGTACTTGAAGTAGCCTTCGTCGGACCAGGCCTTCAGCTTGTCGAACATCATGATGAGGTTCGGATCGGTGACCTTGAGCTTGGTGTCGACAACGCTGTCGTAGCCGTTGTTGTTGGTGGCGAACTGGATGTTGTTGCGCGAGAAGAAGTTCTCGGTGAATTCCCAGGTCAGCTGCGACTGGACGAGCGGGATATAGCCGGCCTCCTTGAGCTTCGGAGCAATCGCTTCGAACTCTTCCCAGGTCTTCGGAGCTTCGACGCCAGCCTTCTTCAGCGCTTCCGGATTGATGTACATAATCGGTGCGGAAGAGTTGAAGGGCATGCCGACGAACTTGCCGTCAGCAGCGGCGTAGAAATAGCGAACGCCGGGAATGAAGGCATTGCGGTCGAACTTGTAGCCGGCGTCCTTGATCAGGTCTTCGGCCGGAACGACAGCGCCCTTGGCGTTGATGATGGTTGCTGCACCTGCGTCGAAGACCTGCAGAATGTTCGGCTGTTCGCCCGAACGGAAGGCCGCGATGCCGGCGGCGAGTGCTTCTTCATATGTGCCCTTGCTGACCGGGGTCAGGGCGCAGGCGGACTGCGCAGCGTTGAACTTCTGTGCAACCTCATTGATGACTTCGCCGTTGCGGCCGCCCATGCCGTGCCACCAGGTGATGTTGGTCGCAGCAAAGGACGACGACGCCGAAAAGCTGACCGCCATGGCGGCCATAGAAATTTTCTTGAACATGGCTAATCCCTCTCCACCAATTGTTGGGGTGAGGAGTGCAATAGAGGCCTTCCATGACGCCTCCTTGATGGTTTCATGACAGGACTGTTACAGCCGGATTCTTTTGCACGCGATTGCAATGACGTCAGAAGGCATTCGGAAAGTTCGCGGCAGGCGGCCGGGCAGGATGGCCACGATGTCGTAACGCCGCGAAAGCAAAGCATAATCGCGTTGTCGCTGTAGCCACAGATCGCTGGCCGCTCTGATGCGGTTTTGCGCTGTAGGAGACACGGCGTCGATCGCGCTCATCTCCTCGCGCAGCGCCTTCACTTCAACAAAAATCGCCAGGTTGCGCTTACGTGCAATGATGTCTATTTCCTTGGTGCGATAGCGCAGCGCGACGATGCGATAGCCCTTCAGGATACGATAAAGAGCAGCGAGATACTCGGAGACCTGGCCCCGGCCGAGCGCCCTGCGGCGGTCGGCAGCAGCAGCCCTATCGCCCATCGCCGCCCTTCATGTCGAGAAGCCGCTGGTAGAGTTCCTTCTTGGAGACGCCAGTCAGCTTCGATGCCTCTGTTGCCGCTTTGGAGGTCGGCAGGGTTCTTGCCAGATAGGCCAAGATCGCATCGACATCGGCAGCTTCGACCACCCGTTCGGGAGGAGGACCTATGACCAACACGATCTCGCCTTTGACGTTGTCGACATCGGCGTAGTGGGCAGCCAGCGTCCCTAGCGTGCCGCGGCGAAACTCTTCGAAGGCTTTGGTCAGTTCGCGACAGACGCAAGCCGACCGGTCTGCACCGAGCACATCGGCGGCGGCGGCAAGGGTCGCAGCAATGCGATGCGGCGATTCAAAGAACATCAGCGTCGCGGGGGCCGCCTCTAACTCCGCCAGCCGATCGCGACGGGCCTTGTCCTTGGTCGGCAAAAAACCGGCGAACAAGAACGCATCATTCGGCAGGCCGGAACCCACGAGAGCCGCAAGCGGTGCCGAGGCACCGGGGATTGGCACGACGCGATAGCCGGCCTCGATGGCGCTCTGTGCGAGGCGATAGCCGGGATCGGAGACCAGGGGCGTTCCGGCGTCCGAGACGAGAGCGACTGACTTGCCGGCCTCCAGCGCCTGCAGGAGCCGCGGACCAGCCTCGTCGGCATTGTGTTCGTGATAGGCATAGGGGCGGTTCTGAATGCCAAAACGGTCGAGCAAGACGCGGGTGACGCGCGTGTCTTCGCAGGCCAGCACATCGGCGCCGGCAAGCGTTTCCAACGCACGCAGCGTGATGTCGCCGAGATTGCCGATCGGCGTCGCAACGAGGTAAAGCGCCGGCTCCAACGGTCGTGCCGGAACAGACATATTGTGCAGGCGGAAGCTGCGTTGCCTGCCGCCATCGGCCATCACATCGTCATTGCTCAAGGTATCGATACTCTCCTCTGGTTTCCGCTTTTATGGGCGAGACCCCGCCGTTCGGCAAGGCCGCAGCAATTTCTGTGTGCATTGCACCGGAAAACGGCAAATGCACTGGCGCGGCCATTCGCGCCTCTTGCAATCGGTCTCAAAATCCTGCCATTTTGCCTATCCACTCTATGGTCCCTTTTGGGCAAAGGCATTCCTTGCGGCGCGCAACCTGCGCGCTCAAGCAGTAACGGTCGAAAGCGGTAGCATCCCATGCGTATTACAATTGAGCGGTCCAACCTTTTGAAGTCGCTGAACCACGTGCATCGCGTGGTCGAACGCCGGAACACGATCCCGATTCTGTCCAACATCCTGCTGCGCGCCGACGGACAGAATCTGGACATGAAGGCGACCGACCTCGATCTCGAAGTGACCGAAGCGACGCCTGCGAATGTCGAACAGGCCGGCGCCACTACGGTCCCCGCCCATCTTCTTTACGACATTGTGCGCAAGCTGTCTGATGGCTCCGAAGTTCTGCTGGCGACCAGCACCGACGGCGGCTCGATGACTGTCCAGTCCGGTCGTTCTAAGTTCTCGTTGCAGTGCCTACCGGAGTCGGACTTCCCTGACCTCACCGCCGGCACCTTCAGCCATACCTTCAAACTGAAGGCAACCGATCTCAAGATGCTGATCGATCGCACCCAGTTCGCGATCTCGACCGAGGAAACCCGCTACTATCTGAACGGTATCTTCTTCCACACCATCGAGAGCAAGGGCGACCTGAAGCTGCGTGCCGTCGCAACCGATGGCCACCGCCTCGCCCGCGCCGACGTGGATGCACCATCCGGCTCGGAGGGCATGCCCGGCATCATCATCCCGCGCAAGACCGTCGGCGAACTGCAGAAGCTCGTCGATGTGCCTGATGCGATGGTGACCGTGGAAGTCTCGGACGCCAAGATCCGCCTCAGCATCGGCTCGATCGTCATGACCTCGAAGCTCATCGACGGCACGTTCCCGGACTACCAGCGCGTCATCCCGACCAACAACGACAAGGAAATGCGCGTCGATTGCACGACGTTCGCTCAGGCCGTCGACCGCGTGTCGACGATCTCCTCTGAGCGCGGTCGCGCCGTCAAGCTCGCCCTCTCCGACGGCCAATTGCTGCTCACCGTCAACAATCCGGATTCCGGCAGCGCAACCGAAGAAGTCGCGGTCGGCTACGACACCGACTCGATGGAAATCGGCTTCAACGCCAAATACCTGCTTGATATCACCGCGCAGCTTTCCGGCGATGAAGCGATCTTCCTGCTCGCCGACGCCGGCTCGCCGACGCTCATTCGCGACACGGCTGGCGACGATGCCCTTTATGTGCTGATGCCGATGCGCGTCTAGCCGCGCGTCGCATCTACGGTGCAAACTTTGCCAATTGCGACGTCAGGCCTTGTTTTTCGGCGGAACTGACTGCAATTAGAGAGCGGGCTGTTTTGTTGCATATCTAGGAGGACGGGCATGGCGTTGCGCCTAAAGGAACGGCTGGGCAAAAAATTCGATGAAGAAATCCGCTTCTTCAAAGGAATGATGCAGGGGCCGAAGACTGTCGGTTCGATTGTTCCCACCTCCTCCATAACGGCCCGTAAGATGGCAAGCGTCATCAACCCGCATTCGGGACTGCCGGTCCTTGAGCTCGGCCCGGGTACCGGCGCAATCACCAAGGCCATTCTTGGTCGCGGCGTGAAACCCGAGAAGCTGGTTGCCGTCGAATATTCGACGGATTTCTACGAGCACCTGGTCCGGCTCTATCCGGGCGTGAACTTCATCAACGGCGATGCGTTCAATCTCGACAAGACGCTCGGATCGATGAAGGATCAGACGTTCGATTCCGTCGTATCCGCCGTCCCGCTTTTGAATTTCCCGATGCAGGCGCGCATCGCGCTGCTCGAAACCCTGCTCGACCGCTTGCCGGCAGGCCGCCCCGTTGTCCAGATCTCCTACGGCCCGGTGTCGCCGATCATCGCGCGGCCGGATCGCTACCATATCCAGCACTTCGACTTTATCGTCCGCAACATTCCGCCGGCACAGCTCTGGATCTACCGACGCGGCTGACCCGGTGTTCGGCCTCTACGTCACCCATCCGCAGGTGAGGATCGACGCAGCGGTTCCCGTGCCGAAATGGGGGCTGTCGGAGATCGGCGCCGCACGCGCCCACAAGGCCGCCGAACGCCGCTGGGCAAAGCAGCTGCGCCGCATCGTTTCCAGCGACGAGACAAAGGCGATCGAGACTGCCGAGATCCTTGCAGCCGCAGCGGAGGTGACCGTCGAGATCGTCCACGACATGCATGAGAACGACCGCTCGGCGACCGGTTTCATGCCGCCCCCCGAGTTCGAGAAGGCGGCCGACTGGTTCTTTGCGCATCCCGAGGCGAGCTTCAAAGGCTGGGAGCGCGCGATCGACGCCCAACGGCGTATCGTTTCCGCCGTCACAGATATCCTCGCGTCGCACAATCCCGCCCTGCCCATCGCATTCGTCGGCCATGGAGGCGTCGGCACGCTGCTCAAGTGCCACCTTGAGGGCCGCCCGATCCGGCGTGATGGCGATCAACCGGGAGGCGGTGGCAATCTCTACTGTTTCAGCCTTGCGGATCGACGCCCGTCGTGCGACTGGACGCCTATCGAAGAGTGGCAGGGATGGATGTGAGATGGACGTACGCGAACGCCTGATCGTCGGGCTGGATGTTCCAACACTTGGCGAGGCCGAAAGGATCGTCCATACGCTCGGCGACGACGTCGTCTTCTTCAAGATCGGATATCAGCTGGCTTTTGCCGGCGGCCTGGAATTTGCGCGCGATCTTGCCAAGAGCGGCAAGAAGATCTTCCTTGACATGAAGCTGCTCGACATCGACAACACGGTTGCATCGGGTGTCGAGAACATCGTCAAGATGGGCATGTCGATGCTGACGCTGCATGCCTATCCGAAGGCGATGAAGGCCGCCGTCGAGGCCGCCAAGGGCTCCGACCTCTGCCTGCTCGGCGTGACCGTACTGACGTCGATGGACGAGCAGGACCTGGTCGCGGCCGGCTACGAATACGATCCGCATACGCTGGTTTTGCGCCGCGCCGAACAGGCCCACCTCGCCGGTATGGGCGGCATCGTCTGCTCAGCAGAGGAATCGGCGGCCGTGCGCAAGATCATCGGCCCCGATATGGCGCTGGTCACGCCGGGCATTCGCCCTGCCGGCGCCGACAAGGGCGACCAGAAGCGCGTGATGACGCCGGCTGACGCACTGAAGGCCGGCTCCAGCCATCTGGTCGTTGCCCGCCCGATCGTGAAGGCACCCGATCCCCGCGAAGCGGCTCGCGCAATCCTCGCCGAAATGTCGGCGGCCCTTTAATAACCTGACAAACAGGGAGGACCTGAAATGGCAAAGGCATATTGGATCGCACGCGTCGATGTTCGTGATGTCGAGCGCTACAAGGACTACGTCGCAGCAGGAAAGCTAGCCTTCGATAAGTATGGCGCCAACTTCCTCGCCCGGGGCGGCGCGATCACCGAGCTCGAGGGCAAGTCCCGCGCACGCAACGTTGTGATCGAGTTTCCCTCGATGCAGCACGCTGTCGATTGCTATAATTCGCCGGAATACCAGATCGCTGCGAAAATCCGCCAGGAAATCGCCGACGCCGAAATGGTCGTCGTCGAAGGCATCTAAGACGAGTTCTCAGCCGTGAGATCTGCGGCGCGATGACCCTTTTCGTCGGGTCGCGATTGGTCTAAGACGAAACCAGATCGACCACACAACCGAGCCTTTCGAGGAGCCTGTCATGACCCTTGCCAACCTGCCGCCACTCGTTACCGTGTTCGGAGGGTCCGGCTTCATCGGCAGGCACGTCGTCCGTGAACTCGCAAAGCGCGGATATCGCATCCGCGTCGCCGTTCGCCGCCCGGATCTCGCCGGCTTCCTGCAGCCGCTCGGCAATGTCGGCCAGATCTCCTTCGTTCAGGCAAACCTTCGCTACCGCAACTCCATCGACCGTGCCGTCGACGGAGCCGACTTTGTCGTGAACTGCGTCGGCATTCTGCACGAAGCCGGCCGCAATTCCTTCGAGGCGGTTCAGGAGTTTGGCGCACGTGCTGTCGCTGAAGCAGCTCGCGGCGTCGGCGCCAAGCTGATCCACATCTCGGCAATCGGCGCAAACGCGCACTCCGATTCAGCCTACGCCCGCACCAAGGGCCGCGCAGAGGCAGCGATCCACGCGATCAAGCCGGATGCCATCATCTACCGCCCGTCCGTCGTCTTCGGTCCCGAGGACAGCTTCTTCAACAAGTTTGCCGACATGGCGCGCATCGCGCCGGCGCTGCCGCTGGTCGGCGGCGGCAAGACGAAGTTCCAGCCGGTCTATGTCGTCGACGTGGCCGAAGCCGTGGCAAAGGCAGTCGAGGGCAAGGTGACCGCGGGCCAGGTTTACGAGCTTGGTGGCCCCGAGGTGCTGACCTTCCGCGAATGTCTCGAGGTCATGCTCAAGACAACCTGGCGCAAAAATCGTCTGGTTTCGCTTCCCTTTGGCATTGCCTCGCTCATCGGCAGCATCGCCTCGCTCATTCCGTTCGTCACACCGCCGATCACCTCCGACCAGGTGCGTCTGCTGAAGAAGGACAATGTCGTTTCGAAGGAAGCGGAAACCGAAGGCCGGACGCTGAAGGGTATCGGCGTCACACCGACGCTGGTGAACTCGGTCATCGGCTCTTACCTCGTGCAGTACCGTCCGCACGGGCAGTACACCGGATCGGGCAAGGCGGCCTGAGAGCTGCGACCTTCCCAAAGCAACACGCCGCTCGCGACCTTCACGGGCGGCGTTTCTCGTGGAAGGTTTTTTCAGAATCGCAGAAGTTGTGAACGCTTTTTTCCCTGTAGCAGACCGGCACTCGTTGCATAAAAGTCGCACGTAAAAATTAGCGGAATTAACACCAAATTTAGCAGGAACATTTATTGCTATTTGTCATTCCACTGACTACACACCCCGCGCGTTTCCCAATGGACTCAGCGCCTTGACGGCGCACTAACGACTTTTGAAAGGCTTTCTTCGATGGGTAGGTCAATCGCGCTCCTGTTTGCGTGTGCGGCGCTGGTTATTCTGGCAGGCTCCTTCATTGCGCCCGGATCGGTTGCAGCGGTGAAGGGTGAGTGCTCGCCGGCCTACGGTGTCGATCCCTGCGAGACCGGCTCGATCAGCCGATAATAAAAAACCGGCGCTCTTCACGCCGGTTTTTTTCTTGCCTTGCTTTCGGTAGTGGAACTGATCCGCATCCGCGCCACAAGGACTCGGATGCGTCGATCAAGTGCGTCTCAGGCGATCATGCCTAATGCCGCCATGCCGAGCAGGATAGCGCCGAGAATGATGCGATAGATTGCAAACACCGTAAACCGGTTGCTCCTGATGTAGGACAGCAGCCATTTCACGGCGATAAACGCAACAATCGTCGAGACGATGAAAGCGATGCCGAGGCTCGTCCAATCCTCGTTTGCAGCCCCGCCATCCTTGAACGTCTTCAGCAGTTCGTAGCCGCTTGCGGCATACATGGTCGGGATGCCGACCAGGAAGGCGAACTCGGTCGCGGCGGCGCGATTGCCGGTGCCGGCCAGCATGGCAACGAAAATCGTGGCGCCGGAGCGCGACGTTCCCGGGAAGACGCCGGCCACCACCTGGGCAATACCGACCAAGATGGCGACGAGCCAGGTAATCTCCTTGTGAGGCGGTCGACGAGCGGCGGCCCATTCGGCAAAGATCATCCAGATACCGCCGATGATCAGCGCCCAGGCAATCGGCGTCGCATTCTCCGGCAGTTGGAAGCCGAGCTTCTTGACGACCAGTCCGAGGATCGCCGTGATGAGAAACGCGACGATCAGCTTGGCCGCGTAAGTGCGATTGCGCGGATCACGCCAGCCCAGGACGAGATCCAGGAGGCGACGCCAGTAAATAATGGTGACGGCGAGAATCGCGCCCGCCTGAATGACGATGTTGAACATGTCCGACCGGTGGCCGAGCCATTGCTCAGCGATGATAAGGTGGCCGGTGCTCGAAATCGGCAGAAACTCGGTAATTCCCTCTATTATGCCTAGAATTATAGAGTTCACATAATCCATACATTCTCTCCGTGGAGTTTGGTCGGGCTTTGATTGGGGTTATGGCGTCCGGAAATGACGAAGGCAGGGCGGGAAAACAAAAATCCGTTTTTCGAGCACGCCCACCTCCTTTGTCAGGGAGTTGGCTACCCGACTCGCTTGTATTGAAAGGGCCAAGCTCCTATAGCTTCAACGAATAAGTCATGACTAGGGCGCTATGATCATCGCGCTCCCGCAACATGCCACACACCTCAAAAAATCCGAGAATCAATGCCCACGCTCTATCATCATCCCATGTCATCCGCATCACGCTTCGTTCGGCTGATCCTGACGGAGTACGGCTATCAGGCGGACCTGATCGAGGAGCAGACCTGGGAAAAGCGCCGGGATTTCCTCGCGCTCAACCCGGCCGGAACCTTGCCGGTTTATGTCGATGACAGCATGCGGGCGTTGTGCGGCGCGGCTGTGATCTCCGAGTATCTCGACGAGACGCACGGCGTGCTCAAGCGTGATCGCCGGCTCCTGGCGGAAGATCCATTCCAGCGCGCCGAGATTCGCCGGCTGACGGAATGGTTCATGCAGAAGATGGAAACAGACGTGACCAAGCCGCTCGCCCGCGAGCGGGTCTACAAGCTGCAGATGACGGCGGACCAGGGCGGCGGCGCGCCTGATTCCAAGATCCTCCGCACGGCGCGGGCGAATATCCGCCAGCACATGAAATATCTGGGCTGGCTTGCCGGCTCCCGACAGTGGCTGGCCGGCGACCGCATGAGTTATGCAGATCTCGCTGCTGCCTCGGCCGTTTCCATTCTCGACTATCTCGGTGAAATCGACTGGTCGGAAGCTCCTCTCGTCAAGGAGTGGTATCAGCGCCTGAAGTCGCGTCCATCCTTCCGGCCGTTGCTCACCGAGCGCGTGCGTGGCCTGACCCCGGTTTCGCACTACGCCGACCTGGATTTCTGACGAGGGCCTTCAATGGCCATGGAAAACAAGGACCAGAAACGCCGCGATACCCTCACCGCCTTCGTTCGGTCGGAGGCGAAGGCCTTGGGTTTCGACCTCTGTCGCATCACGCGACCCGACGCCATACCGGAAGCCAAGGAGCGGCTCGGCGAATTCATTGACGCCGGGCGGCATGGAACGATGGAGTGGATGGCGGAGACCCGCGACAGGCGCGGCGATCCACGCACGCTCTGGAGCGACGTCCGGTCGATCGTCGTCTTCGGCCTCAATTACGGACCGGATGAAGATCCGCGCGAGATTCTGACAAAACCCGACAAGGCTGCAATCTCGGTCTACGCGCGCAATCGCGACTATCACGACATCATCAAGGGGCGATTGAAGGAGATCGCAACACGCTTTGCGGCGCGCGCCGGGGCGGATGTGAAGGTCTTTGTCGACACGGCTCCGGTGATGGAAAAACCGCTCGCGGCAGCAGCCGGCCTCGGCTGGCAGGGCAAGCATACGAACCTCGTCAGCCGCGAGCACGGATCATGGCTTTTCCTCGGCTCGATGTTCACGACCGCGGATCTGAACATCGATGCGCCGGAGATTGACCACTGTGGCTCCTGCCGCGCCTGTCTCGATATCTGCCCGACGAAAGCCTTTCCCGGTCCCTACCAGATCGACGCACGGCGCTGCATCTCCTACCTGACCATCGAGCACAAGGGACCGATCGACCCGGCGTTGCGGTCCCAGATCGGCAACCGCATCTATGGCTGCGACGACTGTCTCGCCGCCTGTCCATGGAACAAATTTGCCCATGAGGCCTCCGAGATGAAGCTGCAGGCCCGGGAGGACTTGAAGGAGCCATCGATCGAGTATCTGCTCGGCCTCGATGATGCCGCCTTTCGCACATTCTTCAGCGGCTCGCCCGTCAAGCGTATCGGCCGCGATCGGTTCATCCGCAATGTGCTCATTGCCGCCGGCAATTCGAACGATCGCCGATTTGTCGAGCAGTGTCGGAAACTGTCAGAGGATCCCTCCCCGGTCGTACGCGGTATGGCAATTTGGGCCTTGTCGCGCCTTCTCGAGGCTGGCGAATTTTCTGCCTTTGCGGCACAAAGGCCAGATGAGTCGGATAGCGATGTCCTGAGTGAATGGCGCCTGGCGGGAGCAGTTTGATGCAAGTGATGATTTTCGGCTGCGGCTATTCGGGCACGGCGATCGCCAGGGCTTTCATGGCGGACGGCGCGCGTGTCTCCGGTACGACGCGCTCGGAAGACAAGGCAGCTGCCCTGCGTGGCCAGGGCATCGACGCTTTCGTGTTTGACGGAGACGCGCTGGACGAGAAATTGAGCGAGGCGATGCGGGGCGCGACCCATCTCGTCCAATCCATTGCGCCGCGCGATAATGGTGATGCGCTGATCAGGCTCGCTGGCGACCGTCTGAAGGAGATGATGCCCAAGCTCCAGTGGATCGGCTATCTCTCGACGGTCGGCGTCTATGGCGATCACAAGGGAAATTGGGTCACCGAAGAAATGCCCTGCACGCCGGTTTCCGGCCGCTCGAAGGAGCGGCTGGAAGCAGAAGACGGCTGGATGGCCATCGGCGCCGCCATCAATGTTCCGGCGGCGGTTCTCCGCCTCTCCGGTATCTACGGGCCAGGCCGCAATGCCCTTTGCAATCTGGAACGCGGTACCGCACGGCGATTGATCAAGAAGGATCAGGTTTTCAACCGGATCCGGGTTGAGGATATCGGCGCGGCGACGCGGTTCCTCGCCGACCGTGGGCTCGGCGGCATATATAATGTGACCGACGATCTGCCCGGCCCGCCTCAGGACGTCATCGTCGAAGCAGCCCGGCTGCTGGGCGTCGAGCCGCCGCCGGAGCAGCCCTTCGAAACTGCCGAGCTCACCCCGATGGCGCGGTCCTTCTACGGCGAGAACAAGCGGGTCTCGAACGCCAAGCTGAAGGCGGCGGGCTTTATCTTCGCCTTCCCGACCTATCCCGCCTCGCTCGCGCAGCTGATGCAGAGCAACAGCTGGCGAGGATAGCGACGCCTCAAATCGAGACGCCGAGCGCCGGCTCGGCCTTTACCCGTGCGAGCGGCGGGAATGCGAGGGCTATTGCGGCTGCGCCGAGCCCGACCAGAGCGGATCCGATGAAGAGCCACGAGTAGTTGTCAAAGGTGTCGAAGATCCATCCGCCGATAAGAGGACCGAAGGCCATCCCGAGGCTGGAGAGCATCGTCGCCGCGCCGAACACCGTACCGATGATGCGTGGCCCGAAATATTCTCGCGCCAGAACAGCATAGAGCGGCATCACGCCGCCATAGGCGCTGCCGAAGATAATGGCGAGGGCGTAGAATTCGCCGAGCCTGCTGACGAAGAGGTAGGTCGCAAGCGCAATCGCCTGGACGAGCAAACCGGCGACGAGGACCGGCTTCACCCCGACCCTGTCGGCCAGCCCGCCATAGAGAAGCCGGCCGCCGAGCCCCGCAAGTCCCTCGACGCTATAGATGCTGACGGCGGCCATTGGCGCTATGCCGCAGATCGTCGCGTAACTGACCATGTGAAAGATCGGACCGGAATGCGCAGCGCAGCAGGCGAAGAACGTCAGCCCCAACACAATGAATTGTGGCGATCGGAACACCCGCGAGAGCGAAGGCTGTTCCCCGCTTGTTGCAGTGGCGGTCGCGCCGTCCCCTGCCTCTGCCGGCGGGCGCCGAACCAGCAAGGCTGCCGGAAGCAGCAGGACCCAGGCAGTGATGCCGATCAGCAGCATCGCGGTTCGCCAATCATAGGCAGAAATGAGCCAGCGTGCGAAAGGTGAGATCGTCATGGGCGCGACACCCATGCCGGCAGAGACAAGGGAGACGGCGAGGCTGCGGTTCTCCTCGAACCACCCGGTCGTCGTCGCGATCATTGGCGCGAAGAAGGTGCTGGCGGCAAGCCCGACCAAAATCCCGTAGGTCAGCTGAAACTGCAGAAGCGATTCCGCGCGGCTTGCCAACACAAGGGCCAGGCCAAGGCCGGCAGCACCGATCAGAACGACAACCCGCGCGCCGAAGCGATCGCTCGCAGTGCCCCACAGGAAACCGCCAATCCCCATGACAATGAAATTAAGTGTCATCGCGCTCGCAATGCCAGCGTGCGACCAGCCGGTCTCGGTCGCGATTGGCTCCTGGAAGATTGCCAGGGAGAACATCGCGCCGAGTGCAACGCAGGTCATCAACGCCCCGGCAGCAACAACGATCCAACGATAAGGTATGCTCATGATTTCGCAGCCTCCCTGCCCAATTTGAACGAGGCGCGCACTGCTTGCGCGCTTGCAAGCTAAAGACGTTTGAATGTCACCGTTTTCGACACGCCCGGGGCGTTTTTATGCTATGCCGCAGCGACTTCCGTCGACTTGCATATCACGACTTGCCTGCGGGGCGAGAGCGGGCGGCAGACTTTTCGTCTTGCGATTGTATTTGTCGATCATAAATAGCGCGGTTTCAGGGTAGGAAATTTCTACTTCCTCCATTCGGCGCATATAATATAGCGCCTGATTATGGTTAACGGCCTCTGAATTTGCGCAAATGAGGCACTAATTATGGCAATCGCGCAAAATTATTTTCGTTAATTTTGTGATCTTTGGTTGCGTGGATCAGGCCTTGCAAAAAACGTTCTAATTTTACTTGATTTCATTATCTTTTTTCCCAATCATTCGATTTTCTGTGGCGCACATGCCGCGCATCTAGCCATCACGTATATTACACTTTGTATTATTCCGTGATAATTGGGGGCACTTTTTCGCCACACTTGGCCGGATTCAACCCTCCCACCGCCCACAAGGCGTGAGTTCAACAATTGAGGGGACAATTCGTTTTGAAGAAAATCTGCCGTTCTGTCATCGCCGCAGCAACAATTGCAGCTTGCTCTACTATCCTTCCCGTTGAAGGATTTGCTGCAAATGGTTGCGGTGGCGCTTCATGGTACGCACTTCGCTCCAAAACCGCCTCCGGGGAACGTATGAACCCGACCATCAATACTGCAGCACATCGTTCGCTGGCATTTGGCACGAAGCTGAAAGTTACCAACAGCAAAAACGGACGCAGCGTCGTCGTCCGCGTCAATGATCGTGGCCCATTCATTCGCGGCCGCGTCCTCGATCTCTCCCGCGCTGCCGCCCAGAACATTGGCATGGTCAGCAGTGGCACGGCAAAGGTCTGCTACGAAGTCATAGGCTAAGCGTTCGCCCGTACACGAACGGGTCGCTTGCTCTTGCCGCCAATCGCGTCTACGACGCGGTCTAGACTTGTGTACTATCCGCTGCGTCTGTCGCGCTTCCTGCGGATTGTTCACAAGCCCGGTATTTTGATCCAGGCGATAGGAGCTGTTTGAATGCGGTTGGGCGGTCGGCTCGAAGGGGCGATTTCGGTTCTTGCAGATATCGATGCCCGCAGACGGCCTGTCGCCGACGCATTGAAGGACTGGGGTCTTGCCCATCGGTTTGCCGGATCGGGCGATCGCGCCGCGATCGGCAATATCGTCTACGATGCCCTTCGCATGCGCCTCTCCCACGCCTGGCTGATGGACGATGACAGCGCATCCGCTCTCGCCCACGCCGTGATGTTCCGGCAATGGGGTTTCACGCCAGAAAGCCTCGCCGCGGAACTCGCAGACGACAAGTTCGCACCAAGCCCGCTTTCGCAAGCTCAGCTTTCCGCTTTCAACAGCCGCCAGCTGGCCCACGCGCCCGCTCACATCCAGGGCGATATTCCCGAATGGGTCCAGCCCTCGTTTGAAAGCGCCTTCGGCGATCACTGGATCGTCGAGGCGCAGGCCCTCGCCGGGCGTCCGACCCTCGATCTGCGCGCCAACATCCTGAAGGCGACCCGCGACAAGACAGTCAAGGCGCTCGAAAGAGCCGGCGCACAAGAGGCGGCGATCGCGCGTTACGGCATCCGGATTCCCGCCGGCGAAGGCGCCTCAAGGCTGCCAAACGTGACCGCCGAGCTTTCGTTCCAGAAAGGCTGGTTCGAAGTGCAGGACGAGGGGTCGCAGATCGTTGCCGATCTCGTGCTCCCAAAAGACGGCGAACAGGTTCTCGACTACTGTGCCGGTGGTGGCGGCAAGACGCTCGCCATGTCGGCGGCGATGCACAACAAGGGCCAGGTTCACGCCTATGATGCCGACCGCAAGCGGCTCGCGCCGATCATCGAACGGCTGAAGCGTGCCGGAACGCGCAATGTCCAGGTGCACGATGACGCCAAGGCTCTGAAGAGCCTGAGCGATCGCTGCGACAAGGTGCTCGTCGATGCGCCATGCACGGGAACCGGGACCTGGCGGCGGCGGCCCGACACCAAGTGGCGCCTGACCGCGAAGAACCTCGACGAGCGCACGACCCAGCAGCAGGACGCGCTCAAGCAGGCGAGCGCCTTTGTCCGTCCGGGCGGAGAACTGATCTACGTGACCTGCTCGGTGCTGCCGCAGGAAAACGAGGCGCAGGTCCGGCGTTTCACCGCAGAAAACGGCGACTACGAGATTGTCAGCGCCCTGCCTGCGTGGGATGGACTATTCGGAAAGGACAGCCCACGTCCTCGTTCGTCCGACGGCAAGACCATCACGCTGACACCCGCCTCCACCGATACGGACGGTTTCTTCTTCTGCCGCATGCAGAGGAAAGGCTGAGCCCTCGCTCAGCCGGCAGACTTCTGACAAAGCCGTCAACTCAATTGATTTTCTGGGGGCGAGATACCCATCGCCGTCATACCGGCCTCGAACCGGTATCCAGCGCGATCAAGTCCTTGATCGCGAAAAACTCTTCAGCCCCGCAGACGCGCGGCGGGCTGGATTCCGGCTCAAGGCCGGAATGACGGAGAAGCAGGGGGTGTCAAAACAACAAGAGGTTCGTCAGACCGCGCGAATACACTTAAAATCATTCCAAACTAGAGTGTTTGACACCAGTTTGCTTTTGGGCGAAGAGATTTTTCGTCGGACCTCAGACGGAAAGTCCGCACAGGAGAGGATCATGAAACTCAACAAGAATTTCCGCGCAGCCGTGGCGCTGGCGCTGGCCCCAGCCGCTCTGCTGGCCATTCCCGCTTACGCGGCCCCGGATGCTGCTGCAGTTGTAAAACACTACGCCGACGTTGCGCATGCCAAATACGAAGACTCGCTGACGACGGCCAAGGCCCTCGACGCGGCAATCGACGCCCTGCTCAAGGACCCGACCGACAAGACATTGAAGGCTGCCCGCGCCGCGTGGATCAAGGCACGCATCCCTTACCAGCAGACGGAAGTCTATCGCTTCGGCAACCCGATCGTTGACGACTGGGAAGGCAAGGTCAACGCCTGGCCCCTCGACGAAGGCCTGATCGATTACGTCGATGCGTCCTACGGCACCGAGAGCGACGAGAACGCGCTCTACGTCGCCAATGTCATCGCCAACAAGACGATCAAGATCGACGGCAAGGATGTCGACGCGTCCAAGCTGACTCCTGAATTCCTGTCCGGCACGCTGGCCGAAGCCGGCGGCATCGAAGCCAACGTCGCAACGGGCTATCATGCCATCGAATTCCTGCTCTGGGGCCAGGACCTGAACGGCACCGGTCCCGGAGCTGGCAACCGCCCTGCCACGGACTACGACCTGAAGAATTGCACGCACGGCAATTGCGATCGCCGTGCCGAATATCTGAAGTCCGCCTCGACGCTGCTGGTCTCCGACCTTCAGGAAATGACCAACAACTGGGCTCCGGAGGGCGAAGCCACCAAGCATGTCGAAGCCGATCCGAAAGCCGGTCTCGTTGCCATTCTGACCGGAATGGGCTCCCTCTCCTACGGTGAACTGGCCGGCGAGCGCATGAAGCTCGGCCTGCTGCTGCACGATCCGGAAGAAGAGCATGATTGCTTCTCGGACAACACCTTCAATTCGCACCTCAACGACGCGATCGGCATCGCCGCTGCCTACACGGGCGACTACACCCGCGTCGACGGCACGAAGATGAAGGGACCGTCGCTGCACGATCTCGTCGCAGCCAAGGACGAGAAGCTCGACAAGGAAATGCGGGCCAAACTCGACGCGACGCTCAAGGCAATGAATGTCATGGCGAAGCGCGGTCTGAACGTCGAGAAGTACGACCAGATGATCGGCGAAGGCAACAAGAAGGGCAACGCCGTCGTTCAGGCCGCCATCGACGGTCTCGTCGACCAGACCAAGACGGTGCAGCGCGTTATTGCCGCACTCGATCTCGGCACGGTGAAGCTTGAAGGTTCCGACAGCTTGGATAATCCTGGCGCGGTCTTCCAATAAGTGAAAAGGCGGGCCGCTTCGTTCGACGCAGCGGCCCGAAACTCTCGAATGCCTCCCAGACCGGCTCGTCGTCTTCTCAGTTGCGCAGCATTTTGCGCCGCGATTGCCGGATTCTCCGTTGCGCTGGCATCCGGGTTCGATCTTCCGACGAAACGACGCGACCTTTCCGACGCGGATATGAAGCGCGTCGCCGATGTCACGCGGCCGACCACGGATTTTTCCAAGGCCGAGCAATACGAAGCGATGCAGGCCGGCGGCGCCACCTCCATCGATCCGGTCACGCAGGATTCCTTTTCGCATATCTCGGCGACAATCCCCTTTGAAGAAGAACAGCCGTTCCGGCTCGGAAATGCCCTTTTCAAGAAGCTCTGGGTCTCCGCCCCTTCCTCGACGCAGGCCTCAGATGGTCTGGGGCCACTCTTCAATGCCCGCTCCTGCATGAGTTGCCACTTGAACGACGGCCGCGGCAAGCCGCCGGAAGGTGGCGTCAGTGCCACCTCGATGTTCCTGCGCCTGTCGCGCCCGGCGACAACGCCTGATGAGCAGCGGGCGATTGCCAGCGCCGAAGTCGTCAATTTCCCGGACCCAATCTACGGCCACCAGTTGCAGGATCTTGCGGTTCCAGGGCTTCCCTCAGAGGGCAAGATGGCTATCCGCTACACCGAGGAGCCCGTGACGCTCGGCGACGGCGAGACCATCTCGCTCCGCCGTCCGACATACGAAGTGACCGACCTCGGCTATGGGCCACTCGACCCAACAACGACGATCTCGCCGCGCGTTGCGCCGGCGATGATCGGGCTCGGGCTGATCGAGGCCATCCCTGAAGCGGACATCCTTGCCCACGCCGATCCGGACGATGCGGACGGCGACGGCATCCACGGCAAGGCGGCCATCATACGCGACCATCGCACCGGCAAAGTTGCGCTCGGGCGCTTCGGTTGGAAGGCACAGAATGCGAGCGTGCGCGACCAGAGCGCGGATGCCTTCTCCAATGACATTGGCATTTCGACGCCGGACCGAGCCGACCCGCATGGCGATTGCACAGAAGCCGAAGCCAAGTGCGGGAAGATGCCGACCGGCGTGCAGAAGCGCCTTGGCAAGGAGGAGGCCCCCGGCCCGATCCTCGACCTCGTCACCTTCTATTCGGCCAACCTTGCCGTTCCTGCCCGCCGCAAGGCGAGCTTCCCCGCGACTCTTCAGGGCAAGAAAATCTTCTACCAAAGCGGCTGCATTTCCTGCCACATGCCGAAGTTCGTCACGCGGCGCGACAGCGCCGACAAGGCTCAAGCCTTCCAGCTGATCTGGCCCTATTCCGACTTCCTGCTGCACGACATGGGCGAGGGTCTCGCGGACGGACAACAAGTCGGGAGCGCGAACGGACGTGAATGGCGCACGCCGCCGCTATGGGGTATAGGTCTGACCCAGACTGTCAGCGGGCACAGCTTTTTCCTCCACGACGGCCGCGCCAGAAATCTCACCGAAGCGATTCTCTGGCATGGCGGCGAGGCTGAAAAGGCGCGTGACGCTTTCGCATCCCTGCCCGGGGATGACCGGCAGGCACTGATTACATTCCTGGAGTCCCTTTGATGCGCCTTTGGCAACCTCTTGTCCTCTCCCTTGTCCTTGCTACTTCTGCCTTCGCCCAGACTCCTCCCGCACCGCAAGCCGGTCTGAACGAGGAGGCGGTCTCCGGAGTCATGCAGCGGGCGGTCGATGAGGTGATCCGCCCAGGCTATCGCAATGCCCAGCAATCGGCAGCACGCCTGACAACGGCGATGAAGGACCTCTGCGAGGACGCGACGCAGCAGAAGCTGGACAAGGCGCGGTCAGCACTCGACGACATGATCCGCTATTGGTCGGTCATTGAGATTGTTCAGACTGGACCAGTGATCCAGGACAATCTCTTCGAGCACATCCTGTTCTACCCCGATCGCAAGGGCGTCGCCCTGAAGCAGGTTCAGGCTCTGATCGCCAAAGCCGATCCCAAGGATACGACTGTCGATGCAATCGCCGGCAAGAGCGTCGCGCTGCAGGGGCTGACTGCGCTCGAATACGTGCTCCACGGCACCGGTTCGGAAGACCTGACGACGCAGAAGAACAGCTTCCGATGCCTCTACGGCGCTGCGATTGCCGGTAACATCCAGCGTGAGGCGGGCGAGGTCGTCGCGGCCTGGGAAAAGCCCGATGGCGTGCAGGGAAGCTGGAAGCATCCCGGCCCGCAAAGCGAAGACTTCATGGACAACAAGGAGGCCATAACCGCTCTGCTCGGCATCCTCGTTCATGGCGCGGAGACCGTTCGCGATCAGCGGCTCGAGCAGTTCTACAAGGGCAAGGACGCCACGCCTCGTCCACGCATGGCGATCTACTGGCGCTCCGGGAACACCTGGAAGTCGATGACGGCCAACGTCGAGGGACTTCGCACACTCTGGCAAAAAGCCGGCATGGCCGAGCTCTTGCCAGCCGACAAGAAGCCGATCGCCGACACGATCGATGCCAATTTGAAGTCGCTGCTTGAGGCGTTGCAGAAGCTCAACCCCGATATCGAAGTTGCAACAAGCGACGCCGAGAGGGCAAAGCTTGATGCTCTTCTGGTCAGCACGCGTGAGCTGATCACCAAGATCAGCGATGACTATGGCGCGGCAATCGGCCTTTCAGCGGGCTTCTCCTTCTCGGACGGCGACTGAACCCATGTGGAATAGCTCCGCGATCGATCGGCGCAGTTTCGTCAAGGCGGCCGGGCTGACTTTCCTGGCTGCCCTACAGCCGCGAGCGCTCATGGCACTTGAGCGCGCGGATGCGATCTATGCGTCAGGGATGCGGACCGCGAACGGATCCTACGCCGTTGCGACGGTCACGGAGCGCGGCGAGATCGTCGATCAAATCGCCCTTCCGGCACGCGCCCATGGCATGGCCTTCAGCAACGCGACGGGAAAAACCGTCGCCTTTGCGCGCCGCCCCGGCACCTATGCGATGATCTTCGATCCCCGCGGCAAAAACGAGCCGATCACCATTGCAGCCGCCGAGGGGCGCCATTTCTATGGCCATGGCGCCTTCTCGCCGGACGGCCGGATTCTCTATGCCAGCGAGAACGCCTTCGACGCCAACCGCGGCATGATCGGCCTCTACGATGCAACCGGGCGTTTTGAGCGCATAGGAGAGTTCGAGACCTACGGTGTCGGTCCGCATGACATGACCGTGTCCGACGACGGGCGCATGCTGATCGTTGCCAATGGCGGCATTGAAACGCATCCGGATTTCGGCCGCGCCAAGCTCAACCTCTCCAATATGCAGCCTTCGCTGACGCTGATCGATGCGGCAACCGGAGCCCTAATCGAAAAGCACTCCCTCCCATCGCAGTGGGTGCAGCTCTCCACCCGACACGTCGATGTCGACGCGAGGGGCCGCATCTGGTTTGCCTGCCAGTATGAAGGGCACCGCAACGACCTGCCGCCGCTCGTCGGCTCCTTTGCCAAAGGCGAAGACCTGCGCTTCGTCGATCTGCCGGAGGAGACGACACGCCGGCTTGCCAACTATGTCGGCGCGATCGCAATCAATCGCGGTGAAGGGCTCGTCGGCGTCACGTCTCCCAAGGGCGGCGCGTCCGTGACGATCGATGCGAAGAGCGGACGCGTGCTTCGTGAAGAGATTGTGCCGGATGCGGCAGGGATTGCCGCAGCCAAGGCCGGCTTTGCCGTGTCATCCTATGAAGGCGGATTTTTGTCGACGCAGAGCGACGTTACCTGGGACCAGCATATCGTGCGCATTGCGGCCGTCTAAATTGTGCGCAAAAGATCGCTAGCGATCTGGCTGGAGAGTCCAGCCGCCCTATTTCCGGCGAATGAGCAAAGCCCTGACCTACGTCGTCTTCGTCGCCATCGCACTCGGCGGGGGGCTCGCCATCGGCGTCAACAATCTGCCGGAGGAATGGTATCAATCTCTCGCCAAGCCGCCGTTCAATCCACCTGATTGGATATTCGGACCTGTCTGGCTCACCCTCTATGTTTTGATTGGTATTGCCGGGGCACGGACGTGGTTGCGCGGGCATTTGTCTGTCGGCATGCTTATCTGGGCCTGGCAGATGGTGCTGAACTTTCTATGGTCGCCGTTCTTCTTCGGCCTGCGAATGCTGTCGGCCTCGCTCGTCGTCATTGTGCTGTTGCTCGGACTGATCCTCGCCTTTGCCGCAAACCGCTGGAATTCGGATCGGACCGCCGCCCTGCTCTTCGTGCCCTATGCAGCCTGGGTTGGCTTCGCGACCTTGCTCAACGCCGCGATCGTCTATTTGAACTAGCGATCAGCGAGAAAATCGAGCACGCGCCGTTCGAGAACGGCTGCCGCCGCTGGATCGAAGGCGGCGAGCGACCGATCGGAAAAAAGATGCGCGTCCCCCCGATAGAGGAAAAGCCTGACATCCGACGACTCGGCAACCAACGCCTTCGCCGCCTCGATATCACCGTCTCCAACGAAGAACGGGTCGGCGTCCATGGCATGGATCTCAGCCCGCAAGCCTTTCGGCCAGGCCGAGCCGAATTCCGAACGCGGCAAGCAGGCGTGAAGGAAGATCGCACCCCGCGCACCGGCACGCGTCTGAGCCAGATATTGTGCCGGGAGCACTCCCAGGGAAAACCCGACATAGACGAGATCGGCTGCAAGGCCATCCACGGCGCGGGCTCCACGCTGAATGATCTCGCCGAAGCCGGTCTCCTGGGCGTGCTGCACGCCCTGCTCCAGCGTGTCGAACGTCCGGCCGGCAACCAGGTCAGGCGTATGTACGACGTGCCCGGCGGCCCGCAGATCGCCAGCAAAAGCGATGACGCCTCGCGTCAATCCAAGCGCGTGGTGAAACAGCACAACCTCTGCCATGGCGAACCTCCCGGTTGTTTCGCGCGGGCGAGACGAGCAGCACCTCAGTCCGATCTGGCGACCCAGTCGTGCCAGTCGGCTTCGCTGCCGTGGAACACATTCAGGTCAATGCGGCCATCAACGCCGTGCGAGATGCCGGAGCCCGAATACTGCCAGAATACCCACCGGCGTCCGGGATAAACCTTCGACGGGTGGGCTGCAACCGAACGCAGCCAGAAGGGATAGTTCAGGAAGGCGCCCTTGAGGTTGTCGCGATAGAAGTCCGGCGCGGTGTAGATGATCGGCCGCTGGCCATAGTGCTGCTCGAGCTTGTCCATGAAGACCTGCATCTTCTCACGGACCTTCTCGGGCGAGACCCGCCGCTTGCAGCTCGACTCGCCGTTCCATTCGACGTCGATGACCGGTGGCAGAGCCCCGGCTTCGCGGGGAACGTTGCGGATGAACCAGTCCGCCTGTTCGCCCGCCGTGCGGCACCAATAGAAGAAGTGATAGGCGCCCCGCCTCATCCCAGCTTGCTTGGCGTCGCGCCAGTTCTTCCGGAACATCGGATCGAGATGGTCACCGCCGTCGGTCGCCTTGATGTAGACGAAATTCGCACCCTGCGTTCTCAGCTTGTCCCAGTCGATGTCGCCCTGCCAGCGCGAAACGTCGACGCCATGGACGGCAAGCTTTCTGGGCGAGGAAGAGCCGAAATTGATCGGTTTGACGTCGCGGAAACGATGACTGTAGATCCGCGAACGTGTGCGCGGCGTCTCGTCAATTTCGGGCGCTGCGGGCGTCAGGACGGCTGGCACTGCCGTTGCCATCGGCCTTTCCGACGGCACGGGAGCGGTGGCCACTCCGGCCTGTTGTGTGAAGGCTTGCGGCTGAGACGCCGGGCCGGCCCAGGCCAATTCCTCCTGTTGCGGCGCGGCTGGCGTTGGCGCCTCTGCGACATCAGGTGAGGGAACAGGGCTCGCCGGCATGACGCTGGCCGGCACGGGCGCGATTGGGCGTGCGACCGAGCTGGTCGTCTCCCGCGACGGGATTCCCGCGACGAGGCTGTCCGGTCCCAAACTGGACGTGCAGCCCGACAAGGCGAGACAAGCAAGGAAGAAAGCTGGCGCAGCCAATAGACGCATAAGAACCCGCACGCAAAACAATTGTCGACGACAGATTCGCTGCCGCCAGGGACCCATCGAAAAGCAATGGCTAACGGAGATTTACCAAAAAAGACTGAATCCAATCTTTACGCCCGGCACTTGCATGCGCGTCAGACAAGCGACCGCATGGCACGGGAGCACTCTGCCAACAGATTTCCGGGAAGCGCTTGTCTGATGCGGCGCAGCATGCCACTTTCGCGATCGCAAGAAAGGCGCGATGATGACCGACAACGACAGCGGCGATTTCCACGAGCGAATCCGCCAGAACTTTACCCGCCAGGCGGCGTTGCATACGCTCGGCGCCGAACTGACCCGCGTCGGGCGGGGGTTGGTGGAGATCGAACTGCCTTTCGACGTCAAGCTCACCCAGCAGCACGGAATTCTGCATGCCGGCGTGATCTCCGCTGCCCTCGATTCCGCTTGCGGCTTGGCGGCCTACAGCGTCATCGACGCCGAGGCGTCCGTTCTGACGATCGAATTCAAGGTCAACCTGCTGTCGCCAGGCCGTGGCGATCGCTTCCTCTTCAGGGGCGAAATCACCAAGCCGGGATCGAACATCATCGTTGCGGACGGGCGCGGCTATGCGATCGGCGACGGACCGGCAAAGCTGATCGCTTCCATGACAAGCACCATGATGATCATCCGTGGCAGAGAGGGCATTTCGGGATGAAGTTTGAGCTGAAATCGGTCGCCGGCAAATCCATTCTCTTCGTGATGGCGGCGGAGGCCGAGTACGGTCCGTTCCTACGCTCCCGCTTCGAGCCGCTGATGACGGGGGTCGGTCCCGTCGAGGCGGCAATCGTCCTCACCCGGGCGCTGGCGCAATTAGCGCAGGCCGATGAGTTGCCCGACCTCGTCGTTTCGCTCGGCTCGGCGGGCTCGGCAAAGCTCGAGCAGACCGAGGTCTATCAGGCCACCTCCGTATCCTATCGCGACATGGATGCATCGCCACTCGGTTTCGAGAAGGGGCGCACGCCGTTCCTCGATCTCCCTGCCACCATCGACCTGCCGCTTAGAATCCCAGGCATTCCGGAGGCAAGCCTGTCGACCGGCGGCAACGTCGTGTCCGGGCAGGCCTATAATGGTATAGCCGCCGATATGGTCGACATGGAGACCTTCGCAATCCTGCGCACCTGCCAGGCTTACGAACTGCCGCTGATCGGCCTGCGCGGGATTTCCGACGGTGTCGAAGAGTTGCAGCACATTTCCGGCTGGACAGAATACCTGCATGTCATCGACCGCAAGCTTTCCTATGCCGTCGACAGCCTGTTTACGGCTCTGGAAGACGGCGTATTCTGGTTCTAACCCCTGCGGGATAGGGACAATCAGCACAATAAAATCCTCGGCCGGGGGATTTCGCGCATTGCAAGACCGGGTGCTTTTCATTAAAGGCTCGCCATGACCCAGACAGCACATCCAGACAGCGTCCTCATCGTCGATTTCGGCAGCCAGGTAACCCAGCTGATCGCACGCCGCGTGCGCGAAACGGGTGTCTACTGCGAGATCGTTCCCTTCCAGTCCGCCGAAGAAGGCTTCAAGCGCCTGCAGCCGAAAGCCGTGATCCTGTCCGGCAGCCCGGCCTCGACGGTTGATGAAGGCTCGCCCCGCGCGCCCCAGATCATCTTCGACAGCGGCCTGCCCGTTTTCGGCATCTGCTACGGCCAGCAGACGATGTGCATGCAGCTCGGCGGCAAGGTCGAGAGCGGTCATCACCGCGAATTCGGTCGCGCCTTCCTCGAAGTCGACGAAGACAACCAACTGTTCGAAGGCCTCTGGTCGAAGGGCTCCCGCCATCAGGTCTGGATGAGCCATGGCGACCGCGTGACGGCGCTGCCTGAAGGCTTCAAGGTCGTCGCGACTTCGCCGAACGCGCCTTACGCCTTCATCGCCGACGAGAAGCGCAAATATTATGGTGTGCAGTTCCACCCGGAAGTCGTGCACACGCCCGATGGCGCCAAGCTGATCGGCAACTTCATTCACAACATCGCCGGCATCAAAGGTGACTGGTCGATGTCGGCCTATCGCCAGAAGGCGGTCGAAGCGATCCGCGAGCAGGTCGGCGACAAGCGCGTCCTCTGCGCCCTTTCGGGCGGCGTCGACAGCTCGGTCGCAGCACTACTGATCCACGAAGCGATCGGCGACAAGCTCACGTGCGTGCTCGTCGACCACGGACTGATGCGCAAGGACGAGGCGGCCAACGTCGTCGCCATGTTCCGCGAACACTACAATCTGCACCTCATCCACGTCGACGCATCCGACAAGTTCATCGGCGAGCTCGAGGGTGTTTCCGATCCAGAGACCAAGCGCAAGATCATCGGTCGCCTGTTCATCGAGACCTTCGAGGAAGAGGCCAAGAAGCTCGGCGGCGCCGACTTCCTCGGCCAGGGCACGCTCTATCCTGATGTGATCGAAAGCGTTTCCTTCACCGGCGGACCGTCGGTGACGATCAAGTCGCACCACAATGTCGGCGGCCTTCCCGAGCGCATGAACATGCAGCTCGTCGAGCCGCTGCGCGAACTCTTCAAGGACGAAGTGCGCGTGCTTGGCAAGGAGCTCGGCCTGCCCGACTCGTTCATCGGCCGCCACCCCTTCCCGGGTCCGGGTCTCGCGATCCGCTGCCCGGGTGGCATCACCCGCGAAAAGCTGGAGATTCTCCGCGAAGCCGACGCCATCTATCTCGACGAGATCCGCAAGGCCGGCCTCTACGACGCCATCTGGCAGGCCTTCGCCGTGCTGCTGCCTGTCCAGACCGTCGGCGTCATGGGCGACGGCCGCACTTACGAGTTCGTCTGCGCGCTCCGCGCCGTGACGTCCGTCGACGGCATGACTGCGGATTTCTATCACTACGACATGGAATTCCTCGGGCGCGCCGCAACCCGCATCATCAACGAGGTGCGCGGCATCAATCGTGTCGTGTATGATGTGACCTCGAAACCGCCCGGCACCATCGAGTGGGAATGACTTGAGAGTCGCCTCAATCGAGGCGACATCCATCAGAAATCAAGTGACTGCTGCACCGGCTTTGGCGGCGCCAGGCTAACGCCTTCGAGCTCCAACATCCTCTGCTTGGACGTTGAGCCGCCGGGCGCGGAGAAGCCTCCGATCTTGTTTCCGGCCGCTAGCACGCGATGGCAGGGGATGATCAAGGCGACCGGATTTTTCGCCATCGCCTGGCCGACGTCGCGGGCGGCCTCCGGCCCTACGCCGAGTTGTTTCGCAAGCGCACCGTAGGTGGTCGTGTGGCCCCAGCCGATCTGGCGGGCAGCATCGTAAACCTGCCTGAAGAAGGCATCCTGACCAGCGAGATCGACCTTTACGGTTGAGAAGTCCGTCGGCTCTCCGCTGAAATAGCGCTTCACTGCGGCAACAGCTTCGGCAACGGCAGCCGTCGGCTTTGCCGGCTCAGCGCCGGGAATGCGGCGAAGGAGCAATCGCTCGGTTGCCTCGGCACTCGACGTCGGCAGCTGAAACCGCGTAATGCCGACATCATTCCAGGCGATGCCGCAGAAGCCACCGCTCGTCTCGAAAATCAGATAGTGATGCATTGCCTGTTGCATGGGTCATTGCCTCCCTGCTGCTCTTCTCCGAAGATCGTGCCGTCGCGGCCCGAATTCAACCCGTTTCTTGCGTCGCACGAGCTTGCTCCGGTCGATCGCTCGCCCGTATGTTCTTTTTTTGTTCTTGCCATTTCAAGATCAAATGTTAGCAGGCATCTTTCGATTTCGCTTCGCCGAAGACGCGCCAACAACCATCGCGCTTCGCCAGAGAGAGTCTTTTCTTTGCGATATTGCCGGATCCGCAATCGCTCGACGAATGCGTGTCGATCCAGCAGTGGCTACAGCGGGAACACCTTCCCCTCGCATCGCCGCGTCCGCCGGCGGCCGTGCATGTCTCGCTCTATTGTGTCGGCAAGAGCGCCCGCATTCCCGAAGGGGTCATCGCGGCGGCACGCCAGGCAGGAACGGCGATCGAGGCGTGTCAGTTCGAGCTCGTCTTCGACCATATCATCACCTTCCTGCTGCCGCAGGACAACGCGATCGTACTCGCCGGCAATGGCGGACGGGAACTGTTACGGCAACTGCATGTGCAAATCGCGATCGAGATACACCGGTTGGGCGCAGACGCCAATCTGAACCCGAACTTTCAACCTCACGCCACGCTCCTCTGCGACAAGGACGTGGTGCCGCGGATCGCCCTGCGGAGGCCGGTCGTGATGGCTGCGCGCGAATTCGTTCTGCTGCACAATCGCCGGGGTCAAGCAGGCTACGAAGAGCTCGGGCGCTGGCCGCTTCATGCGCGCGGATAACACCTTGCCTCCGGCTATCGAACTCGCTTAAAGCTCCTGCGACAAGGCATCAAGCGGAGAACGACATGAACACGTCCGAGATCATTATTGCCGGTGACACGGCGGGTATCGAGTGGCGTTTGCCGGTTCTTCATTTCAATGGCAGCGATCCCAAGGCACCGAAGGTCTACATTCAGGCGGCTCTCCACGCCAACGAGCTGCCGGGCACGGCGTTGGTTCACTTCCTGTGTGAAAGACTGCGCCAGTCGGAAAACGCCGGTCAGATCAAGAGCGACTTCATCGTCGTCCCGCATGCCAATCCGATCGGGGCGGCCCAGTCGCATTTCGGCGAACTTCAGGGCCGCTTCGATCTTGGATCGCGCACCAATTTCAACAGGGAGTTTCCGCTGATCTCGGTGAAGGATCGCGACGGGTTGCTTGAGGACCTCGAGCGCCGTTCGGCCGTCGAAAAACTGAAGCGCCAGCTGCTGCATATGGCGCTCGGCTGCGATCTGGTGATCGATCTGCATTGCGATGATGAATCCCTGCAATATGCCTATATCGACGAGGCATTCTGGCCGGAGGCGGCCGATCTGGCCTCTGCGATGGAGATGGAAGCCGTTCTTCTCTCCGATGGCGAGAGTTCCGCCTTCGAGGAGGCCGTCGGTTTTGCCTGGAAATACGAGACCCTAGAGAAACAATCGCGCCTGCCCGGCAAGCTGTCTGTCACCGTCGAGCTTCGCGGCCGGCGTGACGTCTATCCCGAGATGGCGAAGAAGGATGCCGAGGGATTGTGGAAATTCCTGGCAAGCCGCGGCGCAATCGATGCCCCGGTCTCGCTGCCCGCTTTCGATGGCCCCGCTGTCCCGCTCGACAATATCGAGGTGGTCCGCGCGCCGGAGGCCGGCACGGTTCTCTTCCAACGCAACATCGGCGAATGGGTTGGCGAAGGCGATGTGCTTGCCACGTTGATCACCCGCCCCGGCATGGCTGACGGCAGCATCGAGATTTGTGCACCACAGGCCGGCCTGATCGTGACGCGCAGCTCCGAACGGCTGGTTCGCCGGCGCGCCGACCTGATGAAGATTGCTTGCAAGACCGCCAGCAAGGCAACACGCAAGCCTGGAACGCTGGAGGACTAAGTGACCGTCACCATCTACGGCATCAAGAACTGCGACACCATGAAGAAGGCCCGAACCTGGCTGGAAGAGCATGACGTCGCCTACCAGTTCCATGACTACAAGGCTGTCGGGATCGATCGCGCGCATCTGCAGGCCTGGACGAAGGAAGCCGGGTGGGAAACGGTGCTCAACCGAACAGGCACGACCTTTCGGAAGCTGCCCGAGGCCGAGCGCGAAAATCTCGACGAGGGCAAGGCGATCTCGCTGATGCTGGAGCAGCCATCGATGATCAAGCGGCCGGTTGTCGAGGCAGACGGCAAGTTGCTCATCGGCTTCAAGCCCGAGATCTACGGCAGCTTCTTCAAGGCCTGATCGATGTCGAAAACCACACGCGCCACGCAGGTTCTGAGCCAAGCCGGAATTGCCTTCACGGTCCATACCTACGACTATGATCCGAATGCGGAGCGCGTTGGCCTGCAGGCGGCAGAAGCGCTTGGCGAGGAGCCGCATCGCGTGTTGAAGACGCTGATGGCGGAGGTCGACGGCAAAGCGGTCTGCGTCGTCGTGCCGTCGGATCGTGAAGTCAGCATGAAGAAGCTCGCAAGCGCCTTCGGCGGAAAGTCCGCCAACATGATGAAGCCCGCCGATGCCGAGCGCCTGACTGGCTACCACGTCGGCGGCATCAGCCCGTTCGGCCAGAAGAAGCTCGTCCCGACAGCAATCGAGGAAACAGCGCTGACGGAGGCGCAGGTCTACATCAACGGCGGGCAACGCGGCCTGCAGGTTCGGCTGGACCCGAAGGACGCGTTGAAGACGCTGAAGGCTGCCGCCGCGCCCCTCATTGCCTGATCTCAGCTGAAGCGTGACAGCAGCGAGGTCAGCGTCGCGACGTCGACCTCGCTCAGCTTGGCGCCGAAGTTTTCCTCGATGGCTCTGGCATAGACCTTCCACATGCGCTTCTGCAGCGCGCGTCCCTCCTCGGTAACGACCACCCACTGCCCGCGCCCGTCCTGATCGAAGCTCTGGCGCTGCACCAGCCCTGCCTTCTCGAGGCGGTCGATCAGTCGCGAAAGATTGTATTGGGCTAGCAACGTTCGTTCTTCGATCTCGAATGGCCGCAACTTGCCCTGCGGCGACCGCACCAGTTCCCAGAGCACGTCGTACCAGCCGAGCGCTGGGAGCCCGGCCTGCTTGAGATCCGCTTCGATCTGACCGAGCAGTCGCTGCTGCGCGCGCATCAGCCCGATCCAGGCATCGATCACCGCATCGGAGGGCGTGGCTCTATTCGTCTTTTCACCCATACATGCATTTACATCTATCTTGAATCCTGGCGCAACAGTTATTACATGCAATTGCATCTACAATGGAGATTGCCACGATGGATCATTTGCCACCTCAAGTATCCGGTTCCGCTCTGCTGCTCATCAGCCACCACCTTTGCCCCTACGTACAGCGCGCCGCGATCGCGCTTGCGGAAAAAGGAGTGCCGTTCGAGCGCGTGAATATCGACCTCGCGGACAAACCGCGCTGGTTCCTTGAGGTCTCGCCGCTCGGCAAGGTGCCTCTGCTTTGCATTCGCCTCAGCGACGGCAGTCAGGACGTGCTCTTTGAAAGCAGCGTAATCTGTGAATACCTGGAGGAGACGCAGGACGGCCGCCGCCTTCATCCATCCGACCCGCTGACACGCGCCCGCCACCGCGGCTGGATGGAGTTCGGCTCTTCGATCCTCTCCGATCTCTGGGTCTACGAAACGACGCAGGATCGCGCGCAGCTGGAGGCGAAGCGGCAGGTGCTCGCATCAAAGTTCGCCACCATCGAGGCGGAACTGAAGGATGGCCCCTACTTTGCGGGCGTGGACTTCAGCCTGGTCGATGCCGTGTTTGCGCCGATCTTTCGCTACTTCGACGTCTTCGACGCCATCGGCGGCAGCGGCATTTTTGCCGGCCTGCCCCGCGTCCAGGCCTGGCGGACAGCGCTGTCCGAGAGACCGAGCGTGAAGGCCGCCGTCGGACCTGACTATGCCGACCGGCTGATGGCCTTCCTGAAGCGCCACGACGCGGTGCTGTTGCAGCAGCCATCCGTTTCGGCGGCCTAATCCCGCGTGTGGGCCGATGGCGGCAAAGAGCTGCCATCGGTCGACAAGCGAGCTTCAATTTCGCCGTAAAGGGGTCTAAGTCTACCGGCCAATCCGTTTTGTTCGAGGAGTGACCGATCATGAATTTCATGCCGCAAAGCCAGACCTCCGTGGATCCCGTAAAGCTTGAGAAACTGGCGGAGGTGGCCGTCAAGGTCGGGCTGCAGCTGCAGACGGGCCAGGATCTCGTGATCACGGCCCCGGTCGTCGCCCTGCCCCTCGTGCGCCTGATTACCCAGCATGCCTATATGGCAGGTGCCGGGCTGGTGACGGCGTTCTATTCGGACGAGGATTCGACGCTGGCGCGCTACCGATATGGCAGTGATCAGAGCTTCGATCGCGCCTCCGACTGGCTCTACGACGGCATGGCCAAGGCCTATGCCAAAGGCACTGCACGCCTTGCGGTTTCTGGCGACAATCCGATGCTGCTTTCGGAACAGGATCCGGCAAAGGTCGGCCGTGCCAACCGGGCGAACTCGGCGGCCTACAAGCCGGCGCTGGAAAAGATCTCGAATTTCGACATCAATTGGAACATCGTCTCCTACCCCAACCCGTCCTGGGCAGCGCTCGTCTTCCCTGACGATCCGGAAGCAATCGCCGTTGCCAAGCTCGCCAAGGCGATCTTCGCGGCGTCGCGCGTCGATGTCGAAGACCCGATTGCGGCCTGGGCCGAGCACAATGCCAATCTCGCCAAACGCTCGCACTGGCTGAATGGCGAGCGCTTCGCCTCGCTGCACTTCAGGGGACCTGGCACCGATCTGACGGTCGGTCTTGCCGACGGTCACGAGTGGCACGGCGGCTCGTCGACGGCCAAGAACGGCATTACCTGCAATCCGAACATTCCGACCGAGGAAGTCTTCACGACCCCGCATGCGTTGCGCGTCGAAGGCCATGTTTCGAGCACCAAGCCGCTGTCCCATCAGGGCACGCTGATCGACAACATCCGGGTTCGCTTCGAAGGCGGCCGGATCGTCGAAGCGAAGGCTTCGCGTGGCGAGGAAGTGCTGAACAAGGTGCTGGATACCGATGAGGGCGCGCGCCGCTTGGGCGAAGTGGCGCTGGTGCCGCATTCCTCGCCGATCTCGGCCAGCGGCATTCTCTTCTACAACACGCTGTTCGACGAGAACGCCTCGTGCCACATCGCGCTCGGCCAGTGCTATTCGAAGTGCTTCGTCAACGGCGCAAGCCTGACGCAGGAGCAGATCAAGGCGCAAGGCGGCAACTCGAGCCTGATCCACATCGACTGGATGATCGGCTCCGGCCAGGTCGATATCGACGGCATCAAGCCGGACGGCTCGCGGGTTCCGGTGATGCGTCAGGGCGAGTGGGCCTGACCGACATCGTGCGCTGACTGAGCCAGACGCTCGCGAGCACCATCGCGAAGCCAAAGATCTGCGCGGGCGTCAGGCTTTGCCCGAGAGCCAGCCAACCGATAAAGGTGGCGGTGACCGGGCTCAGGAAGCCCAACGAGGCCGCAGCTGACGGTTCGATACGCGCGAGCCCCCGGAACCACAGCAAATAGGTGAACGCTGCGCCGATCAGGCCAAGATAGGCGATGCCCAGCACATTGGCCGCGGTCGGCACCGGCAGTGTGGGTTCGACGAAGAAGGCGACGGGCGCGAGCAGGATGCCGCCGGCCGTGAGTTGCCATGCGGTAAAGGCCAGATTCGAAACCGGCGGAACCCAACGTCGCGTCAGCACCGTGCCGAATGCCATCGAAACCGCCCCCGCAATGCCGGCGGCAACGCCGATCGGATCGAGCGCCGCATTGGGTGTGAGCACGAGAAGTGCCACACCTGTCATCCCGACCACGCCGGCCCCAACGGCAACGGCGTGGATCGGCCGGCCGAGGAAGATGCGCGACAGCAGGATGACGATGAGCGGCTGAATGGCTCCGACGGTCGCGGCAACACCGCCCGGCAGACGATAGGCCGACACGAACAGCATTGCCCAGAAGAACGAGAAATTCAGGCCGCCGAGCACGAAGGCGCGAAGCCACCAGATTCCCTGCGGCAGCTGCCGGACGATCGCAAGCAGCAGAAGCCCGGCCGGCAGAGCCCGCAGGAAGGCGACCGTCAGCGGATATCCGTGCGGAAGAAAGGATGTCGTGACGAAATAGGTGCTGCCCCAGATCGTCGGAGCCAACGCCGTGATCAGCACCTCGGAAAGCGGTGCTTGAGTTTTCTTCATCTCAAGAATCTCTACATCAAGATAAATACAATGTAGCGCCATTTATCTTGACGTCAAGATACGCGATGATAACAGTCTTCGCAGAAGAACGGGCTGACCGATGGATCGCGTCGACAAGATACTTGCGCAATGGAAAAACGAGCGCCCCGACCTCGATACCGAGGCGATGGGCATTATGGGGCGACTGAAGCGGCTGACGACGCACCTCGCCCGCGAGGTCGACCACGTGCTGCAGCAGCAGGGGCTCTCCTCCTCGTCCTTCGATGTGCTGGCAACCCTCAGGCGTTCAGGCGCGCCATATCGGCTCTCCCCCGGCGATTTGCTCTCCATGACGATGGTCAGTTCCGGCACCATGACCAACCGGATCGACCAGTTGGAGAAAGCGGGCCTGGTCGAGCGCGTTCTCAATCCGGATGATCGGCGAAGTGTTCTCATCGCCCTGACCGAAGCCGGATTTGCCGCCGTGGAAAGTGCCGTCGGCCTCCACGTCGCCAATCAGCAACGCTTGACGCAGGGTTTCAGCGCGGAGGAGAAGGCCCAGCTCGACGCCCTGCTACGCAAGTTTCTGGCGACATTCGAGTAGCCGGGCCAGCAGCCCTCCTCGTGTGCCGTGACATCGACGGACGGCAGCCTCCCTGTCTTTGGCCTCAGATGTGCAGGTCAACCCAGATGGCGGCATGATCCGACGCCGCGTGTTTCGGCTCGGTGAGTTCCGGATAGGTCTCCCAGCGTTTCGGCCGGCTTCCGGGCCAGGCGCCCTTGCGGAAGACACCGCCTCGCTCGACCTTGTCAAAGAGCTTCGGCGACAGGAACAGGTAGTCGATCTTGTTTCCGGCGTTGCCAAGACCGAAGGTCCCAGGAAAGCCGCCGTCATCGAACGCGGGATGCGTAAAGGCATCCTTCTCCTTCAACGGCGCCAGCGGGGCGCTATCCGGCGTGTCGTTGAGGTCGCCGATCAGTGCGATGTGGTCGAATCCTTCCGCGAGACGCTTCTCGTAGATCTCGCGCGCCCGCTGCGCTTGCGCGTGCCGGCGAGCATCGGAGGACTGAGCGCTGCCGAAACCCTTGCTCTTGAAATGATTGACCATGACAAGCAGCGTCGTTCCCCCGGGCGTCGTCACGTAATATTCGGGGCAATCGCGCGAGAAGATCGGGTTGCTTGCCGCGTCCCTGTCATCGACGTGGCTGCGCATGATGTCGAGCGCTAAACCCTTTCGGGTCATCAGCCCGACATCGATGCCCCGCTCGTCATTTCCGTCGATCACCATGACCTGCGTGAAGGGGTTGCCGCCAACGGCCGGCAGCACCTGGGTGTTGAAAGCGGTGAGCACAGGCCGGCTCTCGACTTCAACGATGCCGAGAATATCGGCCTCGAGATCACTCATGACGCGCGCCGTGTTCTGCATGGCGATCTCGTTGATCGGCTCGTCACGCAATTCCAGCGATCCGACCCAGTCGATGCGACCGTTGGCGGTGATGACCACGCCGCCGGCTCTCGGCCGTTTCAGAAGACTGCCCCTGTTGCGCCGAAGAATGACGAAGGGACCCGTATCACTCTCCTCCATGCCGAGCTCGATAATCAGCGTGGCCATGCGCGCCTTGTCGGCTTCGCTGTAGGTCACCTGCCCCAGCAATTTCTCCAGTTCGGCAAAGCGGTCGAGAACAACCCGGCCGTCGGCCCAGGTTTCCAGGTTCATCGCCTTTGCGCGGTCGAACAGGTTTTCGACATTGAAGGATGCAAGTCTCATGTCACGTCCTCCCGTTTATCGGGGATAATGACACGTATATGTTGCATTTCAATGATGTCGCCCAGGATTGGGTCGTCAGCACCTATCTAGAAGAGAGTGCCTTGCTTTGGCGGCGCCTGCTCATCCTGTGGTTTTTGTGCTCGTTTCTTCGGCGTGGATGAAGACGGGAGCCCCTCGGTGGTCACCGCGCCGACGCGACCATCCGCGAATTGGATTGAGATACCCGAGCCTGCGGACAACATTGCAGCCTGTGACACCGGCCTATTCTCATCGTCCCGGATAACTGCAAAGCCGCGCTTCAAGACATTCTCGTAGGACAACGACTGCAGCACGCGATACTGCGCCGCGACCTCGCCGCGTGCCCGCGTCAGCTGATGCGCCACCGCTGTGTCGGCGTGACGCGATAGATTGGCGAGACGGTCGCGCAGCCGCGATGTCTGCGTCTTCAGACGAGCCGGCAATGTCGCAAAAATAGCATCCGCACGACTGACTGGAGCTCTGGAACGCTCGATAAAACGCTCGATCGTGCGCTCCGCACGCGTGATCCGTTCGTTGAGATACTGGCGGCGCTCGGTGATGCGGTTCGAGAGGACATCGGGCCGCAAATGCGCCGCCGTTCGCTCGAAGCTGCGGCGCTTGTTGATCGTGTTGAGTTCGAGGCCGCGGCCGAGACCGGCGGCAGCCTCGTCGAACCGGCGACGCGGCAGCGCCAAGAGCTGATCCAGCGACGGCAGCGCGCGGACCAGCGCCCGGACGGACTGGCGATGGTGATCCATGCGGCGGCTCATGCAACCCTGTAGGCGGGCGCCAAGAGCGGCCGTCTGCGCCTCCAGTTCGGCCTTCACGGGAACGGCCATTTCAGCCGCACCGGTCGGGGTCGGTGCACGCACATCGGCAGCGTAGTCGATCAGCGTCCAATCCGTTTCGTGGCCGACCGCAGAGATCAGCGGAATCTGGCTTTCGGCCGTCGCGCGAACGACGATTTCGTCATTGAAGCTCCAGAGATCCTCGAGGCTGCCGCCGCCACGCGCGACGATCAGGACATCAGGGCGGGGCATGTCCCCACGCGTCTCGAAGCTATTGAAGCCTCGGATGGCATTGGCGACTTCCTCGCCCGAGCCTTCGCCCTGCACCTTTACCGGCCAGACAATGACATGAACCGGGAAGCGATCGGAGATGCGGTGGAGAATGTCGCGAATGACGGCGCCTGTGGGCGACGTCACGACACCGATCACCTTTGGCATGAAGGGAAGCCGCCGCTTGCGGGACGGGTCGAACAGGCCCTCGGCGCCAAGCCGGCGCTTGCGCTCCTCGATCAGCGCCATCAGCGCGCCGGCGCCGGCCGGCTCCAGCGTCTCGATGACGATCTGATATTTCGATGAACCCGGGAAGGTCGTGATCTTACCGGTGGCGATTACCTCCATCCCTTCCTCGGGACGGAATTTCAGCCTTGAGAAGTTGCCCTTCCAGACGACGGCATCGATACGGGCACGGTCATCCTTCAAGGAAAAATAGGCGTGACCGGAAGAGTGCGGGCCCCGGTATCCGGAAATTTCGCCGCGCACGCGCACCTGGTCGAAGGCTGTCTCGACCGTGCGCTTGATCGAGCCGGACAGCTCCGAAACCGAGTACTCGGTAAGATTGCTCGGCGAATCATTCTCGAAGACGTTGCTCATGATCCTGTTCTAGCCGATGAGGCGGCAAAGAGCAGCCTCCAAAGGGGGATGATTTTATGCGCTCTTCCGTAGCCAAAAACGGCGGCACCCTTATTTTTCGTTCAGCATCAACAGCTTAGATCGGCCGAACCGGAAAGCAGGCGAATCGATCACCTCTCCGTTTCCCTCGGCAATCCTTGCGGAGCGAAGATCGGACAACCGACAAGAGGAGTTTTCCATGTCCGACCGTTTCGCCTCCCATGGCCCTTCGCTCACCGGTCCCGCGAGCGCCGGTTTCGCCATCATCCCCAATGACAGTCTTGACCTCGTTGAGATCACGAGGGCAGTCTCTGTCGGCATCGGTGGAGACCTTGTCGTGACCGTGGCGTCTGGGCAGGCGCTCACCTTTGCTTCGGTTCCAGACGGCTCGGTCCTGCCACTTCGAATCTCTCGGGTCCACGCCACCGGCACCACGGCAGAGAGCATTCTTGGGCTGACCTCGCTTGCCTTTGTGCTGCAGGCCGGAATCGTGCCGGTTGCAACCACTGGGGAAAAAGGTAATAAGCCGCGAGATTAATTGTTCGGTAAGATGGACACGCCTATGCTGCCGCGACTCAGGAGAGGCTGATGATCGCTCTGACGACCACAACACTTGGTTTCGCTACCGCGCCAATGCGCTCGATCTTTTCGATGGTGTTGGTCGGCTGCCTCATCTGCGTCGCCTATGCTGGTGCGGCCTGGGTCTCATCCACATCCATTCTTGATCTTGCGGCCGCCATCGTCTGCTATGACGCTGGTCTCATGATCTGCCTGCTTGGCCTCTACGCCTTCGATCGCAGCCGGGACCGCCGACGCTTCATCTAGGCCTTACGAGCCGGTGGGCATGTAACGGAAGAGCCGGATGGGCGCGCCCCCGGGCGTCGGTATGGATTGCAGGTAAGCCGGAACGACGCCCTTCGCCAGTTGCGCATAGAGGCCGTCCGGCTTCATTTTCGTAAGCTCCCTGGTCTGCGGATTGTCGGCGCAATAGGCAAGGACCGTAGCCCCGACCCCCTTCAGGAAGGCCTCGGCTTCCTGCGGTTCTGCCAGGCCAATATGTATTTCCGTCAGCATGCCGCCCTGGTTTCGATGATACGGCGCCGCCAGTATGCGATTGCCGGTAAAGCGAAGGATCGACACACCGACGTCCGACGGCGCGACCACCAGGCCGGCCGGCAAATCGGCCAAAGGCGCGATCGACGACTTCGACGAGCAGGACGGTTTTGCCGGTGCGGTCTGCAGGATGCTTTCACCATTCCCCATCTGCATGCCGATAAGCCCCCCCGCTAACCCCCACACCGCCGCCACGCTTAAGAGAACCGTGGAAAGGTAGCAAAAGGCGGCCGCGACATCTTCGCTGTCACTGGCCGATAACCGGCGCATGTCGATGATCAGCAATGTCAGCGGCAGGATTGCAAGAAGATTGGAAAACGCGGTGCCGCGCACTTGCACCGCGGCGATTGTCCAACTGACGGCGAGAAGGGACAGCAGAACAAGATGGACCCGCACGCGATCGCCGTAAGCGAGGCGGAACACGCAGACGGCAAGCGCAAAAGCCCCAGTCGAATAGTAGAAGCCAAGCGTAAAAGGGTCCTGCCAATTGGCGCCAAGGATCGACTGTGCCTCCTGCACGCGGTCTAACCAGAGCTCGACAAGAAGCGGATCGAGGTCGGCCAGCGGACTATGAAGGCACTGCGGAGCGATCGTGACGGCGGAGACGAGCACGACCGCGCCGATCCCGCCGACGGCCGCAAATCGCAGCAGTCGGCTCCGTCCGCTCGCGAACGTGGCGGCAAAGAGCAACAGCCCGCCGCCGATGGCCGCAAGACTGTAATAGCCGAGCGACAGGTTATCGCAGGTCACGGCCGAATAAAGCCTTGGCGGTACGGTTCCGACGAAAAGCAGGCTGATGGACAGAGCCAGGGCGAGCCCGAAAGCCTTGGCAGCGCGCGCGAACGGCTCGCCTTCCCAAGCCCACGAAACGGCGACGACAACGCATACCACCGCCACGAACGGCGTCGTTTCGGCCCCAATCGCGATCGCCATCGCGGCCGCCAGCCCGGCGACGGCGTAGCTGAGCGGCCGATGGTTTTCGTCGAGCAACATCGCCGTCATGATGGCGACCAGTGCAAACTGGACGTTATGGTGGTCGATGGCGCCCGGCAGAAAGCGGTTGTTCGGAACCAGGAGCAGAGCGGTGAGCCCCAAGGCGACATGCATGCCGAACGTGCCGCCGATGCGGCGGCCGGCAAGTCCCATGGCCCACAGGCTCGGAACGATCAGCGACAGCGGCCAGACGGCCAGCGCAACCGCCTCTGCCCGCTCTTGCGGGAAAAAGAAGCCGAAAAACCGGATCAGCGTCGCGATCGGAAGGTCGATCAGCCGGGACCAGTGCATCAGCGTACCATCACCGAGTCCCATGCGGTATTGCATGAGGTCGAACCAGCCCTGCCCATTCAGGAAATCACGCACTTCGACAAGCCGCATGCCGTCATCATTATCGGCGCCGACGTAGTCGGTCGCGCTAGGCAGCTTCAGAGCGAGGATCGCGGCAATAAGGACAGCGCTGTAAAAAAGCACCGATGGCCATAACCGGGTCATCATGGCGCGCAGCTTGGCGATCGGCGATGCCGATGTGGAACCAGGGATCATCTGGGCTACATTCGTCATGAAGCGGATCTCACCGTTTGAGTGCCAAGATCCTACCGTTCGCCGGTCAAGAAACCGTAAAAGTCCTGCTCACGCGCAGTTTTCGCCGGCTCCATAGCCACTTGTTAACGCGCGCCGTCTATTCTTGCCGAGATTTCTTCGCCGCGGGTGTGATCATGACCGGATCGCGTATCGACAATCTGAATATTGCCGTGCTCCTGCCCTGCTACAACGAGGCCTCGACGATCGGCGCCGTTGTCCGGGGATTCAAGTCTGCGTTGCCGGGCGCCCCCATCCACGTCTACGACAACAACTCCACGGATGGCACGGCACTCCACGCGATGCTTGCCGGTGCCCACGTGGCGCGCGAACGTCGGCAGGGCAAAGGCCACGTTGTCCGGCGCATGTTCGCCGACATCGACGCCGACATCTACATCATGGCCGATGGCGACGGCACCTACTCGCCCGACGATGCTGAGGAACTGATCCGCACCCTGCTGACGGAGCGCGCCGACATGGTCGTCGGCACACGGCGCGGCGTCCATTCGGATGCCGGCAGGCAGGGGCATGCCTTCGGCAACAAGATCTTCAACATGATGTACCGGACGATCTTCGGTACCGATTTCACCGATATCTTCTCGGGCTACCGCGTCTTCTCGCGACGCTTCGTCAAAAGTTTCCCTGCCGTCTCGGGAGGCTTCGAGATCGAAACGGAAATGTCCGTGCATGCGTCGCGTCTGAAGCTGCCTGTCAGCGAGCTGGAACTGGATTACGGCCGTCGGCCGGAAGGTTCTCACTCGAAGCTTTCGACCTTCAAGGATGGCGCCAAGATCCTCTGGATGTTCGCGATGCTGATGAAGGAAACGCGGCCCTTCGTGTTCTTTGGCATCATCAGCGCGATTTTTATGTCAGCGAGTCTCGGATTCATGACGCCCGTCCTCTTCGAGTATTTTGAAACGGGTCTCGTCAGCCGAATGCCGACATGGGTCCTGTCTATGGCACTGATCATGGTGTCGTTCATGATGTTTACCGCCGGCGTGATCCTCGATTCCGTTTCGCGCGCCCGCGCAGAGCAGCTTCGCATCCACTATATGAGCCTTATGGCTCCGCGCCCGCGCGAGCAGACACCCTTGCTGGCTGATGATCTCGACGATTATCATCAACAGTCGGCCAAGATCAGCACCAGATGAAGAAGCTGCTCCGCTTCGGGATTGCTGGCGGCCTTGGCTTTATGGTCGATGCGGGCGTTCTTGCGCTCTTGCTGCATATCACGCCGCTTGGCCCATTCATTGCTCGCGTGATCGCGATCGCTCTGGCAATGGCAGCGACGTGGATCTTCAACAGAACATTCACCTTCGATCGCTCGGGACACTCGCTCGCCGTCGAGGGATTTCGCTACGGCTCCGTCGGGGTGACGGCGGCGCTGGTGAACTATGGGCTTTATTCGGCGCTGCTGCTGCGGCTACCTGACTTGCAGCCACTCGCGGCGATGGTTCTTTCCACCGCCGCGTCCACGGTCTTCAGCTTCGTCGGCTATTCCCGCTTCGTTTTTCGAGGCGACTGAGCTCAGACGGGCTCCCAGCCGTCCTTCTCGCTGGCGCGGTAGATCGCATCGATGAACTTCTGGCTGAGCTTCGAGCTCTCCAGCGTCACCACCTCTTCATTCTCACCCTTGGCAGCGCGCGCAAAGGCCTCGGCTTCGCGCTTGTACTGGCGGCTGTCGGGGAAGCGGAAGAGCGTTGATTCATTGTGGCTGCGGTTGGTGAGTTCGATCTCCTCGGCGCCCCAGCGGTCAGCATTGAACGGTGACTTCACCTCGATGAAGCCGTCGGTGCCATGGAAAACCATGACCTGGCGGTTCGCCATCTGGGTAGCGATATAGAAGGTCAGTTCAAAATCGCCGAAATCGGCCTTGACGCTGGAATAGATGTCGGTGCCGAATTCCGGGTCGCGGCGGGTGACGGCCTGGACGCGCAGCGGCTCCTTGCCGGTGGAAAAGCGTGTGCCGATCGTCGGATAGACGCCGATATCAGGCAGCGCGCCGCCGCCGAGTTCGGGAATGTTGCGCATGTTGCCGGGGTCGCGGTTGAAATAGGTGAAGGCGCCCTGAACATGCAGGATTGTGCCAATCGCGCCGTCCGTTATCAGCGAGCGAACCTTCCGCCAGACCGGTGCGTAGGTGACCATGTAGGCTTCGGTGATGAGAACCTTGTTGCGGTCGCGGGCGGCAATCAGGCTGTCGATCTCGTCTGCCTTGAGCGCGATCGGCTTTTCGCAGAGCACGTGCTTGCCGGCATCGGCGGCCTTGATCGTCCACTCGACGTGCTGCGAGGTTGGCAGCGGAATATAGACGGCATCGATCTTGTCGGAAGCGAGCATCTCCTCGTAGGAGCCGAAGGCGTGCGGAACGGAAAAACGATCCGCCATCTCGCGAGCCCTCGCCAGATCGCGGCTCGCAACGGCCGTCACGACGCAGTTTTCCGCATCCTGAATGGCGGGTACGACGAGTTCACGGCCGATCTTTGCGGTCGAAAGAATACCAAAACGCAGCATAGCCTGGGTCCTTCTGGTTCGATTTTTGCGCACCTTAGTAAGCCGGCCACGGCGGCGCAATGGCGCGATCACAAATCGCGGAGTTGGTTTCCATTCGTTCGAAGCCACGCTAGGTTAGACTTCGGCGGTGTTCTGCCGCGTCAACGATTTCAATCAATCCTGCACTTTAGGAGAGCGCTATGGATATGCGCCGTCTTGGAAAAACCGGCCTTTCGATCGCCCCGATCGTCTTGGGCGGCAACGTCTTCAGCTGGACCGCCGACGAGAAGACGTCCTTCGATATTCTCGATGCCTTCTTCGACGCGGGCTTCAACACGATCGACACGGCCGACGTCTATGGAGCGTGGGTGCCGGGCAACAAGGGCGGCGAGTCCGAGGAGATCATCGGCAAGTGGCTGAAGCGCGGCAAGGTGTCCCGCCACAAGGCTGTCGTCGTCACCAAGGTCGGCTCCGACATGGGTCAGGGCAAGACGCTGAAGGAAACCTATATCCTGAAGGCGGTTGAGGATTCGCTGCGCCGGCTGCAGACCGACTATATCGACCTCTATCTCTCGCATTGGCCGGACGAGAACACGCCCTATGAGGAGACGCTCGGCGCCTTCGCCAAGCTGAAGCAGCAGGGCAAGATCCGCGCGATCGGCTGCTCCAATCTCGACGCCACGCAGCTTCAGGCGTCCTTCGATGCTGCCGAGAGGGCCGGCGTGCCGCGCTACGATGTCATCCAGCCGGAATACAATCTCTATGCACGCGCGAGCTTCGAGGGACCGTTGGCTGATCTCTGCGTCAAGGAAGATATCGGCGTCATCACCTATTTCAGCCTTGCCGCCGGCTTTCTCTCCGGAAAGTATCGCACGAAGGCCGATACGGAAGGCCGCGCCCGCGAAGGCCGGGTGGCGCAATATCTCGACGACAAGGGACTGCGCATTTTGGCAGCGCTCGACAAGGTCGTGGCGGAAACCGGCGCCAAGCCGGCAGAGATCGCGCTTGCCTGGCTGCTCAGAAAGAAGGGCGTGACGGCGCCGATCGCCAGTGCTACCAGCCTGTCGCAGCTTCAGAGCTTGACCAAGTCAGCGACGCTTTCACTCTCCGATGACGCGATGGCGCTGCTCGACAGGGCCGGCGCCGCCTGACGGGAGGGACCGATGACCGTGACGATCCGCGATGCGAAGCCCGAGGACGAAGCGCGCTGGCGCGAGCTTTGGGCCGGCTATCTCGCCTTCTACGAGGTCACGGTCGATCCTGACATCACCGATGCGACATGGCGCCGGGTCTTCGATCCGGCGTCTGCGATCTTCATGCGTGTCGCCGAGGTGGACGGCAAGATGATGGGTTTCACCCTCAGCCTGACGCATGAGGGCACCTGGATCCGTGGCAAGGACTGCTATCTCGAAGACCTCTTCGTCGATCCGGCCGCACGCGGAAAGGGTGCGGGCCGCGCCTTGATGGACGATCTCGTTTCGCTCTGCAAGAAGAACGGCTGGTCGCGGCTCTACTGGCACACCAGCGAACAGAACAAGACGGCGCGGGCGCTCTACGACAGCTATGTCGAGAACGACGGGCACATCCGCTACCGCATCAATTTCTGAGCGGCGGGAAGCCCTCATACAAGCCGGCGTGGCTGCCCTCCCAGTTCCCCATGCCCGGCTTCGTCAGGATGCCGCGTGGCCTCACATAGCTCTGGATGACCCGGCGCGGGCGTTCGTGCCATTGGATGTTGAAGGCCCAGAGCTTCGGGAAGAAGCAGAGCGAGGCATAGGGCAGATGATCGTGGATCCACCATGCCAGCCTCTGCCAGTCCTCTTCGTTGCTGTAGTTGTCGACCATCCACGGGACGACGACACAGGCGGTGGCACCCATGCAGCCATCGAAATCGCGCAGGTCCCAGATGTGATCGGCGGCCGTCGCGGCATTTAACGAGCAGTTGAGGTTGTTGCGGTTGCCGAACTGGTTGACCTCAGGCGAGCGATAGCCGGAACGGATGTGCAGCCGGCCGAACGTCGCCTGCAGCGGTTCCAGCAACTCCTCGCAGAGCCGCCTTCCCGCTTCGATCGCCAGATCGGGATTTTCGGGGATATTCGGAATGCGATAGAAATCGGCGATTTCGGAATGCAGGAAATCACGGAGGAAGAAATTCTTCGAAAGGCGCGCACGCCCGAGTTCCTCCAGGCCCTTCATCGATCCAGGTTTCTTCACGAAAAGCTCCCGTTGGTTGAACGTCTCACTCTGCCTCCCCCGGCGATCAACGCAACCCGAAAACGACCGGAACAATTAGCTACCTCTTGTCTTTCCCTAGCGTCCGTAGCTCCCCACCAAGGAAGCGCGGATCCCCCACACCCAGGAAGGTAGAGACAATGGCCAAAGAAAAGACCCTCGACGATCTATTCTACGATACGCTCAAGGACATCTATTTTGCCGAGCGGCAAATCCTGCGCACCCTGCCGAAAATGGCGCGGGCGGCTCAATCGCAAGAGCTGAAGGCCGGCTTCGAAAAGCATCGCGAGCAGACCGAGGGACATGTCGAGCGCCTGCAGCAGGTCTTTGACCTCGTCGGCAAGCGCGCCCAGGGCAAGACCTGCGAGGCGATCCAGGGCATCATTGCCGAGGGCGAAGAGATCATCGATGAGTTCAAGGGCTCGCCGGCTATCGATGCCGGTCTCATCTCCTCTGCGCAGGCAGTGGAGCACTACGAGATCGCCCGCTACGGCACGCTGAAGACCTGGGCGCAGACCCTCGGCAAGAAGGACGTCGTTGCCCTGCTCGACAAGACGCTGCAGGAAGAAGCGGCAACCGACAAGACATTGTCGAAGCTGGCCATGACGGCTGCCAACCAGAAGGCCGCGGCCTGACCGTCGATCCGGCGGGATGCCCAACGGCATCCCTCCGCTTCACCCGACATAACGGAAGAAGTCGATGAAGGCACGCAGAGCTGGCCGCATCTGGCGCCGGCTCGGATAGTAGATGAATGGCCCCGGATAGGGCGAACACCAGTCCTCCAGCACACGGACGAGCTTGCCGCTTGCCAGTTCGTGCTCGACGCGCAGGTCGAACAGATAGGCGAGCCCCACGCCATTCAGCGCCGCGATCAATCCCAGCCTGTCCTCACTGACGATCAAGGGACCATCGACTCCCACAACCAGCTCCTGGCCGTCCTTTTCGAATTCCCAGCGATAGATCGTGCCGTTTGTAAAACGCCGCTTGATGCAGCGGTGGTGAACCAGATCGGAGGGATGCAAGGGTTTCGGGTGCCGCTCAAAATAGTCGGGAGAACCCGCAATCACCGTGGTCAGATTCGGCGAGGCCCGCACGGCGATCATGTCCGCCTCGAGGCTCTCCTCCAGGCGAATGCCGGCGTCGAATCCTTCCCGAACGATATCGGTGAACCCATCCTCATTGGCGATTTCGAGCGTGATATCAGGATAGCGGTTCAGGAATTCGCCAAGCCGCGGCGCAAGCAGGATATCCGAGGCAAAACGCGGCGCGGAGATGCGCAGATTTCCGGCCGGCCTTCCACCCGCCTCGGTGACCGCTTCTAGCGCGATCCCGATTTCATCAAGCGCCGGCTTCAGGCGCTGCAGCAGCAGACGCCCCTCCTCCGTCGGCGCGACACTGCGCGTCGTCCGTGCCAGCAGCCGGACGCCGAGGCTTTCTTCCAGGCGCGAGATCGCGTGGCTGACGGCAGATGGCGCAATTTCCAGCTCCTTGGCGGCCGCGCGAAAACTTCGTCGTTCGGAAACGGCGGCGAGAACGACGAGTTGGGCAAGCTGCGTGCGGTTCATTGATCGAACGATTAGAACAGCCTGTTACGGATTGCACCTATTTTTTGAAGGCTGATGGGGCGCTAGGTTTCATCAGTACCCGGCATCGACCGTGGTTTGACCTTTCGCTCACAAAGGAGCCCCGCATGAAAACCCGCAAACTCGGAAACGACCTTGAAGTCTCTGCCGTCGGCCTCGGCTGCATGGGCATGAGCTTCGCCTATGGCGCCAGTGACGAAAACGAGTCGATCAGGACGCTGAACCGTGCCGTCGATCTCGGTATCACCTTCTTCGACACGGCCGAAATGTACGGCCCCTACACCAATGAAGAGCTCCTCGGCCGGGCATTGAAGCCCGTGCGCGACCGCGTCGTCATCGCCACCAAGTTCGGCTTCAAGCTGGATCCGAATAAATCCGGCGCCGCAGCCCTGACCGGGGTCGACAGCCGCCCGGAAAACGTGAAGCGAGTGGCAGAAGCCTCTCTGAAACGGCTCGGCGTCGAAACGATCGACCTTTTCTACCAGCATCGTGTCGACCCCAATGTGCCGATCGAGGAGACCGTCGGCGCAATGGCCGAGCTGGTACGCGAAGGCAAGGTTCGCGCACTCGGCCTTTCGGAAGCCGGCAGCGCCACGATCCGCCGCGCCCATGCCGTCCACCCCATCGCAGCACTGCAGAGCGAATATTCGCTCTGGACCCGCGACCCGGAAAACGGCGTTCTCCACACCTGCCGCGAACTCGGGATCGGCTTCGTGCCCTATAGCCCGCTTGGCCGTGGCTTTCTGACGGGCGCGATCCAGAAGCCGGAGGATCTTGGCGCCGACGATTTCCGGCGCCAGCTGCCGCGCTTCCAGTCGGACAATTTCGACGCCAATGTCGCGCTCGTGGCCAAGCTCGAGGCACTCGCTAAGGAGAAGGGCGTGACCACCGCACAGCTGGCGCTCGCCTGGGTCCTGCACCAGGGCGACGACATCGTGCCGATCCCGGGCGCTCGCAAGGTGAACCATCTCGAGCAGAACGCCGCCGCAGCCGATATCGTGCTGAGCAAGACGGAGCTGACCGAACTGACGGAGACCATCTCGCTCGATAAGATTGCCGGCAAGCGCTACTCCGACGCGTCGCTCGCGATGACCAACCTCTAGCCGAAAGGCGGAGGCATCGATTGCCCCCTGCCGCATCCGGCGATCTTGCCGCACCCATTCGCTGCACTATGCTATTGGGCATGTTCCTGGCGAGGTGAGACATGTCGGACCAGCAGGCAATCGAAGCAGTCGTCCATCTCTACGTCGAGGGCATGACCTTCGCCAACGAAGCTGCATTGCGGAAGGCCTTCCATCCGCAGTGCGACATCATCGGGCACTACGAGAACGCGGTCGAGTGGCTGAACCGGGAAGAATTCATTGCCGCGATCGTCGCCGAAGGTTCGGCACCACCCACAACCCAGCCGCACATGGACATCCAGATGCTTGACATCGTCGGCGATGCGGCGTGCGTGAAGGTCAGCGACGATTTCGCCGGCATGCGCTTCACCGATTACCTCTCGATGCTGAAAATCGACGGCCGCTGGACGATCGTCAACAAGCTCTACTATCTCCACACATAAAAAAGCCGGCGAGACGATCGCCGGCCCAGCTTGCTGACAAAGCCTTATAGCATATTGGGATGGAAGCTCTCTCCGTCGTCACCCCGGCCGATGAGCCGGGGTCCAGCGCGCGCAAGTCCTTGCGCGCAAAAGGCCTTTCGCACCACAGGCGCGGTGCCGCTGGATGCCGGCACAAGGCCGGCATGACGGAGAAACCGAACGTTCCGCAAAAAGAACACTTCGTCAGCAGTCGGAGCCGGCGAAATGATCGCCGGCCCTTTGCTAAGGGAGATCTTGGCCTCAGGCTCTGAGAACACCACCGGTGAACTTCGTCACGCTGGCAACGATCTTCTCAGTCAGCGCCTCGAAATCCTCGTCGGTCAGCGTGCGCTCGACCGGCTGGATCTGCACTTCGATCGCTACCGACTTCTTGCCTTCACCGAGTGACGGACCCTCGAAGATGTCGAAGACATTGACTGATGTGACCAGCTTGCGGTCGGCACCGGTCGCGGCCTTGATGATCGCGCCGGCTTCCACCGACTTGTCGACGACGAAGGCAAAGTCGCGCTTGACGGCCTGGAAGGCAGACAGTTCCAGCGCCGGCTTGGTGCGGGTGGCTTTCTTCTTCGGCTCGGGCATGGCGTCGACATAGACCTCGAAGCCGCAGAGCGCGCCCGAGACATCGAGCGCTTCCAGCGTCGAGGGATGGAACTCGCCGAAATAGCCGAGCACGACCTTCGGACCCATCTTGATCGTACCGGACCGGCCGGGGTGGAACCATTCGGGACCGCCCTGCTCGATCTGGATGTTGCCCATCGGCAGGCCGCAGGCTTCGATCACGGCCAGCGCATCGGCCTTGGCGTCGAAGACGTCCACCGGCTTGCCGCCGCCCTTGGCAGCGTTCGACCACATGCGGCCTGCGCCTGACATCGATGCCGTGCCGCGACGGACGCCGCCGGCAACGCGGCGCTGGCCTTCCGGCCGGTCGTTCTCATAGGTGCCGGACACCTCGAAGATCGCAACGTCGCCATAGCCCTTGTCGCCATTCCGCTGGGCAGCCGTCAGCAGGCCGGGGAGCAGCGAGGGGCGCATGTCGGACATATCGGCAGCAATAGGGTTGGCAAGCTTGAGTGCCGGCAAGCCGCCGCCGAAGAGCTTTGCCTGATCCTCTGAGATGAACGACCAATTGACGGCTTCCAGCATGCCGCGCGAGGCAAGCGCGCGCTTGGCGATGCGAGTGCGGATCTGCAGCGTCGTCAGGATCCTGCCGTTGACGGCTGCATGGCTTTCCAACGGCGCCGGCTTGATGTTGTCGACGCCGTGGATGCGCATGACCTCTTCGACGAGGTCGGCCTTGCCATCGACATCGGGACGCCAGGAGGGAACGGCGACGGAAACGCGTTCGCCCGAACCGGTAACCTTGAAGCCGAGGCGCGTCAGGATCTCGGTGCTTTCCTGCGTGGAAACCTCAAGACCCGTCAGGCGCTTGACCTCGGAGAAGGGGAAGTCGACGATCTTTGCGTCATAACCCATGTAGCCGACGACCTCTGCCTTGGCGGCCGTGCCGCCGCAGAATTCGAGCACCAGCTCGGTGGTGCGCTCGAGACCGGGAACCATATACTCCGGATCGACCCCGCGCTCGAAGCGGTAGCGGGCATCGGTGATGATGCCGAGGCCGCGGCCTGATTTCGCGATGTTCATTGGATCCCAGAGAGCGCTCTCGATCAAGACGTCGGTGGTGTTCTCGTCGCAGCCGGAATGCTCGCCGCCCATGATGCCGCCAATCGACTCGATGCCATCGGCATCGGCGATCACGACATTATTCGGCCCAAGCTTGTACTCGCGCTGATCGAGCGCAAGCACCGTCTCGCCGTCCTTGGCGCGACGGACGGTCAGGTTGCCCTTGACCTTGGCGGCGTCGAAGACGTGCATCGGGCGACCCCGGTCGAAGGTCATGTAGTTGGTGATATCGACGAGCGCGTTGATCGGGCGAAGACCGATAGCGAGCAGACGCTGTTGCACCCATTTCGGGCTCGGGCCGTTCTTGACGCCGCGTACGAGACGCAGCGCAAAGCCCGGGCAGAGCTTCGGATCGTCAAGGTCGAGCGTCAGCCTCACCGGCGTCTCGCCTTCAACAGTGAAGGACGGTGCCGGGCGTGTCTTCAGCGTGCCGAGGCCGGAAGCAGCCAGGTCACGCGCGATGCCGTAGATCGAAGTGCAATCCGGACGGTTCGGCGTCAGGTTGATCTCGATCATGGGATCGTCGAGATGCGCGTAGGCGGCGTAGCTTTCACCAACCGGCGCATCCTCGGGGAGATCGATGATGCCATCGTGGCTGTCGGAGATCTGCAGCTCCTTCTCTGAACACATCATGCCGTGGCTTTCGACGCCGCGGATGTTGCCGACGGTGAGCGTCACGTCGATGCCGGGAACATAGGTGCCGGGGGCCGCGAAGGCGCCGATCAAGCCGGCGCGCGCATTGGGAGCGCCGCAGACGACCTGGACGGGGGCGCCCTTGCCGGTATCGACGGAGAGAACCTTGAGGCGATCGGCCTGTGGGTGTTTCTCGGCGGTCAGGATCTTGGCGATGACGAAGGGCTTGAACGCCGCCTTGTCATCGACGTCCTCGACCTCGAGCCCGATCTCGGTCAGGCGGGTGCAGATTTCATCGAGGGTCGCATCCGTTTCCAGATGATCCTTCAGCCAGGAGAGTGTGAACTTCATAATCTCTATCCTCCCTTACGCGCTCAGGCCGCCGAACAGCGTCGGCATGTCGAGCGGGCGGAAGCCGTAATGGGTCATCCAGCGGACGTCGGCGTTGAAGAAGTCGCGCAGATCAGGCATGCCGTATTTCAGCATGGCGATGCGGTCGAGGCCCATGCCCCAGGCAAAGCCCTGGTATTCATCGGGATCGAGACCGCCGGCGCGGAGCACGTTCGGATGCACCATGCCGCAGCCAAGGATCTCCATCCAGTCGGTGCCTTCGCCGAACTTGACGATCGGACCGGAGCGGTCGCACTGGATGTCGACTTCGAAGGACGGCTCGGTGAACGGGAAGAAGGACGGGCGGAAGCGCATCGTCACACTGTCGACCTCGAAGAAGGACTTGCAGAACTCTTCGAGCACCCAGCGGATGTTGGCGACATTCGCCTTCTTGTCGACGACCAAGCCTTCGACCTGGTGGAACATCGGCGAGTGCGTGGCGTCCGAATCCTGGCGGTAGGTCTTGCCGGGGATGATGATGCGGATCGGCGGCTTCTGCGCTTCCATGGTGCGCACCTGTACCGGCGAGGTGTGCGTGCGCAGCACCTTGCGCTCACCGTTTTCATCCGGATTGAAGAAGAAGGTGTCGTGCATCTCGCGGGCCGGGTGGCCTTCCGGGAAGTTCAGCGCCGTGAAATTGTAGTAGTCGGTCTCGACATCCGGACCTTCGGCGATCGAGAAACCCATGTCGCCGAAGATCGCGGTGATTTCGTCGATGATCTGGCTGATCGGATGGATACGGCCGCGCTCGGCTGGCGAAGAGCGTACCGGCAGGCTGACGTCGACCGTCTCGGCCTTCAGGCGCGCATCGATCGCGGCCTTCTTCAGCTCCGCCTTGCGGTCGGTGATTGCGTCGGTGACGGCGTTCTTCAGTGCGTTGATGGCAGCGCCGCGCGTCTGGCGCTCTTCCGGCGTCATTGCACCGAGCGTCTTCAGGAGCTCGGAGACCGAACCCTTCTTGCCGAGCGCGCCAACACGCACGGCTTCGATCGCCGGCTCGTCGGCAGCGGCTGCCACATCAGACAGAAGTTGCTTTTCCAGGGTTTCGAGTTCGGTCATCTTTTCCTGCCTCACAGGGCGTCAGTCTTGTCGATAATTCACGAAAACATGCATCGAATAGCTCAAGCGCCACGATGAAGCGTCGCAGATCACTACCCATGTGCACGCGGCCAATCAACCGGGCACACCACAAAAAGCCCGCGACGTCGAGAGAGGAACGGCCCATCGCGGGCAATGCCGTCTCAATCGCCATCGCGCCAAATGCAAAGAACCCGCGCAAGCCTGGCCAGCGCGGGTCCTAAATCATCGAAGCAAAAGCTCTGACAGCGCCGGCTTAGTTGACGGCTGCTTCAAACTCGTTCTTCGTACCGGCGTCCTTCAGGTACTCGAGAGCCTTCTTGGAGGCAGCAACGAGTGCACCGAATGCTTCAGGCTCATGGATTGCCATGTCGGAGAGAACCTTACGGTCGACTTCGATGCCAGCCTTGTTCAGGCCGTCGATGAAGCGGCCGTAGGTCAGGCCGAATTCGCGGACAGCGGCGTTGATGCGCTGGATCCAGAGGGCGCGGAAGTTGCGCTTGTTGATCTTGCGGTCGCGGTAAGCGTACTGCTTCGAACGATCGACAGCAGCCTTCGCAGCGCGGATGGTGTTCTTGCGACGGCCGTAAAAGCCCTTAGCGGCCTTCAGAACCTTCTTGTGCTTGGCGTGGGCGGTAACGCCTCTTTTTACACGTGCCATTTCATGATCTCCTTAATCTAAAGCGTTCGCGGAATAGTCTTAGAGACCGTTCGGCAGGTAGTTCTTCACGACCTTGCGGCCATCGGGTTCTGCGAGAACCATCGTGCCACGTGCATCGCGGATGAACTTGTTGGTACGCTTGATCATGCCATGGCGCTTGCCAGCAGCTGCAGCCTTGACCTTGCCGGTCGCGGTGATCTTGAACCGCTTCTTGGCAGCAGACTTCGTCTTCATCTTGGGCATTTTGCTACTCCGTTTCTGGACCCCCTGCTCTTCATCAAAGAAGCCTTCTTGCGATGCCCGGTTTCCGGCCGTCGCAACAAGGTGCGGGAGCGTTTGTTGTTGATCTGCGGCTCCGGTGATGAACCGTTCCGCAAGCATTCGAAACCGCCACGGCATGCCCTGCCGGTCAGTTCGGACGCGCGCTTATAACCGCAGCGTCATAAAAGTGCAACGGGGCGGCCAATGAATCTTCTAAGCAATGGCGGGAGGCCGGCTCGCCATGGCCGGAAGCATCAGTTTCACCTGCAGCCCGCCCCACCGCGAGGCGGAAAGATCGAGCCTGCCGCCGTAAGCCTCAAGGATATCGCCCGAGATCGCCAGCCCTAACCCAGTTCCTGCCGTGCCTTCATCGATCCTGACACCGCGCTTCAGCATCAGGTCGTAGCTACCAGGATCGGCGCCGGGTCCATCGTCGGAAACGCTGAGCACGACATCATCCTGTAAGCGACCGGCGGAAAGATCGATGCGCGTTCTGGCAAAGCGCACGGCATTGTCGAGTACGTTGCCGAGTGCCTCGGCGATGTCCGCGGGGTCCGCCTGAACCGTCAGGGCGGGGTCGATATCGAGATGCCAGTCGATCCCTTTCTCTTCGGTGAAAGGCGTCAGCACATTGACGAGCTTTCCTGCAATGCCGAGCAGCGACGTCGTGGCCATTTGCTCCACTCCCATGCGGGCGGCCTGCAGTTGTCGGTCGGCGCGCTGGCGGACCAGCTCGATCTGTTGCAGAGCCGTTTCGCGCTGGTCCTCGGGCAAGGCTTCAACCAGGTGAGACAGCACCGTGAGAGGCGTTTTCAAACCATGGGCGAGGTCGCTGGCACGCGCGCGGGCGCGCTCGATCGCCGTCTCCCGCTCGCTGAGCAGCAGGTTGATTTCACGAACCAGCGGCTTGACCTCGCTCGGCCCCTGCGTGCCGATATGTGAGCTGCGGCCGGCCCTGATATCCGCAACGCGCTCGCGAAGCCGCACCAGCGGGCGCAAGCCCACCCACCCCTGCAAGAACGCCGCGAGGAGCAGCATGCCGCCGGTCGAAAGCAGCATCAGCCGCAACGGCCGGTGATAGCTTTCAAGCGCCGCTTCCATCTCGGGCTTGGAGAAAGCCGCATAGACGGTGAAATTCTTCTTTGCGGCGCCTTCGCCAAGCGCCATCGTCTTCATCGACACCAGCAGCGGCGAGCCATCCGGCCCGTCCGTTTCCCGGAACCCGCAATACATGTCCTTCGACAGGTCATCCGCGGTGATCTCCTCGTCCCACAGCGAGCGAGACCGCAGCGGCTCCTCGTTGCCATCGGGAGAGATCTGCCAGTAGCGGCCGCCGGCGGGGATCTGGAAGCGCGAGTCGGCAGGCTCGTTCTTCAATTCAAGAGCGCCATTCTCCACGCTGAGCCGCGCCGCCAGCGAATCCATCACCGACGTCATTTCGTTGGAATACTGGTCGGCCAGATAATCCGCGAACAGGTGGCTAAGCACCGCCCAGACGAGCATCAACGCCAGCGCGATCGCGACAAGCGCTCCGGCAGCGAGGCGAAAATGCAGCGAGTGGATCACCGAGGTCGCCCCGGAAGAACATAGCCGAAGCCGCGCCGGGTCTCGATGGCGTCGCTGTCCGTCTTCTTGCGCAGCCGCGCCACCATAGCTTCCACGGCATTCTTGGCGGCATCGTCATCACGGCCCTGAACCTGGCTCGCCAGTTCGGTCGGGCTCAGGACCTCACCGGGCTTGCCGATGAAAAGCGCTATCATCCGGTATTCGAGCGGACTGAGATCAAGTTCGCGTCCATCGAAGGTGACGCGCCTTGCGCTTTCATCGAGAGTGAAGCGGTTGGCGGATTTGACGCGCGATGCGATGGCGCCGGTGCGCCGCAGGAGCGCTCTCAGGCGAGCCAGCAGCTCCTCGGTACGAAACGGCTTCGGCAGATAGTCATCGGCTCCCGCATCAAAGCCGTCGACACGCTCCATCCACGAGCCGCGGGCAGTGAGAACAAGAACCGGCGTGTTGATGCCCGCGCCGCGCCAGCGTTTCAGGATCGACAGGCCATCCATGCCGGGCAATCCGAGGTCTAGGATGATGGCTGAGTAATCGCCCGTCTCGCCCTCTTCCCATACAGCAGGCCCGCTTGCAAATACCTCGACGCGATAGCCTTCCCGCCCAAGCTGTTCGACCACATGGCCGGAAATATTGGGATCGTCCTCCGCCAACAGGATACGCATAGCCCCTACCCTCCCAGCAATGCTCCGTTGCGGGCGTCGACTCGCAATGTCCTGATCGCGCCCGTCCCGTCGCGAACTTTCACTTGATACACATCGCCGAACATGGATCGATGGAGATTGACGTCGATGACCCGACCGTAGCGTTTTGCGTCGATCCGCTGCAGAACGGTCTTCAGCGGCAGGATCCGGCCCTCGCGAACGGCGTCGCGCGCGCGATCGGAATCGGTGTTCCGGCCGCCACTGCCGCGGCCGCTGCTACCGCCGCCTCCGCCTCCGCCGTGGTCGTCGCCGCCGTCATCATCCCCGTGATCGTCGTGGCCGCCACGACCGGAATTGGAACTGCCGCTGCCCGAGTTGGAACCCGAGGATCCGGACGAACCAGAGCCCGACGAGCCGCTGCCTCCGCTCGAACCGCTCCCACCGCTGCTGCCGCCGCCATCATCGCTGCCACCATCCTTGGCCTCAGCATGGGAAACGAACATCGGGCCGGCCGCAGAGAGCGCTATGGCCAGCATCAACATCGTCATGAAACTGCGACGGCTTCTATTCATTGAACTTCAATGTACCTCAATGCTTCTGCAATCGCGGAACCTACACTGAACACTTTATCGCGACCAGACAAGGCTCCGATAAACCAGGAACTCCGCCGGGGCGCGGCGGAGTTCCTTCTTCCGAAGGGGTGGCCGGAAGACCGCGCCGGGCAGATTATTGCGCCGAAGCGGGAAGTATGTTGACGCTGGTGATTGCGCCAGGATTTCGAATAAAGTCACCTCTGTGAGGATGCGCGATCACCTCGTGTGCCCCATGCTCAAGCTCAACCTCGACCTCGAGGCGCCGGCCGAGTTGATCGACGGCGACAAGCGAACCGTTCAGCAGTCCCGTCAGGCTCGCTTCGGACACCGAAAGGGTCACTTCCGGGCGATTGTCGTTGCGGCCGCCGCGGTGCTCGCCAGGATTGTCGTCATTGGCGTCATGGTTGGCTCCGTCATCGCGTCCACGTCCACGGCCGTGATCGTCATCGCCGTCGTCATGACCGCTGCGACCGCTATGATCATCACCGCCACGCCCGCTGCCGCTGTTGTCATCACTGCCACCGCTATGGCTGGATCCACTGTTGCCGCTGCTGCTGCTTCCACCGCCATCATCGCTGCCGCCGCGAGCGAATGCCAACGACGAAAAATGGCCTGACGTGAACGTCTGCATTGTCGGGAGCGACAAGGTCACCGTGATTGCGGCGACGGAAGCCAATAACGCGTGTGAAATGGTCTTTTTCATGATCTTTGCCTTCTGCTCTCTTCTTGTTGAGAACAGATTGCCAAAGTCTCTCTGACAGACTGTTGAGTGCGTTTGTCAGCATCCTGTCAGATTGGTCCGACCACAGCCCCAAAATACAAAAGCCGCCCTTACGGACGGCTTTGATTGGAGAGTGGCGACGCGCCTCACTTCGGCGCGAGTACCATCATCATCTGGCGGCCTTCGAGCTTGGGCTCGGCTTCGACCTTGGCATATTCGGTCGTGTCGGCCTTCACCTGCTGCAGCAGCTTCATACCAAGTTCCTGGTGCGCCATTTCACGGCCGCGGAACTTCAATGTCACCTTGACCTTGTCACCGTCTTCAAAGAAACGGCCCATCGCCTTCATCTTCACCTCATAGTCATGGGTGTCGATGTTAGGGCGCATCTTGATCTCTTTAACTTCGACAATCTTCTGCTTCTTGCGCGCCTCGGCAGCCTTCTTCTGGTTGGCATATTTCAGCTTGCCCAGATCGAGGATCTTGCATACAGGCGGTTCGGCATTGGGGGAGATTTCCACCAGGTCGAGGCCGGCTTCCTCAGCCATTTTCAGGGCCTGGTCGGTGGGCACAACACCCAAGTTCTGTCCTTCAGCATCAATCAGCTGAACTCGGGGGATGCGAATTTCCCGGTTCGAGCGCGGCCCTTCCTTTACGGGCGCGTCGGCTTTAAAGGGTCTGCGAATGGTCGTATTCTCCTCGCGTTGTTTCGGATCGCTGCAGCCCGGGCACTCCCGATGACGGAAGTACAAATGTCGTTTCACCATTGCTGCAACGGAGTCGGTACCATCCTTTAGCGGAAAAATCACCTGCTGTCAGCCTGTCAAGAATCTGTTTTATAGGCCAAAACAACTGGAGTTCCGCGATGTCTGACGCAAATCTCACTTACAACCAACAATATCTTACCGTCGGACAGGGCGAAGCTGCGCGCGAGATCGCCTATATTGCGCGTAGCCAACCTGGCCAAACGGCCGGCCCAACCCTCGTCTGGCTCTCCGGATACCGCTCTGACATGAGCGGCAGCAAGGCGGTGGAGCTGGACAGGTTCGCGGCCGAAAACGGCCTTGCCTGCCTGCGCCTCGACTATTCCGGCCACGGCCTGTCCGGCGGCAAATTCACCGACGGGACGATCTCGCGCTGGCTCGAGGAGGCGCTTGCGGTAATCCTCCACGCGGCGCCCGAGCGCATCCTCGTCGTCGGCTCGTCGATGGGCGGATGGATTGCGCTCAGGCTGGCGCAGGAACTCGCCAAGCGGCAGGACGGGCCGAAGCTCGCGGGCATGGTGCTGATTGCGCCGGCTCCCGACTTCACCTCCGATCTGATCGAGCCGAACCTCACGAAGAAGGAGAAGGCCTCGCTGGCCGAGCGCGGCTACTTCGAAGAGCGGTCGGCCTACAGCCCCGAGCCAAACATCTATACGCGAACCCTGATAGAGGACGGGCGCGACAACAGCGTGCTCAACGGCATCATCGAGACCGGCTGCCCGGTCCATATCCTGCAGGGGATGAAGGATCCGGACGTTCCCTATCAGCACGCTATGAAGCTCGTGGAGCATCTCCCCGCCGACGACGTCGTGCTGACCTTCGTGCGTGATGGCGATCACCGGCTGTCGCGGCCCCAGGACATCGAGCGCATGCTCGCCGCCGTCAAAGGGCTTATCCGCTAGGCCAAACGATCCATGTGTGCCAAATCCTAACGGATTTTAACCATATTGGCGGGTAGTGGCACCTTCCCCAGAAGTAACGATTGACTCTCCGAGCCTCCGTCCGTTAACTTTTTGTTAACAATACATGGGCGATGCAAGGGAACAGCGGGCGTGCGGATCAAGGGTTTCGTCGTGGCCATGATGGCCATGTTTGCTATGTCTACAGCCGCAACGCCGGCTTCCACCAACAATCTCTCGATGGTTACCGGCGCTGCGACGTCCCAGCCGATCGGCCATTACGACTTCTGCCAGAGCCATCGCAATGAATGCGGCCCAAACCGCAACGTCTCGCCGGCCGAGATGTCGGAAGGGAAATGGGGAATGGTGCGGTCCGTCAACACGATGGTCAACAACAACATCACGCCGATGACCGACAAGGAAATCTACGGCAAGGATGAGGTCTGGGCTTATCCGACGACCGCAGGCGACTGCGAGGACTTCGCCCTGCTGAAGCGCCGCATCCTGATACAGCGCGGAATTTCGCCGGCTAATCTTCTTCTCACGGTGGTCCGCAAGCCCGATGGCGAAGGTCATGCCGTGCTGACGCTGCGCACCAGCAACGGCGACTTCGTGCTCGACAACCTGGCGTCCAACATCAAGCCATGGTTCGACACGCCCTACTCCTTCATCAAGCGCCAGTCGAGCAACAATGCCGGTCGCTGGGTCACCATCGAAAATGGCCGCGACGTTCTGGTCGGTGCTTTGCGATAAGCGATAGTAGATTGAACGAAAAAGGCCGGCGAAACGCCGGCCTTTTTTATGCACGACGCCAGTTAGTCTAGCGCGTCATTCCGGCGCATCGCCTGTGCATTCGCGCGCCAGATCAATTCACCGCGTCGATCGCTCCGTAGTGCCGGAGCTCGCTTTATCCATTGCCGATCAGAATGCCGGCACCGAGAACGAGACCGCCGCCCACGACCACCTGGAAGGCAGCGCGCAGGAATGGCGTTTCCATAAATCTGTTCTGGATGAAGGCAATCGCCCAGAGTTCGAAGATCGCGATGATCACGGCCATCGTCGTTGCGATCCAGAAGTACGGGATGAGATAGGGCAAGGTGTGGCCGAGACCGCCAAGCGCGGTCATGACGCCGCAGGCGATGCCGCGCTTGATCGGCGATCCGCGGCCTGAAATCTTGCCGTCGTCATGTGCCGCTTCTGTGAAGCCCATCGAGATGCCGGCGCCAACCGAGGCGGACATGCCGACAAGGAAGGTCTGCCAGGTGTTCTGGGTCGCAAAGGCGGCTGCGAAGATCGGCGCCAAGGTCGATACCGAGCCATCCATCAAGCCGGCAAGGCCGGGTTGCACATAGGTGAGCACCAGTTGGCGGCGGGCAGCGTGATCTTCCTCCGCCTTGACGTCGGCCGGCGTGTGCTTGTCGACAAGCATGTGAGTAATGTCCTCATGGCCCTGCTCCGCCAAGGCGAGGTCACCGAGCAACTGCCGGGTCTGCGCGTCCGTGACGCGCCGTGCCGCTTCGACATAGAAGCGATAGGCCTGCTGCTCCATCGCTTCGGCTTCACCGCGGATTTTCTCGAGCGACAGGTTGCGTCGCAGCCAGTCGGGTTTGCGCTCATAGAAACCCTGAACATGTTCCCGGCGAATGAGCGTGATGCGTTCACCGAACCGCTGGCGATAGATTTCGATCAGGGACTTGCGATGGGTGTCCTCGACCTCGGCCATCTCTTCGAAAATTTTAGCGGACGCGGGATAGTTGCTGCGCAGCATGTCGGCGTAGGCGAGATAGATGCGCGCGTCCTCCTCTTCGGCCCCAATGGCGAGTGCGAGTATTTCCTGTTCCGACAAAGAATCGAACGAGCGCTTGGATGACCAAAAAAGCCTGGACAGCATGACAACCTCAATTTTAGAATTATTCTAAAATAGAGGCTGCCGGCGCGTCGGTCAAGTTTTCACAGGCATGGAAGCCAGTGAATTGACGCATGGCCGCGGCAAGTAAAACGACGCACAGCTTCGCGTACGTGCACCGCCTTTAGCTGGCATCGGAAATAACGTGCACGCTACAGTCTACATCTACGCCGAAAGTGTATGATTATTGGGCAAAAAACCATAACAAAAGCGGGTTGAAATTTACAACTCATGGGATTGAGATATTATGGAAGGCGGGCATAGTACTATGCGTATTGATTGCATTTATAAGGGAACATAACGGTGCCAGATCCGGTAGATATTATTGTTGGTAAAAATGTACGGACACTGAGGGCCAAACGACGCATATCGCAGCTGGAACTGGGCGAGGCGCTGGGGCTGACTTTTCAACAAATTCAGAAATACGAGAAAGGCACCAACCGCGTATCCGCAAGCAAGCTTCACCAGATCGCGGTTTTTCTGGGCGTTGATATTTCGGAACTGTTCGAGGGCGCCAACCCGTCTGACGGATCAGCGCGGCCAGGGCTGAGCCCCGAAGCCTATGAGCTTGCCCTGCACTATGACAAGCTTCGCTCTGCGGCAGGCAAGGAGGCCGTCAAGACCATCTTGTCGATCATGACCGGTGAAAGCTACATCGAGGCTTTGCGCTGAACCCTGTCGGTCAGTGCTCGCACGCGTGAAGCGCGATGAGCAAGTCGTCCTGCGTCCGATGGCCAGCATGGTAGAGATCGATCGCGATGCTCGCGATGGAAAGTCCCTGCTGGCTGCGCAGCTTGATGTTGCGCTCGGCACACCAGGAATAGAGCGCGCCGGCGAGCACATCGACATCATCGGACTGCAAAGAAAAAGAAGTGGCTGCTGCCGTCATGGAAGTTGCCCTTGTTTTTGGTTGATCCCCGAAAGGATACTGGCCGCTTTGCTTCTATTTGCAAAGCGGCATTCACTGCCTGCGTTAACGCAAGGCAGACGTGCATTTTTGCTTGTTTCATAATGGAACACCCGGCAAGCGCCGGCGCTATTCTGACGCGACCCGGTACTCCAGCGAGGCCGAGCATGCCGCGATCGCATCCAGCATTTTCTCGAACCGCGGGTGATCGCGCACCGAATCGAGGTCCGAATCATGCTTGAACCATAGGATGTGATAGCAGGACGATTGCGGCAGCAGTTCTTCCAACAGATCGAGTGCGGCGTCGCATTCGTCCAACAAAGCATAGACACACGCGATGTTGTATTGCGCAACGATGTCATCCGGATCAATCATCTGCGCGCGCTTGACCCACTCCTTAGCGCGTTCCGCATCGCCCATGTGAGCCAATGCGAGCGCACCGCGATGGGCCGGCCCCGAGTTTTCCGGATGCCGCTCCAAGGCCTCTTCCGCACGCTCGATGCAGACGCGCGCCCAATGCGCTCGCTCCTCCTCGAGACCAAGCGACCGGCATGCGCTCATCAGATGAATGGGCGAGAGATAGTCGTCGGGGCGGATCTCGGCCGCCCTAGTGAAGAAGGTGATAGCCCCCTCGAACTTGCCCTCCATGAAAAGGAAGCGACCATAGTGGAAATTCGCTTCATAGAGATCGGGCTCCAGCGCCAGCGCCTTTTCGAACTCGACAAGAGCCTCCTCGTCTCGCCCGTCCTGGTGCAGCGCCAGTCCGCGCGACGCATGCGCCTCGGCAAGATTCGGATCGAGCGCCAGCGCCTTGGCACTCAGATTGAGTATCCCCTGCAGTGTAAACTCACCCGCATGCCAATCGCGCAGCGCCGACTCGCAATCCGCCATGCCGGCATAGGCACGGGCATATTCCGGATCCAACGCAACGGCCGTTGCAAACATGCGCCGGGCCAGAAGTAGATAGGGCCTTGTCCAGGTGTGAGACAGCTGTCGTCCACGCAGATAATAGGTGTAGGCCTCGACATTGCTTGTCGGCTCGGCTGCGATCGCCTGCCTCTCCTCGGGTAGCAGCTTGATCTTGAGTTGATCGACGATTGCGTGGGTGATCTCGTCCTGGATCGCGAAAATATCGGTGAGGTCGCGATCGAAGCGGTCCGCCCAAAGGTGCCCGCCATTTCTCGCATCGATCAGCTGTCCGGTGATGCGGACGCGCTGGCCGACCTTGCGCACGCTCCCCTCGAGAACGAAGTCGACACCGAGTTCCGACGCCACCTGCTTCACCTGCACGGACTTGCCCTTGTAGGTGAAGGCGGTGTTGCGGGCGACCACGTAGAGGTTCGACACCTTCGAGAGGTCGGTGATGATGTCCTCGGTGATGCCGTCGGAAAAATACTCCTGCTCGGCATCGCCGCTCATGTTAGTGAAGGGCAGCACGGCGACAAGCTGCTTGTGCTTTTTTCGGGCTGCGGTCAAAGCCGCCTTGTTCACTTTCAGTGGCAGCGCCCGCTGCGGCGAAATCATATAGACCCGGACCGGTTCCTTGATGTTCTTGAGGCGGTGTTCCCCGCGATCCTCGAAGGACAGGTCGAGCCGTGAGCCGACATGGTCCTTGACGGTGGCCGAAACGGCAATGCCTCCTGGCTCAGCCAGCGCCTCCAGCCGCGCAGCAACATTGACGCCGTCCCCGAAGATATCGCCCTCCTCGACAATGACGTCGCCGAGATGGATGCCGATCCGAAATTCGATACGTTTGTCTTCGAGCACCGACAGGTTTCGTTGCGCGGCCTCTCGCTGCACCTCATCGGCGCAGGCGACAGCATTCACGATGCTGGAGAATTCCGCCAGCATGCCATCGCCGGTCAGCTTGACGATGCGTCCGCGGTGCTGTGCAATCTTCGGATTGAGCAGCTCCGTGCGGCAGGTTTTCACCGCACTTAGCGTTCCGGATTCATCTATGCCCATCAACCGGCCGTAGCCGACGATGTCGATTGCGAGGATGGCTGCGAGACGGCGTTCCAAGTGTCCCTCGACGCTATACGGTTTTCGTCACACTAATTTAGCCTTTTATTATCTCAATGTCCCACCATTCATTCGGTCGACCCGGGATAATAAGGTGTTTTTGACGTTCGAACGTTGAGACAACCCTGCGTAGGCGACCTGACGAAGCAAACAACAAAGGCCCGGCTGCAGCAGCAATCGGGCCTTTGTTACATTTCATATAGGGTCGATCAGCCCTCGAAGAATTCCTTCATGCGCGCGAAGAACCCGGTCGATTCCGGATTGTTCTCCTTCGAGGAGAGCTGCTCGAACTCCTGGAGAAGTTCGCGCTGGCGCTTTGTCAGCTTCTGTGGAGTCTCGATCTGGATCTGGATATAGAGGTCGCCCGTCTGCGGCGAACGCAGCACCGGCATGCCCTTGCCCTTCAGGCGGAACTGCTTGCCGGCCTGCGTGCCTTCGGGCACCGTCACACGCGACTTCGTGCCATCGAGCGTCGCCACGTCAAAGGTGCCGCCGAGTGCCGCCGTCGTCATCGAGATCGGAATGGTGCAGTAGAGGTCGGCGCCGTCACGTTGGTAAAACTCATGCGGCTTCACCGACAGGAAGATGTAAAGATCGCCCGCCGGACCGCCGCGCATGCCGGCTTCGCCCTCGCCCTGCAGGCGGATGCGGGTGCCGTCTTCGATACCGGCCGGAATGTTCACGGACAGCGAACGCTCTTCGGTGACGCGGCCCTGGCCATGGCACTTCGTGCACGGATCGGGAATGATCGTGCCACGACCATGACAGGTCGGGCAGGTCCGTTCGATCGAGAAGAAGCCCTGGGCAGCGCGCACGCGACCCGAGCCCTGGCAAGTGCCGCAGGTCTTCGGCTGCGTGCCGGGTTTCGCACCCGAGCCGGAGCAGACGTCGCAAGTGATCGAAGTTGGCACGCGGATCTGCGCCGTCTTGCTGGAGAAGGACTCCTCCAGCGAAATTTCCATGTTGTAGCGAAGATCGGCGCCACGCTCGCGGCCGCCCGAAGAGCGCTGCCGCTGGCGGCCGCCGCCCATCATCTCGCCGAAGATATCCTCGAAAATGTCGGAAAATCCGCCGCCGCCAAAGCCGCCGCCCATGCCGCCGCCGCCCATGCCGCCATGCTCGAAGGCAGCGTGACCATATCGGTCATAGGCCGCACGCTTCTGCGGATCCTTGAGCATTTCGTAGGCTTCGTTGATTTCCTTGAACTTGCGCTCGGCGTCGTGGTCGCCCGGATTCTTGTCCGGATGGTACTTCATGGCGAGTTTGCGGAAGGCGCTTTTCAGCTCTTTTTCGTCCGCCGTCTTGGCGACACCCAGCGTTTCGTAAAAATCGGCTTTTGCCATTAAGGATTAGACCCCGGAAATGGTTTTCCGGCTGCCGTGGTGGGCAGCCGGAACGTCAGTTTCAAGCTAGACCGTCTCGTCTCGCTTAGGCGGACTTCTTGCGGTCGTCGTCCTTGACTTCTTCGTAGTCGGCATCGACGACATTGTCGTCGCCGGCTTCCGCGGATGCGTCTGCTGCCGCACCGCCTTCAGCCTGCTGTGCTTCGTAGATCGCCTGACCGAGCTTCATGGAGACTTCCATGAGGGTCTGGGTCTTTGCCTTGATGTCTTCAGCATCCGGCTCGGTTGCTTCGACGGCAGACTTCAGAGCAGCGATCGCATCGGAGATCGCGGTGCGGTCGGCCTCGGAAACCTTGTCACCATAATCCTTCAGCGACTTTTCCGTGGAGTGGATCAGGCTTTCAGCCTGGTTCTTGGCTTCCACGGCCTCGCGGCGCTTCTTGTCGGCTTCGGCATTGGCTTCGGCGTCCTTGACCATCTTTTCGATGTCGGCGTCGGAGAGACCACCAGAAGCCTGGATACGGATCTGCTGTTCCTTGCCGGTGCCCTTGTCCTTGGCCGAAACCTGCACGATGCCGTTCGCGTCGATGTCGAAGGTGACTTCGATCTGCGGAACGCCACGCGGTGCCGGCGGCAGGCCAACGAGGTCAAACTGACCGAGCAGCTTGTTGTCGGCAGCCATTTCGCGCTCGCCCTGCGAAACGCGGATGGTGACGGCCTGCTGGTTGTCGTCGGCGGTCGAGAAGGTCTGCGACTTCTTCGTCGGGATCGTCGTGTTACGCTCGATCAGACGGGTGAAGACGCCACCGAGGGTCTCGATGCCGAGGGACAGCGGGGTTACGTCGAGAAGCAGAACGTCCTTGACGTCGCCCTGCAGAACGCCAGCCTGGATGGCTGCGCCGAGTGCCACGACTTCGTCAGGGTTGACGCCCTTGTGTGGCTCCTTGCCGAACAGCTGCTTGACGACTTCCTGGACCTTCGGCATGCGGCTCATGCCACCGACGAGAACGACTTCGTCGATCTCGGCTGGCGTGACGCCGGCATCCTTGAGAGCAGCCTTGCACGGTGCGATCGTGCGCTGGATCAGATCCTCGACCAGGCTTTCGAGCTTGGCGCGGGTCAGCTTCAGCGTCAGGTGCTTCGGGCCGGTTGCATCAGCGGTGATGAACGGCAGGTTGATTTCGGTCTGCTGCGAGGACGACAGTTCGATCTTTGCCTTTTCGGCAGCTTCCTTGAGGCGCTGCAGAGCCAGCTTGTCGCCCTTGAGGTCGATGCCGTTGTCCTTCTTGAACTCGGCAACGAGGTATTCGACGAGACGCATGTCGAAGTCTTCACCGCCGAGGAAGGTATCGCCGTTGGTGGACTTCACTTCGAAGACGCCGTCGCCGATTTCGAGGATCGAGATATCGAAGGTACCGCCACCCAAGTCGTAAACGGCGATGGTCTTGCCGTCCTTCTTGTCGAGACCGTAGGCAAGGGCTGCCGCCGTCGGCTCGTTGATGATGCGCAGAACTTCGAGGCCAGCGATCTTGCCGGCATCCTTGGTTGCCTGGCGTTGTGCGTCGTTGAAGTATGCGGGAACGGTGATGACGGCCTTTTCGACCTTTTCACCGAGATAGGATTCAGCGGTTTCCTTCATCTTCTGAAGGATCATCGCGGAGATCTGGGCAGGCGAATAGCCGGTGCCGCGGGCCTTGACCCATGCGTCGCCGTTGTCGCCCTTGGTGATCTCGAAAGGAACGAGAGCCTTGTCCTTTTCAACCGTCGGATCGTCGTAGCGGCGGCCGATGAGGCGCTTCACTGCGAACAGCGTATCCGTGGGGTTGGTGACTGCCTGGCGCTTGGCCGGCTGACCGACGAGGCGTTCGCCATCTTCGGAAAATGCTACGATCGAAGGCGTCGTGCGCGCACCTTCGGCGTTCTCAATGACCTTCGCGTCCTTGCCGTCCATGACAGCGACGCAGGAATTTGTCGTTCCGAGGTCGATACCAATTACTTTTGCCATGTCATTCTCTCCTTGAAGCAAGCTGTCGGAACCCCGAGAAGGCATTTCCCTGACAGCCCCTTACGGGATGGGTCTTTAAGATTAACGCAATCGTGATTGCGGTGATGCCGCGTATATAAGGAGCGGTTTTCGGGACTGCAAGGCGAGAACTAGCCAGAAAACCGGCAAAAAAAGCGCCCAACAGCTAATTTTGGCACGCACAGGACGATGGCGTTTTTCTGGCCAAAACCCGTCGACTATTGTCCCATGATCAAGTCAAGCAAGGTCGTCCGTTTCCGATGGTGCGCCGGCGACGGTTCAGGCTCGCCAATATCACCCGGCGGCAGCGCATCACCGTAGCCATAACCACCGTCATCGGCGATGTCGGCGGGCGGCACCGGACCGCCATTGACCGGGGCGATCGGCTGGCGTCTTGGCCGGTCATTCGCCTGTGGATAGCGCTCGGCGCTTTCACCAAAGACACCGGAGAGAATGCTGCCGATTGTCGTCGGCTCTTCAAGCGGCGGCGCCATACCGGGCTCCGCAGACGCCATCGGCTGGTCGCCGAAGCCGGGATTGGCTGCCGGATCAGCCATGAATTGCCCGTTGCCGAACAGTGGCGCCGGCGACAGTCCCTTGTGCGCGGCGACCATGAATTCCTGCCAGGCCTTGGCCGGCAAGCCGCCGCCCGTCACCTTCTTCATCGGCTTGCCATCGTCGTTGCCAAACCAGACGCCGGTTGTGAGGTTGCTGGTGAAGCCGACGAAGAGCGCGTCGCGCGAATTCTGGGTCGTGCCGGTCTTGCCCGCGGCCTGCCAACCGGAAAGCTTGGCGCTCTTGCCCGTTCCCTGGTTGATGACGCCCATCATCATCGTGTTCATGTTGGCGGCAATCGCCTCCGACAGGACACGGGGCGGGTTGTCGTAGGTATTTTCGTAGAGCACCTTGCTGCCGTCAGCCGTCGTTACGCGTCGGATCACATGCGGCGTCGCCTTGTAGCCGCCATTCATGAAGGCGGCATAGGCGCCGGTGAGCTCGGTCAGCGACACTTCCGACGTACCAAGAGCGATCGAGGCATTGGGCTGCAGTTCCGATTCGATGCCGAGGCGGTGCGCGAGCTTGATCACCTGGTCCGGCCCGTCATACATGACCAACTGGGCCGCGACGGTGTTCAGCGACTTTGCAAGCGCCGTCGCGAGCGTCACTTCGCCATTGTACTTCTTCTCGTAGTTCTCAGGCGTCCAATCGCCGATGCGGATCGGCGCGTCGTTGAACACCGAAAACGGCGTCAGACCTTTTTCCAACGCCGCTGCATAGACGAACGGCTTGAAGGACGAGCCCGGCTGGCGCTTGGCGGTGACGGCGCGGTTGAACTGGCTGTCGGCATAATCCCTGCCGCCGACGAGCGCGCGGATTGCGCCGGTGCCATCGAGTGAAACCAGGGCTGCCTGCGACGTATCGAGCTTGGCGCCGTCCTTGCCGAGCACATCGTTCAGCGACTGCTCCGCGCGCTTCTCCAGCGTCTTGTCGATCGTCGTATCGACGACGATGTCTTCCTTGACGTCGCCGATCAGGCCAGGGAGCTGGTCCATGACCATATCCGCGACATAGTGGCCGGCGCCCGACCAGTAGCGCTTCGCCTTGGCTGGCGTCTGCGACATCGCGGTCTTCACCTCGTCGTCGGTGATATAGCCTTGCTCGCGCATCGTCTGCAGGACCACCTGCGCGCGGGCATTGGCGGCCTCGGGATCGCGCGCCGGCGACAGCCGCGACGGCGCCTTGACGAGTCCGGCAAGAAGGGCTGCTTCACCGAGGTTCACGTCGCGTGCGGACTTGTTGAAGTAGCGACGCGAGGCCGCTTCGACGCCATAGGCGTTCGAGCCGAAGAAGACGCGGTTGAGGTACATCGCAAGGATCTGGTCCTTGGTGTATTTCTGCTCCAGCCATAGCGCGAGCAGGACTTCCTGCACCTTACGCTCAAGCGTGCGGTCCGGCGACAGGAAAAGGTTCTTTGCAAGCTGCTGTGTCAGCGTCGAGCCGCCCTGAACCATGTGGCCGGTCGTCAGGTTGGTGACGAGGGCGCGTGCGAGGCCAAGGGGATCCACGCCGAAATGCGAATAGAAGCGGCGGTCTTCAATGGCGACGATCGCTTCCGGGATGTAGGGCGACATGTCTTCGAGCGCGAGCGCTTCGCCGCCCGTCGTGCCGCGATTGGCGATGACGCTGCCATCGACGGCAGTTATCTTGACGTTCGGCGGGCGATCCGGAATGGCCCAGGTGCTGGCGCTCGGCATGCGCGACCCGTAGTAGACGACGAGGCCAGCCACGCCGATCCCGGCCCAGATGCCGAAAACGATGCACCAGTAGAGGATGCGACGAATGAAGCCGAAGAAGCTTCCACCCTCGCGTTCGCGACGACCACGTCTGCGTCTTTCGGGTTGGCGCGCGCGAGACGATTTTGACGGCGATCGCTTGGTCGAACGTCCCCTGACGACACGGTCATCGGCGTCGAGCGAAAAATCGTCATCATCGTCGCGGTCGTCGCGACCGCCGAAGGAAGGTTCGATCCTGTCGCGTGATTTGCCTCTGCCCGCCATCTAGTACCGGTACGCCCCTTCTTCGCTCCTTGCGCGGCGACGCCGCAGAAACCGTGCTTTGCCAAACGGTTCTCCGCCCGGTTGAACTTTAAATGCGGCGATTTAAGGGGTGGTTAAGAAGTGGCTAGACCGGCCCGCCCTTGCCCCAACAATGTCAAATTTGGTTCAGCCCCCGTTCACCGAACCGGCTCTCTAATCCATGTGCAAGGGACTTGCATAACAGAGGTGCAGAGATGCGTATGAGAATGATTGCAGCTGCGATCGCCATGTGTGGATTTGGCGTTACCGCGACTGAAGCGATGCCGGTCGCGCCGCTGAACGGCGTTGCGGCCAAGAATACGGTACTCGTCGATTACGCCTGCGGGCGCGGCTATCACCTGACCCGGTGGGGCAATTGCCGGCCGAACTGGGACCGACCGCCACCGCCGCGTTACGGCTGGCGCGCCGATCGCCGCTACGGATGGGGCGGCCCGCCGCGCCATGACTGGCGCTATGAGCGATCCTACGGATGGGATCGCCCGCCACCGTGGGTGCGCGGACGCGATTGGCGCTGATTAAGACAGCAAGGCCCGGGCCGCTCAGCCTGGGCTTTGTTATAATTCGTTTACCAAGCCCCGCTTTTTTGGCATGGCTGCCATTCGTTGCGACTGTCACAAATCTGACGTATAGCACGCGCCGAATTGCGCCTGAGATTAGCGCAGCATGCGCAATATGTAGGCATCCATGACCATCGACATTACCAAAAGCGAAGAATTCAAGCTGCGTGAAGTCTGGGACGTGCACGAGTTTGCACGCCGCTACCGGCTGACAAAAATGGAAGAGAGCCGCCTGAAGATGCTTCACGGCCCGTTCGCGGAATTGCGCGACCTCCTCGCCGGTCGGCAGCGTTCCGTTTCTCTCTGGTAACAGGGAACCATTAGCGAGCTGGTGGATTAACGCCCTAGCGAAACACGCCCTACACGTTTCGCTAAAGGTCGGCCGTCTCCCCCTCAAACGCGCCGATCGCGATCAGGCCCGGTGTCTCTCCCAGAGCGCCGGGCCTTCTCATCTCCCCAATATAAAGGGCGGTCTCGCGGCCGCCCCGATGCGTCACTGCTGGTTGCCGCAGGCCGGATCACCCGGCGGGCAGCGTGGAGGCCCACGACGGCCCTCACCGCCGCGACGCCAGTTCCCATCGTCGTTGCCCTGCGGCGGGCGCTGGAAATCCGGACGATTGTCATGGGGCCGTCCCTGGAAATCCTGGCGGCCGGGGCCGCGGTCGAAATTCGGTTGCTCGGGACGACGGTCCGGTCCGCGGTTTCCATCGGGCCTCCGATCGGGACCCTGATCAAAATCGGGTCGTGGACGGCCGGGGCCGGGGTTTCCGTCGAATTCTGGCGGCCGCACCGGGCGAACGACAGCGGGCGGGCGATCGTAAACAGGATTGCGACGCCAACGATCGCGCTCCCGATAGAAATCGCGACCGCGGTAATAGCGGTCCCAGTAATTTCCGACGCTGAAGACCACGGTCGGGATTCCGAGGGGACGGTAATATTCCGGACCCACATAGACGCGACGGCTCTGGTAGAGCGCCTGCACATAGCGACCTGCGACCCAGCCGCGCCCACCGTAGAACTCCACGTCGCACCAAGGCACATCGGCGAGGCAGCCATGGATTTCCACCGATTCACCGGCCGGAATGACGGTTACAGCGGGATATTGCGTGCTTGGTCCGGCCCGCATGTTGACGTTGGCTGTCGCATATCCCTCTGCCGCCTCGGCAATCGCCGGCGCGAGCAAGAGGGCGGCCGCTGCAGCGGCCTTCATCAAGATGGACTTCACGTTTCAACTCCTCTGACGACGCTGGAGACCGCGCCGCTTGTGTTTTCCGAAAAGGTGCGCAAGCGCCCGGGCACGGCTTCGGCGTTCGTCGCCTCGCGCCGATTTCAGCTCAATCACCTTTTCTTTCAATGATTTGTAGTCCGCGCCGATGAACCTGACTTGAACGCGTGGGCGCTTCAAAATTCAAAAATGCAACACATCTACTTGAAACGCGCGCTCGGCATTCCGACGTGCGAACCAACATATTGCAGCCGACGGAAAGCTGTGCGCGCCAGCAACGTTGCCGCTTCCACCGTCCTGATCGAGGCTCCGCGTTAACCGTTGGTTAACCTTTCCCGATCAGTCTGGCTGCAACATTCGCTTCCTCCTTGACCACGGATGTACTGGCATCGAAGTGAAGCGGATGACGAAAGGCCGGCTCGTTCCGGCCTTTTTGTTTTTCTGGCGTTCAAAGACGAACGCTTTTCCAGCCTATTTGGCCAACGCTTCCAGGATGCGGATCCAAGAACGGATGCCCTTGTGGTAGGAAGCGAGTTCGTACTTCTCGTTCGGCGAGTGAATGCGATCATCGCTGAGACCGAAGCCGACAAGCAGCGACTCCATGCCGAGCATCTTCTGGAAGTCGCCGACGATCGGGATCGATCCGCCCATGCCGATCACCACGGCCGGTTTCGGCCACTCGTCGGAGAGCGCATTCTTGGCCTTCGTCAGCACCGGCGAATCATATGAGAGGTGGATGGCCGGCGAACCGCCATGCGGATGGAAGTCGACCGAGCAGTCCGCCGGGATTTTCGAGCGGACGTAGCTGCGGAAGCTTTCGCGGATGGCGTTCGGATCCTGGGTCCCGACGAGGCGGAAGGAAACCTTGGCCGAAGCCTTGGCTGCGATCACCGTCTTGAAGCCCTCACCGGTGTAGCCGCCCCAGATGCCGTTGATCTCGGCGGTCGGACGCGCCCATGTGAGCTCGAGAACCGACCGGTCCTTTTCGCCCGACGGGATCGACAGGCCGACCTCGCCCAGGAAGGTTTCCGCCGTTTTGCCGAGCGTTTCCCAGGATGCCTTGATATTGGCAGGCGTTTCCTCGACGCCGTCGTAGAAGCCTTCAAGGGTGATGCGGCCGGTGTCATCGTGCAGTCCGGCAAGCGCGGCAGTCAGGATATGGATCGGGTTCGCCGCGGCACCGCCGAACAAGCCGGAATGCAGATCGCGGTCGGCGGCCGTCACGACGATTTCCTCGCCGACAAGACCACGAAGGGCTGCTGCGATTGCCGGCGTATCGCGATCCCACATGCTGGTGTCACACACGAGCGCATAGTCCGCCTTCAATTCCGCGGCGTTGGCCTCAAGAAAAGGCTTCAACGACGGCGAACCCGATTCCTCTTCGCCTTCGAAGAGGATGGTGATGCGGCAAGGCAGTGCACCCTTGACTTCCTTGTAGGCACGGCAGGCCTCGACGAAAGTCATCAACTGGCCTTTGTCGTCGGCGGTGCCGCGGCCCGTCAGGATCTTCCGGCCGTTGCCGACATCCTTGATCGACGGTTCGAAGGGATCATTCTCCCAGAGCTCGATCGGATCGACTGGCTGCACGTCGTAGTGGCCGTAGAACAGCACATGCGGGGCGTCGGCGCTTGCGCCGGCGTGATGGGCCACGACCATGGGGTGGCCGGGCGTGTTACGCACGGACGCCTCGAAACCCAGGGTCTCGAGATAGGAAACCAGCCATTCAGCCGCCTTGCGGCACTCGGCCTTGTAGGCCGGGTCGGTGGAAATCGACTTGATCCGCAACAGCTCGAACAGCTTGTCGAGGCTCGATGTCAAATTCTGGTCCGCACGCGACAGCACCGGCATTACGTCAGTCATTTTCGACTCCTTTTGAAATTCGGCGGGACGATAGACCAAAGGCCGGTCGCTTTCGAGACGAAAAAGCAGGCAGGGAGCCAATGGCGAGAGATGGGCGCGTCAGACACACCCGGGGGACGAGAGCACGAATAGCTGGCGGCGGGCGAGAGTTCTTTTCAGCGCATGCGGAGGAGTTCGACCATAACGGCGGCGGAACAGTGTCGATTACAGCTTCTTGGCATTGTCGAGCAGGCGGCGGATGTACTCGAGCGTCAGTTCGCGCTCGAAGCTCTTGAAGCCCTGAAACAGGGCCAGGTCCGCTTCACGCGCCGCCTCGATGGCGTCGTCTTCCATGCCTTTGGCCTTGTCCGTGAGAAAGATCAGCTGCGCGCGCTTGTCGGACGGATGCGGACGACGATCGATCAACCCGTCGCGCGCCATGCGCGCAAGCGTGTTCGCCATCGTCGCCTGTTCGATGTCGACGCGGGCCAGCAACTGCTTCTGCGTCAGCCCGTCCTCGGCCCAGAGTTCGAGAAGAACGGGGAATTGCCCGGGCGAAAAGCCGAGCCGCGCCGCGCGCTGCTGGAGCGAACGAGCGAAGCCCTTGGCCAGCTGGCTGGCAAGGTAAGCTCCCGAGTCCATTCGATTAATTCCCATCTTCTCAATTAGTCGCAGAAAACTCGATGAAACAATGCAACAAATCGCATACGACGCATCACAAATGCTTCATCGCAGGCTATGTTCGAAAGATAGAGCAGCAAAACAAAGCCGCCATAGCCTGGAGGTCTGGCTATGGCGGCTTTAAAATGGGGACAAAGGCCCGGAGAGGGGATAAGGCCTTTGTCCAAGTCCGAAGCGGCGGGGGACAAGCCAGCTATCAGACCCTCGACGCGATCAAACACGATCAAACGCCGGTAGTAATCATTTGTGATCGGGAATGTGGCTTTTCAAGGGAAAGCCGAGGATTGACTATTACAAATTAGTAACACTTTGGTGAGCCAGAAACTTTTCACCCTCGGAACTTTATATGGACCTTCCAAGGTCGCCGCGCTATCCATGACGCCATGAAAAAAGGCGATCATCTCTTCCTAATCGACGGCTCCGGTTTTATCTTTCGAGCCTTTCACGCACTTCCCCCTTTGACCCGCAAATCCGACGGTTTGCCGGTGGGCGCCGTGTCGGGTTTCTGCAACATGCTGTGGAAACTCCTGACCGATGCGCGCGACACATCGGTTGGCGCGACCCCGACGCATCTGGCCGTCATCTTCGACTATTCGGCAAAGACGTTCCGCAAGGATCTCTACGACGCCTACAAGGCGAACCGCTCGACACCGCCCGACGAACTCATCCCTCAGTTCGGTCTCATCCGTCATGCCACACGGGCCTTCAACCTCCCGTGCATCGAAACGGAGGGCTTCGAGGCCGACGACATCATTGCAAGCTATGCTCGCCAGGCCGAGGCGCTCGGCGCCGACGTGACGATCGTGTCTTCGGACAAGGATCTGATGCAGCTGGTGACGACCAACGTCCACATGTACGACAGCATGAAGGACAAGCAGATCGGCATTCCTGATGTCATCGAGAAGTGGGGCGTTCCACCCGAGAAGATGATCGATCTCCAGGCGATGACCGGCGACTCGGTCGACAACGTGCCTGGCATCCCCGGCATCGGCCCGAAGACGGCGGCGCAACTGCTTGCCGACTACGGCGATCTCGACACGCTTCTCGAACGCGCGACCGAGATCAAGCAGGAGAAGCGCCGGCAGACGATCATCGAGAATGCCGACAAGGCCCGCCTGTCGCGCGAGCTCGTGCGGCTGCGCACCGATGTTCCGCTTGAACTCAAGGTCGAAGACCTGATCCTTGAGCCGCAGAACGGACCGAAGCTGATCGGCTTCTTGAAGGCAATGCAGTTTACCTCGCTGACGCGGCGCGTGGCCGAGGCTTGCGATTGCGATGCCAGCGCGATCGAAGCCGTGGATGTTCCGGTCCAGTGGGGTGCGGCAGCGCGCGGGCCGGATCTCGACGCCGCAAAGCCCGAGCCGGTTGCCGGCGGCATTCCCGACGTTGCCGGCGAGGCCGTGCCCGTTCCGGCAAAGGCGAACGGCGCGAATGGTCGCGAGGGTACCTTCCGGCCGGGCGATCTTGCCAAGGCGCGCGCCGAGGCCTTTGCCTCCCTGCCCTTCGACCACTCGCGCTATGTCACCATTCGCGACATCGCGACGCTCGACAAATGGATTGCCGATGCGCGCGAAACCGGACTGGTTGGCTTCGACACCGAGACCACGTCGCTCGATGCGATGCAGGCGGAGCTCGTCGGCTTCTCGATGGCGATTGCCGACAACGACAGGAACGCCACCGGCACCAGCATTCGCGCCGCCTACGTCCCGATCGCCCACAAGACGGGCGTCGGCGATCTGCTCGGCGGCGGGCTTGCGGACAACCAGATCCCGATGCGAGATGCCCTGCCCCGGCTGAAGGCACTGCTGGAAGACGAGTCGATCCTGAAGGTCGCCCAGAACCTCAAATACGACTACCTGCTGATGAAGCGCTACGGGGTCGAAACCAAGAATTTCGACGATACGATGCTGATCTCCTACGTGCTCGACGCAGGCACCGGCGCGCACGGCATGGACCCGTTGTCGGAGAAGTTCCTCGGCCACACGCCGATCGCCTACAAGGACGTGGCCGGCAGCGGTAAGTCGAACGTTACATTCGACCTCGTCGATATCGATCGCGCGACGCACTACGCCGCCGAGGATGCGGAGATCACGCTCAGGCTCTGGCTGGTGCTGAAACCGCGCCTTGCCGCCGAGAAGCTAACCACGGTTTACGAACGCCTCGAGCGGCCCTTGCTTCCGGTCCTGGCACACATGGAAGAACGCGGCATCACCGTCGACAGGCAGATCCTCTCGCGCCTGTCCGGAGATCTCGCACAAGGCGCCGCGGCACTCGAGGACGAAATTTTCAAGCTTGCAGGCGGTCGCTTTACCATCGGCTCGCCGAAGCAGCTGGGCGACATCCTGTTCGGCAAGATGGGACTTGCCGGCGGTACGAAGACGAAGACCGGCCAATGGTCGACCTCGGCAAGCGTTCTCGAAGACCTCGCCGCCGCGGGCTTCGAACTGCCGCGCAAGATCGTCGACTGGCGCCAGCTGACCAAGCTCAAGTCCACCTACACGGATGCGCTGCCGGGATACGTGCACCCCCAGACGAAGCGGGTTCACACCTCGTATTCGCTGGCCTCGACGACGACAGGTCGCCTGTCCTCCTCGGAACCAAACCTGCAAAACATTCCGGTTCGGACGGCGGAAGGCCGCAAGATCCGTACGGCCTTCATCTCGTCGCCGGGCCATAAGCTGATTTCGGCCGACTACAGCCAGATCGAGCTGCGCGTGCTCGCCCACGTCGCCGAGATTCCGCAGCTGACGCAGGCCTTCGCCGACGGCGTCGACATTCATGCGATGACCGCATCGGAGATGTTCGGCGTGCCTGTCGAGGGCATGCCGTCAGAAGTGCGACGTCGCGCCAAGGCCATCAACTTCGGCATCATCTACGGTATCTCAGCCTTCGGCCTTGCCAATCAGCTCTCGATCGAGCGCTCGGAAGCGGGCGACTACATCAAGAAGTATTTCGAGCGCTTCCCCGGCATCCGCGACTACATGGACAGCCGCAAGCAGATGGCGCGTGACAAGGGTTACGTCGAAACGATCTTCGGGCGGCGAATCAACTATCCGGAGATTCGCTCGTCCAACCCGTCGGTTCGCGCCTTCAACGAGCGCGCCGCGATCAACGCGCCGATCCAGGGATCAGCCGCCGATATCATTCGCCGGGCCATGATCAAGATGGAGCCGGCGCTGGCCGAAGCAGGGCTTGGCGACCGCGTGCGCATGCTCCTACAGGTGCACGACGAACTGATCTTCGAAGTCGAGGACGCAGACGTCGAAAAGGCGACGCCGATCATCGTTTCGGTGATGGAGAACGCCACCATGCCGGCGCTCGAAATGCGGGTGCCGCTGAGAGTCGACGCGCGTTCGGCCACCAACTGGGACGAAGCGCACTGAGCGCTTCGTCGAAAATTCATTAAAATTTTAATTGCCTTCCAAGACATTGATATAAAATGCTTTTCCTTTTGTTTTTCGCCGAATGACCGCGCGGATGGAAGGAACTTATTAACCTTCATTTCCTAATTCGAAAGCCGATATTAGTTGCTAATCATGAGTGAGTAGCGGTCGTATGCGCTTTCCGAGAACCAATCTGACAGGGGCCGAGGAGATTTCCGCGGAAGTCGAAGGTGAACAGCTGCAGGAACACGCAGGCGAGAAGCCTACGGCACCAATTTGGCAGAGCAATTTTTCACTGGCTCCGAATGTGCGGTTCACCCGCACGCCCGAGAATCTGATCAATCCGAAGCGCGTACCGGCGCCGCCCTTTCGCACGCCGCCGCTTGCGCTGCAGGAACGCGTTGCGACGGAAATCGGCGCGAGCGTGGAACAGCAGGCACCTGTTGTCGCGAACGCTCCGGTCGAGGTCTACGAAGCGGAGATCGCGCCGGCGATCGAGGTGCAGCCGACTGCCACCGCATTGCCGTTGATGTCGGTCGAGCCCGAGACTCACACTGTTGTCCGCGCAGCCACGGAACTGGCTGCCATCTCGGACTTCGCATTCTGGGAGGTCATGGCCTTCGAGGAAGCGGCGGCCGAACCGATCCTGTTGCCGCCGGTCTCCCTGCCGAAGGCAGAGGTCAGCCCCGAATCGATCATCAGCCGGTTCCGCGTCATGGAGTGGCGGCCTGGTCGGCAACAGCCCGCAATGGCCGTAGCTTCGGTGCCTCAGCCGGTCACCCCAGCCGCTGTCGCGCCTTCTCCCGGTTTGACGCGTGGCCGCGCCGCGCAAAACCCGGTCGCGACCGAACACAGCCGCGTGGAAGAAGCGGCGCAAGTCGAGCCGAAAGTGCAGCCTATCGCTCCGCTGCCAGTTCGCGCTTTGGCGCCGCAGCCGCTCGCACCGGCACCGCGTTTTACCGCACCGAAGGTCGTCGCCTCGAGGGTCGATGCCTCAGGCTACGAATTCCCGTCTCATTCGCTGCTGCAGGAGCCGCCTGAACGTGTCGGCGAGATCATGTCGCAGGAGACGCTGGAGCAGAATGCCGGCCTTCTGGAAAGTGTTCTCGAGGATTTCGGCATCAAGGGCGAGATCATCCATGTCCGCCCCGGCCCTGTTGTCACGCTTTACGAGTTCGAGCCGGCACCGGGCGTCAAGTCTTCCCGCGTCATCGGCCTCGCCGACGATATTGCCCGCTCGATGTCGGCCCTGTCGGCGCGTGTCGCCGTGGTTCCCGGCCGCAACGTCATCGGTATCGAATTGCCGAACGCGCTGCGCGAGACCGTCTACTTCCGTGAGATGATCGAAAGCCAGGATTTCGAGAAGAGCGGCTACAAGCTGGCGCTCGGCCTCGGCAAGACGATCGGCGGCGAACCCGTCATCGCCGAGCTCGCAAAGATGCCCCACCTGCTCGTTGCCGGCACCACCGGTTCGGGTAAGTCGGTCGCCATCAACACCATGATCCTGTCGCTGCTTTACCGGATGTCGCCCGAGCAGTGCCGCCTGATCATGGTCGATCCGAAGATGCTGGAACTCTCCGTCTATGACGGCATCCCGCACCTTTTGACGCCCGTCGTCACCGACCCCAAGAAGGCCGTCATGGCGCTGAAGTGGGCGGTGCGCGAGATGGAGGATCGGTATCGCAAGATGTCACGCCTCGGCGTGCGCAACATCGACGGCTACAACAGCCGCGTGGCGCAGGCGCGCGACAAGGGCGAGACCATCCATGTCATGGTCCAGACCGGCTTCGACAGAAGCACGGGCGCTCCGATCGAGGAGAGCCAGGAGATGGACCTGACGCCGATGCCCTATATCGTCGTCATCGTTGACGAAATGGCCGACCTGATGATGGTCGCCGGCAAGGAAATCGAAGGGGCGATCCAGCGCCTGGCGCAGATGGCGCGTGCTGCCGGTATCCACCTGATCATGGCGACGCAGCGCCCGTCGGTCGACGTCATCACCGGCACGATCAAGGCGAACTTCCCGACCCGTATCTCCTTCCAGGTGACGTCGAAGATCGACAGCCGCACTATTCTTGGCGAACAGGGCGCGGAACAACTGCTCGGCCAGGGCGATATGCTGCACATGCAGGGCGGCGGGCGGATTTCGCGCGTGCACGGACCGTTCGTTTCCGATGCCGAAGTCGAGAAGGTCGTCGCGCATCTGAAGACGCAGGGTCGGCCGGAATATCTCGACACCGTCACCGCTGACGAGGAAGAAGAGGACGGGGAAGAAGAGGACAGCGCAGTCTTCGACAAGAGCACCATGGGCTCCGAAGACGGCGACGAGCTTTACCAGCAGGCGGTCAAGGTCGTGATGCGCGACAAGAAGTGCTCGACCTCCTACATCCAGCGCCGGCTCGGCATCGGCTACAACCGTGCGGCTTCGCTCGTCGAGCGCATGGAGAAGGAAGGTCTCGTCGGCCCGGCAAATCATGTCGGCAAGCGCGAGATCGTCGCTGGACGCGGCGAAGGCGAATAACGCAGTGGCAGCGGCATCCCACAAGGGGTGCCGCTGCCAGCAGTAATGTCCGCGCCGGAGAATGCTCCGGTACGGCTTGGCCTGGCTGGGAATGGGCAGGCAGCGGTTGTGGTCTATGTGGATTGTCAGGCGGTACCGCCTGCCCGATTGCATCGAGGTCCCCGCGCTTCCAGGCCGACAGGAGCGTCTCTCGGCCTTTCCGTTGCGGTTGATCGCCGGTCCTGACGCCTGCGATCCTCCTCCTGCAAACATCATCGAACGCTGGACTTTCAACCCGTTTTGTCAGATCCGGCTCGCGACCCGGCTCCCTGTCCAATGACGTCATCAGTGTGCGCCAGATCGTTGGCGCGGGGATCGACGGGGAAGATCAGTTCGTCCAAATCACTGAAAGTTCGTTCGATTTTTTCCACGCACAACAAAATTGCGCCGTGACATCAGTCCACTTCGCCAGCCGCGAGACGTAAGGTCTCGCGTACGAAGTCGGTCTTGCCGCCTGTGTAATAGGCCCAATCGTCGTTCGCCTCGCTCATCAGGCGAAGCTTCAGCGCCGCGTATGCTTGCGCCCGCTGGGGATGCGCCCGCAAGTAATCGCGGAAGACGATGCGATCGCGGAGCACACGGTTATCGGATGAACAGAGATAGAGCCGCGCGCCATAGGAGCCCTTGCCGCAGGTGAAGGTCCAGCTCTGGTCGTTGTATTTGTCACCGTGAAACGCGTAGACGGAGAGGCCTTTTACCCGCTCGATCGCGGTCAGCAACCCATCCTCGTTGCGGAAAGCAGCGTGCAGATCGATCTTGGGCTTCGCGGCAAGGCCCGGAACCGATGTGCTGCCGACATGATGAAACACCGGTGCCAAGTCGGATAGCACCGGCTGCAGCTCTGCTTTGACCTCGTTGAAAAGCCGTGGCCACTCGGGGTCGTAAGGAACGACAACGATTGCCATCGTACCTCCCGATCCTAAGCCACTTCGGTGAGGAAGCGGTTCAGCGCATCCACGATCCTGCGCTCGCCGTCTTCAAGCGAGCCGCTGTTATCGACGTCGGTCACGTCGTAGTCGCCACGCACCGTCAGCGGGCCGCGGGCGAGCCGCGCCATGATGTCTTCATGCGTCTCGCGACCGCGCGCCTCGAGTCGGCTTGCCAGAACCTCGGCAGTCGCCGTCACATTGATGACCTTAAGCCGCGGGAAAACAGCCTTGAAATGGTGAAGCGCCGAGCGCGAGCCATTGGCGATGACCAGATTTCCCTGCGCGAGCGACACCGACACTTCAGCTGGAATGCCATATTTCAAGCCGTGCGCTTCCCACCAGACCGCGAAGCTCCCGGCCTGCTCCATCGACGCAAAGCCCTGGTCGGACACGGCGAGATGCTGCTCGCCGCCGGCATGGGTGTGGCGAGTAATGACGCGTCGGACGAAATGCACCTCAGGACGACCCCGAAAGTGCTTGGCGGCGAGCGCCATCAGCGTGTCCTTGCCGGCGCCACTCGGGCCGACGACGACGACCATGATGCCGTGCTCGGTACCTGGAACGATGTGAGGTTCGTGCGACGGGTTCATGCGACACGGCGCCCTTCACGCCAAACAGCACGGGTGACCGGCACGCCGTGATCACGGAAAACGCGGACGAGATCGGCGCGCAGGCCAGTGGCGATGCGGCCGCGGTCGTTGAGGCTAACCGTGCGAGCTGGCGTCGCGGTGACCATGGCGATCGCCTTCGGCAGCGAAATGCTCTCCACCTCGTCGGCAATCAGGAAGGGTGCGTAGAGCAGGCTGAGCGGGACGTAATCAGAGGACAGAACGTCGAGCACGCCGCGTTCGGCGAGATCGCGGGCGGCGATATTGCCGGAATGCGACTTGCCGCGCACGATGTTCGGGGCGCCCATCAGCACGCTCATGCCATGCTCGTGCGACGCCTTGGCGGCGTCGAAGCTGGTCGGGAATTCGGCGAGGCGTACGCCGTTCTCGATGGCTTCGTCGACATGGGCGAGCGTCGCGTCGTCGTGGCTGGCGACGGTGATGCCGCGCTCGGCGCAGACCTTGGAAATGGCCGTGCGGTGCGGCGTGGAATTGCGGTCAGATTCGGACACGCGACGATCAACGAACTTGGCGAACTCCGCATCGGAGAGACCGCGCTTCTTCTGGTAGTAGAAGATGTACTGATCCATCGTCTGGAACTGCCGCTGGCCGGGCGCGTGGTCCATCAGCGAGACAAGACGGACATAGGGATCGTTCTCGAAATCGGCGAAGTGCTGCAGCACGTTGTCGGCGGAGACCTCGCAGCGCAGGTGAAGCAGGTGCTCTGCACGCAGGCGGCCCTCCTGCTCGGCCTTCTGGATCGCATCGGCCATTTCGCGCATCTCGCCATGTTCGAAGCCGCCGTCCTCGTCGGCGCCCATGCGCAGGCAGTCGAAAACCGTGGTGATGCCTGAGGTGACGATCTGTGCGTCGTGCGCCTGGATTGCCGCCGTCTTGTGCCAACGCAGGCCGGGGCGCGGCGAATAGTGACCTTCCAGATGGTCGGTGTGCAGTTCGACGAGACCCGGGATCAGATAATCGCCTTCGAAATCCTCACCGACGCGGGAACTGCCCGTCGAGATATCGGCGATCTTGCCATCGCGGACGAGGACCGATCCTTCAACGATCTCATTCTCGAGAACGATGCGGGCATTTGAGAAGACTGTTTCTTTGGTCATCGAATATGGTCTTTCAATTTTTAGCGCCGGCGAGCGGCCACCAGGAATGGGCTTTGAACGGCGCGCCCCGCGCCTCCTCGACGAAAACGGCAAGGCCGCTAATGGGGAGCGGGCGGCCGATAAAGGCGGCGAAACGCTCCGCCAGAATGGCCTTCATCACGCCTGCACGCTCCTGCGGCACCTGGCCGGTCAGCGTCATGTGGAACCCGAAATCATCCATCACATAGGGATAGCCCCAGCGCAACAGATTGGCCCTCTGGCTTTCGCTCAGTTTCTCCGGGTTGCGGCGCGCTATATCCGCATCCGACAACGCGGCGCGAAACGGTTCGAAGGATTTTACCACCGTGGCGGCGAAATCCTGAAGCGGCGGATGCAGAAAAGCGGGCACCAGCGCAAAGAATTTACCCAACTGCCCAAGCACCAGCTCGGGAATGTCGAAGGCGGACGTGCGGGCGGCGAAATCCTCGACCACCTGGATCAGGTCCTTTTCGGTGACGGAGGCGGCCAGATGGAACGGTGCCTTGATCGTCGCGTGGAAAGCGTAGCGGCGAGGATCGGCTGTCAGTTCGAACTGCTCGGCGGCTGGCAGGTCCGGACAATCGGGAGCCGGATAAATTTCACCGGTGAAGGCATCGCGGCCGAGCCAGAGCGCGGCCGTGCCGTTCAAGGGGTCATCCTTCGGCGGTGTGAAATAGAGTGCGTAGCGCAAGGCTCGTATCCTGGGAATCGCTCGGAGTGCGGTCGCAGTCTTCAGTGATTTGACCACGACCGCAAGCTGGCTTCCGGCTAAAAGATTTCCGTGACAGAATGATGATGGTCCTGAACGATCCCGCGCTTTTTTCAGTAGGCCTTGGTCCCCATCAGACGGTGACGCAGGGCGTTCGACGCCATGTCGAACAGGAACACGACGATCAGGATCAGCAGCACCATGTAGGCGACGTTTTCCCAGTTCGCGTTGGTGCGCATCGCTTCCCACAGCTTGAGACCGATGCCGCCAGCGCCAACCGCGCCGATGATCGTTGCGCCGCGTACGTTCGATTCCCACTGGTAGAGCGTCTGGCTGACGAAGACCGGGACGATCTGCGGGATGATGCCGTAGCGATGGGTGAGCACGGTGGAGGCACCGGTCGACTTGATGCCTTCGCGCGGCTTGTTGTCGACGTTTTCCAGACCCTCGGAATAGAGCTTGCCGAGCGTGCCCGTTTCCGTGAGGAAAATCGCGCCGGAGCCGGCCAAGGGACCGGGACCGAAGGCGCGGGTCAGAAAGAGCGCCCAGATCAACATGTCGACCGAGCGCAGGAAATCAAAGAACCGCTTCAGGACCTGGTTCAGGACCTTGTTCGGGGTGATATTGCGCGCAGCCAGAAAGGCCAGCGGGAAAGCAAGCAACGCGCCGAGCAGCGTTCCCAAAAAGGCCATCACGATGGTCTGGAACAGCTTGGTCCAGACGTCGCCGTGCTGCCAGGCGCTGTTGTGCCAGATATTATCGAAGGCAAGCGACAGGTTGGACTGGCCGGGCTTCAGGTCCGGACCCGAAACGATCAGGCTGATAACCTCGGTCGCCGGCTTGTCGAAGAACGGCGACTGCGTGTCGAAGACGAAATTCGCCCAACCGAGGAAGCGCTTGCGGACTTTCACGCGATCGACCGAGATGCTGACATCGCCGGCAAATCCGAGATCGGCAAGGACGTTGTCATCGTAGACCGTCATCCAGGCAGGGACCGGGCCGACGACCTTCGGGGCGCCGCTGGAGACGTCCACCGGCACGCTGATGCCATGAGCCGTGAGAACCGTTTCCTTGCTGGAGATCGTGACTGTGCGGCTTGTGCCCATGACGGAGGCTGTGACGCTGCCATCGGGATTGTTCACAACCCAGTCGGGATGCGGATCGTCGCCGAGCGGCGAGAAGCGCGGATACTTGACCGTGATACCATCATCACCGATGCGGAACTCCGGCTGCACGTCATAGCTGACCCACTGGCTGAGATAGAGGCCGACGCGCTCCCAGTGAGCTTCGGCAAGCAGCTTCGGCAGGTCGAAGAACCAGGTCGCGTAAAGCGCATAGACGAGAGTCGCGATCACGATCATCAGGCCGCCGAAGCGCTGCTTGAAGGACCGCTTGAAATATTCCGGATAGCGCTGCTCGATCTCGTGCATCCGGTTGGCGTCGATCACCGTCATGGCGGACCTCAATGCTGCAAAAGGAAGGCGTGCTCGCCGACGAGGCGGCGGCGCAGCCATGCGGAGAACTGGTCGACCGCAACGATTGTGATGAAAAGCAGGAGAACGAGCGCCATCGTCTTGGCGCCGAATCCACGCGAGATGGAGAGCTTCAGCTCCTCGCCGATACCGCCGCCGCCGACGGCACCGATGATGGTGGAGGCGCGGACGTTGATCTCGAGGCGCAGCAGTGCGTAGGAGACGAAGTTCGGCATGACCTGCGGCATCGCGGCGAAGCGGACGCGCTCCGACCAGCTGGCACCGACGGCTTTCATGCCTTCATCCGGCTTCATGTCGATGTTTTCGACGACCTCATAGAAGAGTTTACCGAGCGCCCCGATAGTGTGCAGGCTGACCGCGATGATCGCGGCAACCGGACCGATCGATAGGATGGCCGAAAACAGGCCGGCGATGACGATCTCGGGGAAGGCACGCAGGAATTCCGTCAGACGCTTGGCGACGATGCGCAGCGGATTGGATGGTGCCAGATTGCCGGCCACGAGAAAGCTCAGCGGCACGGCGAAGATGAAGCCGATGAGAGTCGAGACCAGCGCGACGTTGATCGTGATGATCATCAAATGGAAATATTCGGGAATATAGAAATCGCCCCAGACATAGACGCGACCCTCGGCGAAATTGTACTCCTCGCCGGTCTTCTGGATCGGGCTTGCGACATCGAACAGGGCGCGCCAGACGTCATTCCAATCCTTGGGAATGAGCCAGCTCAGAAAATCGAAGAGATGCGGCAGGCGTTCGAAGAAATGGCCGGCATTGCTTTCGTCTGCGAACCGTACCGAGGCGACAAAGGCAGCCAGCAGGATCACCAGCCCGAGACCGGTATAGAGGCGACGGCGGGCCACCATCTTGCTCCAGGCGTCACCGATTTCACTTGCGCTTTGCTGGACGGCGGGCGCTTGGGCGTTGGGATCGGCAAAAGTCATGAAGGGTGTCCGCTTTCTTCGCAGGAAAAAGGGCGGCTTGTGACGGCCGCCCTCCAACTGTCAGGATCGATCAACCGCCGATGGCAGCCTTACGAGCGTCGATGATGGCGTTGTAGAAGTCAGCCTGAACCTTGGTGTAGCCCTGGTAGTCGCCGCCTTCGATGGCTGCGAAGCACTTGGCATCCTTTTCCGGGAGCTTCATGAAGAAGTCGGTGAGCTTGGCCTGCCAATCAGCGCCGAGTTCGTTGCGAACGACGAGCGGGCCGTTCGGGATCAGCGGCGAACGCCAGACTTCAACCAGCTTGTTCGGGTCTACGGTGCCCTTGTCGACGGCCTTGCGGAAGGTGCCGGAGGTGTAGCCGTCCTTGAAATCGCCGATGCCCGAGGAGTCATCAACAGCGATGTCGACCTTGCCGTCGTAAGCGGCGAGAAGGTTGTTCTCGTGGCCGCCGTTGAACTGCGTGGACGCGAAGTACTGGTCGTTCGGCATGCCAGTGTCCTTCGGGATCTGCGTCAGCGGGATCAGGTAGCCCGAGGTGGAGTCCGGATCGGCGTAGCCGAGCTTCTTGCCCTTTGCGTCCTTGATGTCCTTGATGCCGGAGGACTTCAGGGCGAGACCGATCGAGTGGTAGCCCGTCGAGCCGTCCTTCTGAACCGTCGTCAGGATCGGCGTAACGGCCTTGTCGTCCTTGATGGCGATGGCGGCGTAGCCGGAAGCGCCGAGCTCCGCGAAGTCGAGCGTGCCGCCGAGCAGACCCTGGATAACGCCGTCATAGTCAGCAGCCGGGAAGAGCGAAACCTTCTCGAAGCCGAACTCGGTCTTCAGGTGGTCAGCCAGGCAAGCGTAGTTGCGCAGGCGGTCGGCTTCGTTTTCGCCGCCGAGGATGCCGACGCGGAATTCCTTGAGGTCTGCGGCATGCGAGACGCCGGCAAGCGCAAACAGCGCCGTCGCGGCAAAGAGTGCTTTCTTCAACATGGTACTCTCCTGATTGACCGGTGTCCCCGGCGATCTCTGGTTAGAAGAAGGTGCCCATAACGCGGGCTTACGATCGAGGCCGCCCCTCTCAGAGACCGGCCAGCGCCAGCGGTTGCAAGCCGGCGGATTGATTGGCGGCAACGGCCGCGGGAATGTTGATCGAGGTCGAGGTCATCGTCTCGTCGATGCTGGCGCCATCCTTGTCGGTGCCGTAGATCTGCTTGACGGCATCGGCGGTCAATTCGGAAGGCCTGCCATCGAACACGACGCGGCCAGCGGCCATCCCGACGATGCGTTCGCAATAGTTGCGGGCCGTATCGAGCGTATGAAGGTTGGTGATGACGGTGATGCCTTCGCGCTCGTTGATATCGCGCAGCGCGTCCATGACAATCTTCGCATTGAGCGGGTCGAGCGAGGCGATCGGCTCGTCGGCGAGCACCATCTTCGGGTTCTGCATCAGGGCGCGGGCAATCGCCACGCGCTGCTGCTGGCCGCCCGACAGAGTGCCGGCCATCTGCAAAGCCGTCTGCTCGATGCCGAGACGCTCAAGGGCAGCGATGGCGTGGATGCGCTCTTCGCGGCTAAAAAGACCGAGCAGGCTCATCGTGGTCGAACGATGGTTGAGACGACCGAGCATGACGTTGGTCAGAACGTCGAGACGCGGAACGAGATTGAACTGCTGGAAGATCATCGCGCAATCGCGCTGCCAGTTGCGCAGCGCCTGGCCACGGAGACTGGAAACCTCGACGCCGGCGAAATGGATCGAGCCCGACGTCGGCTCCTGCAGACGGTTGATCATGCGCAGAAGCGTGGACTTACCGGCGCCGGAACGGCCGATAATGCCGACCATCTGGCCCTGAGGAATGTCGAGCGTCACGGAATCAACAGCTGTCTTCTTTCCGAAACGGCGGGTGACATTCTTCAGTTCGAACATCATGCTCTTCCTCATAGTCCAGATGCGATATGAGGGAGTGCATTAGTCCCGGTTCATGAAGCTCCAATGTCAGTTTTATGTAAGGACTGTCATAATCGAGTTTTGGGGGATAACGAAGCCCGGCCGGTTTGCCTGAAGATAAGAGCCTGCCGGTCGGCGTCTCGCCTCGCGATTTCAACCCCCGGCCTGTCGCCATTGACGGTTGACCGGACCGCCAGTCGATGGCAGGCAATCCGGGACCCGACGATAGTGGAGTAAAGCGATGGACCAGACACTCTTCAAAAGCCTGTGCAAAGACGGGAAGTTCAAAGAGGCCCTCGCTCTCGCCATCCGCGGACACGAGGACGAGAAGTTCACGCCCAGCCGCTTTTCCATGGACAAGAAGACCGGACTGCCGATCTTCTACCGCGGCAACAAGCGCGTCGAACCTGACGAGACCGGTGAATGGCAGCTGGCGAAGAACCCATGGGCGTGAGGGCCGAAGCCAAGAGTTGATTGCGGCAACGGCGACGGCGGCGCGTGCAGCCACCTGGCCTCAAGGCGTTTCGGACAGCTGCGAGCGATATCCGTGCCGGCGGCGCCTATCGGAAACCTGCACTTCCGCGCGCGGGCCGACTTGGGTCAACTTTCATCGGATACCCTTGCCACGCCGTGACAGGCGGCCGCGCTCGGCGAGTTCATCCGCGCGCTCGTTGCCGGCAAGGCCCGAATGGCCCTTGCACCAGGCGATCGTCAGCAGGCGATTGCGCGAGAGTTGAGCGTCTATCGCCTTCCAAAAATCCGGATTTGCGATGGTGCGGCTTCGGACCTTCGCGTTGGCGCTTATCTTCTTCCAGCCGTTGTTCTTCCAGATGTGGCGCCAGTGATTGCAGCCTTTGACGGCGTAAACGGAGTCGGACCAGACGACGGCTGTTTCCCCCGCTGCATTGCTGTTGATCCACGCCACCGCTTCGAGCAGCGCGACCAGTTCGGTCGCATTGCTGGCGGTGTCCCTGACGCAGCCAAAACCGGAGGCGACTTCGGCATCGTCGCGAAAGACCACAAATGCCCAGCCGCCCTCCCCTGAATCGGGTTCGTAACAACCGTCGGCGAAGACGTGGAGATCGTGCCTGGAGCCAATATTTTCAGCAAGGAGAATAGTGTCGGTGTTGTCGGTCATTTGCGCCTTGTGACATCCATCCGCGAGGACCGATCGCGGGAGGCTCGGTCTTATACCGAACCACCAGGAACGCCAGACCTATTCGGCAGCCGCCAGAAACACCGTGTTCTCTGAAGAAGACGCAAGGGCGCGAACCTTGGCTTCCGTCTTGGCGATCAACCGGTAGAACTCGTCCTGCGCGTCGACATCGAGCTGGATGACGGCATTTACGTCGTCCGGCGTATCGCAGACGCAGGCGACCGCCGATATCGGACAGATACCACCCGGATAGCGCTTGCCGGTTCCCGTGTAGGCGCGGCGGCCCCAATGCTCGGAATAGACCGTTTCCTCACGATCAAGCTCCAGGATCGTGCCCTTGCAGGCGGTCACGATCGCAGCCTTGCCGTAGGCGAACCAATGATAGTTGAGCTTGCGCAGAATATACTTACCAGTGATATCTTCGCCGGCCAATTCCGCCGGATCTTCAATCATTCTGATCATGATGACTTCCTCAAGATCAGTCTAATATCCATGAAGTAGGTTTACGAGACAAGTCGGAAAAGGGTAGCTTTTGTAAAGACTTAGTCACAATGTGTTTCCGATTCTTACAGGAATTGGCATTCACGCAAGCTCATCCACGCCCAAGACGCGTGGTTATCCTTGCGGCAAACAGGGGTCGTCTCCTGTTCTTTCTTAGCAGAGACAGGCGCGACTATTGTGACAATGGGGTGAGCCGATGCTTCGTCGGCTGCAAAGTTTTAGGCACCCAGGCGTGCCGCGAGCAACGGCGGTCGGCCGGCCGATTTTGGGCCGGTCAAGCTCCGGGCAGAATGAGCGCCCCAGTCTGGGGCGCCCGATCATGCTTCGTAGCGGGCGAGGAAATCTTCGGCGCTCAGCGCGCGGAAATCGGCCAGCGCGACCCGCAGGCGGTCGTGCTCCCAATCCCACCAGGCGAGCTTGTCCATCCGTTCGCCGACCTCCTTCGGGAAGCGTTCGCGGATCAGCCTGGCGGGGACGCCGCCGACGATGGTGTAAGGGGCAACATCCTTGGAGACGACGGCACCGGCGCCGATGACCGCGCCATTGCCGACCGTAACACCGGGCAGGATGGTCACACCGTGGCCGATCCAGACGTCATGCCCGATGACGACGCGGTTGGAGCGACGCCATTCGAAGAAATCGGTCTCCATATCGGCATCCGGCCAATAGTCGGCGGCGCGATAGGTGAAGTGGTGCAGCGTTGCGCGCCAGGTCGGGTGGTTGGTGGCGTTGATGCGCACCGAGGCGGCGATGTTGACGAACTTGCCGATCGTCGCGCACCAGATGGCGCCGTCCTGCATGACATAGGAATAGTCGCCGAACTCGACTTCCTCGATGCGGCAACGCTCCGAGACCTCCGTGAAGCGGCCGAAGGTGGCGTTCTTCACGGATGCCGTTTCATTGAAATAGGGCTCGAGGCCAATCCTGCGGCTCATGCGGCGATTGCCTTTCGCGGCGAGAACTTCTGAACGTCGATAATGCGGTCGGCGACGGCCTCGCGCACTTCCTCATCGTGGAAGATGCCGAGAAGGGCGACCCCCGCCTTCTTCTTTTCCTCGATCATGCCGACGACGACGGCGCGGTTCCTGGCGTCGAGCGAGGCCGTCGGCTCGTCGAGGAGCAGGACGGTATGCTCGGTGATGAAGCCGCGGGCGATGTTGACGCGCTGCTGCTCGCCGCCGGAGAAAGTGGCGGGCGGGAGCTGCCAGAGCGCTTCCGGCAGGTTCAGCTTCGAGAGAAGGTTTGCCGCCTTCTCCCGCGCCGTTTCCGCCTTCTCGCCGCGGGCGACCAGCGGCTCGGCAACAACGTCAATCGCCGCGACACGCGGCACTGTTCGCAGGAACTGGCTGACATAGCCGAGTGTGTGGCGACGAACGTCGATGATCGTGCGCGGGTCAGCGGTCGCCAGATCGACGATCTTGTCATGATGCTTGATGAGGATCTGGCCGCTATCGACGGCATAGTTGCCATAGGTCATCTTCAGGAGCGAGCTCTTGCCGATGCCCGAAGGGCCGCCGAGGACCACGCATTCCCCGGATGCGACGGAAAAGGATACGTCCGAAACGACCGGCAGCTTGATGCCGTCGCGCAGGTGCATGGTGAAGCTCTTGACGACTTCAGAAACAACGAGTGGCGTTGCCATGATTTCTTTCCTTAGTTTCGCTTGCCACGGACACCTGTAGCCGGAGTCCGAACAGCATTCGCGATCAGACCTGCAGGATGGAGGAAACGAGGAGCTGCGTGTATGGCTCGCGCGGATCGTCGAGGACGCGATCGGTCAGCCCCTGCTCGATGACATGGCCATCCTTCATCACCATCATGCGGTGCGACAGCAGGCGCGCGACGGCGAGGTCGTGGGTGACGATGATCGCGGCAAGGCCTAGATCGTTGACGAGACCACGCACGAGATCGAGCAAGCGTGCCTGCACCGACACGTCGAGGCCGCCGGTCGGCTCGTCCATGAACACCAGACGCGGGCCGGTCACCAGATTGCGGGCGATCTGCAGACGCTGGCGCATGCCGCCGGAGAAGGCGCGCGGCTGGTCATCGATACGGCCTTCGTCGATCTCGACGCGCTGCAGCCAGTCGATAGCTGTGGAGCGGATGTTGCCGTAGTGGCGGTCGCCGATCGCCATCAGGCGTTCGCCGACATTGGCACCCGCAGACACCGTCATGCGCAGACCGTCAGCCGGATTCTGATGCACGAAACCCCAGTCCGTGCGCATCAGGAAGCGGCGCTCGGCCTCGTTCATGCGGTAGAGGTCGCGATAGGCGCCGTCGCGCATGTGGTATTCGACGCTGCCGGCGGTCGGCATCAACCGCGTCGAGATGCAATTGAGCAGCGTCGTCTTGCCTGAGCCGGATTCACCGACGATGGCGAGCACTTCGCCGGGCCAGAGCTCGAAGGAGACCTTCCGGCAGCCGATACGGTTGCCGTAGAACTTCGAGACGTCGTTGACTTTGAGAAGCGGGGTGTCGCTCATTCGGCGGCCTCCTGATTGGGTGCCAACATCTCGCCGGCATGCCCATGGGCGCGGCGATCTTCGCAATGGTCAGTGTCGGAGCAGACGAACATGCGCCCGCCCTTGTCATCGAGGATGACCTCGTCGAGATAGACCTCTTCCGCGCCGCAGAGCGCACAGGGCTTGCCGAAGCGCTGGATCTCGAAGGGATAGTCGTCGAAATCGAGGCTGACGACTTCGGTATAGGGCGGAACGGCATAGATACGCTTCTCGCGCCCTGCCCCGAAGAGCTGCAGCGCCTCCGACATGTGCATTTTCGGATTGTCGAACTTCGGCGTCGGCGACGGGTCCATGACGTAGCGGCCGGCGACCTTGACCGGATAGGCATAGGTCTTGGAGATACGGCCGTTATGCGCGATGTCCTCATAGAGCTTCACATGCATGAGACCGTATTCCTCAAGCGCGTGCATCTTGCGGGTTTCGGTCTCGCGCGGCTCGAGGAAGCGCAGCGGTTCCGGGATCGGAACCTGGTAGACCAGCACCTGGTTGGCGGCGAGCTTTTCTTCCGGGATACGGTGGCGGGTCTGGATGATCGTTGCATCCTTGGTATGCGTCGTCACTGCGACGCTTGCGACCTTCTGGAAGAAGGCGCGGATCGAGACGGCGTTGGTCGTATCGTCGGCGCCCTGGTCGATGACCTTCAGCACGTCATCCGGCCCGACGATCGAGGCCGTGACCTGCACGCCGCCGGTGCCCCAGCCGTACGGCATTGGCATTTCGCGCGAGGCGAAGGGTACCTGGTAGCCGGGGATGGCGATCGCCTTCAAGATCGCGCGGCGGATCATGCGCTTCGTCTGTTCGTCGAGGTAAGCGAAATTGTAGCTGGCTAGATCGGTCATTCCGCAGCCTCCTTGATCGTGTCATCGCCGCCGATGCGGTTGGCTTCGAATTCGTTGCGCATGCGGCGAACCAAATCGAGTTCCGCCTGGAAGTCGACGTAGTGGGGCAACTTCAGGTGTTCGACGAAGCCGGTCGACTGCACATTGTCGGCATGCGAGATGACGAATTCCTCGTCCTGTGCCGGAGCCGTGATGTCCTCGCCGAGTTCTTCGGCGCGCAGCGCACGATCGACGAGCGACATGGACATCGCCTTGCGCTCGCTCTGGCCGAAGACCAGGCCATAGCCGCGGGTAAACTGCGGTGGCGCCTTGGACGAACCCTTGAACTGGTTAACCATCTGGCACTCCGTCACCTGGATGGTGCCGAGCGAGACGGCGAAGCCGAGTTCGGGAACGTCGAATTCGACGTCGACCTCACCGATGCGGATCTCGCCGGTGAACGGATGGTTGCGGCCGTAACCGCGCTGCGTGGAATAACCGAGCGCCAGCAGGAAACCTTCGTCGCCACGGGCGAGCGCCTGAAGGCGCAGATCGCGCGTCATCGGGAATTCCATCGGCTCGCGGGTCAGGTCGCCGATCTCGTGATCCTCGGGCATTTCGCCATCGCCCTCGATCAGGCCTTCCTGCGCCAGGATTTCCGAAACGCGCATGACGCGGCCGGTTTCTGCCTCGCGAAGCGTCGGTTCTTCGACGGCTTCGTCGGTCAGTAGCGAAGGGTCGAGAAGGCGATGCGTGTAGTCGAAGGTCGGGCCGAGCAGCTGGCCGCCGGGCAGATCCTTGTAGGTGGCGGAGACGCGACGCTCGATCTTCATGCGGGCGGTGTCAACAGGCTTGCTATAGCCGAAGCGCGGTAGCGTCGTGCGATAGGCGCGAAGCAGGAAGATCGCTTCGATCATGTCGCCGCGCGACTGGCGGACGGCAAGCGCTGCAAGCGTGCGATCGTAGAGCGAGGCTTCGGCCATGACACGGTCGACGGCCAGCGCCAGCTGCGCCACGATCTGGTCGATACCGATAGCCGGCAACGAACGGTCGCCGCGACGGCGATCCGCCAGCAGGCGATGGGCGTTGGCAATGGCGGCCTCGCCCCCTTTGACAGCAACATACATGGGTCACATCTCCGTCGCGGTGATCTTGGTGGTGCGCGGCAGGCAGACGAACCGGCTGCCCGAGGTCAGCACGATGTCGATGCCGCGCGGGAAGACGGCGCGGTTCTCCGTCCAGAGGCGGAGGAAGGTATCTGGCAGGCCAAGCGGCGCGATGTCGGTGACCGTCTTGATGCCGGGGCCCATGAGCGCCAGCTTGCGGCCGCCTTCGATATCCGCCAGTTCGATGACAACGGTCGTCGAACGGTCCGGATACTCCTGCGTGCCTGCGGCGAAGAGACCGAACGACGACAGAGGTGTTCCGGCTTCGACAAAGGCGAAACGCGCTTCGGCCTTCTCCGGCGTCACCGGCGCACCGGTATAGAAGCCGAGCCATTGCGGCACAGCGGATTTTGCCAGCCCTGATGACAGCCAGACGGGCGTGTCATGGTCGCAGAGCGTGAGGGCGATCGCGCCTGATGCAACGCCGAGCGGGGCCGGCGGCAGAGCATCGGGGGCGACCGTCTGGATCGTGCCCGGACGCGCCATCGCATCCATCATCAGCTTGAACACGCTCTGGGCGTGGAAGACCGGCTCGGCGAAGCCTCCGGCCAATACGTCATTCTTAGGAACTTCCGTCTTGAGGCTCATCAGTCGTCTCCGCGAACCATGGTGAAGAAATCGACGCGCGTTGCCGCCGTCTCGTCGGCCTTGCGGCGATCGGCATCGGCGACGCGGGAAGCGATCGGCTGAAGAAGCGCCTGCTCGACAAGCGGCTGCGTTACCGGCTCCTGCCAGAGGGCGTCGAAGATGGCTGAAAGTCGGGCCTTCTCGTGATCGGTGCCGAGCGCCTGGGCGTGACCGACGGTGCCCGATGCGAGGCGCACGGTGGCGCGGGTGACCGTTACCTCGCCGAGGTTGAATGGCGCACCGCCGCCACCCATCCGGCCGCGAATCATGACGAGGCCCGTTTCCGGTCCACGCACCGGCTGGACCGCAGGCTTTTCCGCCAGCTTGTCCCATGCCGCCAGCAATTCCTGCCGTTCCGCGCGAGCAAGCAGGTCGACGACACGCTTGCGCCCACCTGCCGCCGTCTCATTCTTTTCCGCTAAGGTCATCGCCACATCCTTTAAATGTCTATTGATATAGACAACTATACAAGATATGTTTAGGCTTAAAACGCGGACGTGACAAGCGTGTGACATCGAGGAGCGAAATGGCTGGGCAGGTACAAAGACAGACGGGCGTGGCGCTCTGGCGGCAGATCGCCGATCGTATCCGCCAGGCGATCAGCGCCGGTGCCTATGACGAGACCGGCATGGTGCCGGCCGAGACGCTTCTGGCGCAGCAGTTCGGCGTCAACAGGCATACGGTCAGAAGCGCGATCGCAGCCCTTGCCCAGGAAGGGATCGTGCGCGCCGTGCAGGGACGCGGCACGCTGATTGAGCGCAAGGAGCGTCTGAACTTTCCGATCACCAGGCGGACGCGGTTCACGGCCGGGATCGGCGAGCAGGCGCGCGCGATGCGCGGGCTGCTGCTCAGTCACAGAGAGGAAAGAGCGGACGAAGAGGTGGCGCGCTGGCTGAAGCTGCGGGCGGGGGCGCCCGTGATCCGCATGGAGACGGTGCGCAAGGCCGACGACCGGCCGGTCTCGTGCGCAACGGCTTGGTTTCCGGCGGAACGCTTTGCGGGCTTGCCCGCAGTCTACGAGAAGACGGAATCGATCACCCGCGCCTTTGCCGACCTCGGCCTCTCCGACTATGTCCGCGCGACGACGGAGATCACCGCCGCCCATGCCGATGCCGCCGACCTTGCCGCGCTCGAACTGACACCGGGAGCGATCGTGCTCATCACCAAGGCTGTCAACACCGATCTCGAGGGCGTTCCGGTGCAATACGCGATCACGCGGTTTTCAGCGGATCGCGTGCAGTTCACGATCGAGAACTAAGCGAAGGCGAGTCGTGTCGGGGACCCAGGGATTTCTGCCATAGCCCGCGAGCGAAAAGGCTATTTTCCCTCCCAAGGGAACTTTCCCGCACCCGCCCCGGGTTCGAAATCGGTGGAGACGCTGAGGTCGCGCCATTGCCGATGGGCCTCCGCCCTGACGGCATCGTTCTGTTCGACGCCGCGCACCGCATCGCTGCCTAGCAGTAAGCGCAGCGGCGGTTCGGCGAGGCTGGCGATGTAGACCACAGCAGCAGCCGCCTTCGCCGGGTCGCCCGGCTGCTTGCCGTTATAGTCGCGCTGGTAGCGAGCCATCTTGCCGACCGTGTCTTCGTATTCCGGGCGACCCTCGCGAAGTTGCGTGGACGCACCGGCGAAATCGGTCCGGAAGCCGCCCGGCTCGATGATCGTTACCTTGACGCCGAGCGGGCCAACCTCTCTGCTGAGAACTTCCGAGAAACCCTCGACGCCCCACTTGGCCGCGGCATAGGGCGCGCGACCGGCGGGGCCGATGCGGCCGCCGACGGAAGAAAACTGGATGATGTGGCCGAAGCCCTGCTCACGCATCAGCGGCAGGGCCGCCTTGGTGACGGTGATCGTTCCGAACAGGTTGGTTTCGATCTGGGCGCGGAAATCGGCAAGGCTGGTGTCCTCGATCGATCCGACGTCGCCGTAGCCCGCATTGTTGACGAGCACGTCGAGGCGGCCGAACGTTTCTACCGCCGTCTTCACGGCGGAAGCAGCCGATTGTTCGTCGGTGACATCCAAAGATATCGTCAGGACGTTGTCCCCATAGCGCTCTTTAATGTCTTCAAGCTGCGAAGGATCGCGCGCTGTCGCGACCAGCTTGTGCCCTGCCGCCAGCACCGCCTCCGCAAGCGCCCTGCCGAGGCCGCGGGAACTGCCTGTAATCAACCAAACCTGTGACATCAGAAACCTCCTTGATCCGTCACGAGGGATATAGGCGAGGCAGTTTCATCTTGAAAGAAGGTACCCTGAGGATCTATACATACCTTATGGTAACTGTCCTGAACGATCATACATTCGACTTCTGTGAAACGCTGACGGACGAGGAGGACGCTCTTGCGCGCGCGATGCTGGAGCGCGCCAGTGCCAAATGGCCGCTGCGCGTCATGCACATATTGGCTGAGGCAAAAGGCCCCTTGCGCTTTTCGCGCGTTCTGGAACGGGTGGATGGGATCAGCCAGAAGGTGCTGACGCAGACGCTGCGGACGCTTGAGAGCGACAGCCTAGTGACGCGGACGCTCTACCCGCAGGTGCCGCCACGCGTGGAATACGAATTGACGCCGCTTGGCGGTGAGCTTCTGGTGGAGGTGGTGACGCTCTGGCAGTGGATCGCCAATCGTCTACCGGATTTCGAGGCTGCCCGGAAGAAGGCGCCTCAGGCGGAAAGCACGTCAGAAGGCTAAAAAGCCGGTGCCAACAAGTTGGAAAAGCGCCGCGCAGCAACAACAGATGCGCGGCGCCTTGATGTCAATGCGCGCCGGACATATCGCCGAGCACTTCCTTGGAAGCGACGGTCGAGTCGGCGTTGAGCTTATAGACCATGGGAACGCCCGTCGCGAGATTGAGCGCGAGGATCTGTTCCTTGGACAGGCGGTCGAGCACCATGACAAGCGAACGCAGCGAGTTGCCATGGGCAGCGACCAGCACCTTTTCGCCGCGCAGGACCCTGGGCAGGATTTCCGTCAGGTAGTAAGGCCAGACGCGGGCACCGGTGTCGCGCAGGCTTTCGCCGCCCGGAGGCGGTACGTCGTAGGAACGACGCCAGATGTGGACCTGCTCCTCACCCCACTTGGCGCGGGCGTCATCCTTGTTGAGGCCGGAAAGATCACCGTAATCGCGCTCGTTCAGCGCCTGATCCTTGAAGGTCTTGAGGTCCGGCTGACCGACGTTGTCGAGAATGATCTTCAGGGTGTCCTGGGCGCGCTTCAGGTCCGAGGTGAAGGCGACGTCGAACTTGATGCCGTAATCGGCGAGCGCTTTGCCGCCGGTGTTGGCTTCCTGAATGCCGAGCTCGGTCAGTTCAGGGTCCTTCCAGCCGGTGAAAAGGTTCTTGAGGTTCCAGTCGCTCTGGCCGTGGCGAACGAGGACGAGAGTGCCGCTCATGAAAAATGCCTCCGAAATAGATTACTTTGAAGAAAGCCCGAGCACGTCGAGCATGGAATAGAGACCGGGCTTCTTGTCGCGCGCCCAGAGCGCTGCCTTGACGGCACCGCGGCCGAAGATCGAGCGATCGGTGGCGCTGTGCGACATCGTCACCGTTTCGCCTTCTCCGGCAAAGATCACCGAATGCTCGCCGACAACCGAGCCGCCGCGCAGCGTGGCAAACCCGATTGTGCCCTGCTCGCGCGGACCGGTGTGGCCGTCGCGCACCCGCACCGAATGCGAGGCGAGATCGACGCCCCTACCCTTGGCAGCCGCATCACCCAAGAGCAGCGCCGTGCCCGAAGGGGCATCGACCTTGCGCTTGTGGTGCATTTCAAGCACTTCGATATCCCAGTCTGCGGGATCCAGCGCACGAGCGGCCTGCTCGACAAGAACGCTGAGCAGGTTCACGCCGAGCCCCATATTGCCTGATTTGACGACACGGGCGTGACGCGCCGCAGCCGCGATCTTCGCATCGTCATCAGCAGAGCAGCCGGTCGTGCCGATGACATGGACAATGCGCGCCTGCGCAGCCAGCGCCGCGAACTCCACGGTGCCGGCGGGCGACGTGAAATCGAGGACGCCTTCGGCATGCAGAAAGGCCGCCAGCGGATCATCGCCGATGATAACGCCATTCGCGCCGAGACCGGCAATTTCGCCAGCATCCTTGCCGACGAAGGGAGAGCCCGGACGTTCGACCGCGGCATGCAGCGTCACGCCATCGATGGCGTGGATGAGACGGATAAGCGTCTGCCCCATGCGCCCTGCCGCGCCAACTACAACCAGTTTCATCGCAGCATCGGTCATGTCAGTCGATCATCCTATCAGCGGGCATCCGAGGCGGCTGGCCTCTGAAGATTGTTGAGGCGAGCGTAAAGACCGTCGCTACGCTGCGCAAGGCTATCGTGATTGCCTTCTTCGATGACGCGGCCCTGTTGCATGACGACTATCTTGTCGGCGCGGACAACGGTGGACAGGCGGTGGGCAATGACAACCACCGTGCGTCCGACCATGGCGCCATCGAGTGCCTTCTGCACCGCGGCTTCCGACTCCGTGTCCAGTGCCGAGGTCGCCTCATCCAGGAGCAGGATCGGCGCGTTGCGGACAAGGGCGCGGGCGATCGAAAGCCGTTGGCGCTGGCCGCCGGAAAGCGTCACGCCGTTCTCGCCGACCGGCGTGTCGTAGCCTTGCGGCTGCGCCAGGATGAACTCGTGCGCATAGGCAAGGCGCGCGGCGCGCTCAACATCCTCATCCGTCGCCTCCGGGCGGCCGTAGCGGATGTTGTCGCGGATCGAACCTTCAAAGAGATAGGGCTGCTGGGAGACATAGGCCAACTGCTCGCGCAGCGACCGTTTCGTCACATGCGCAATGTCCTGACCATCGATCAGGATCTGGCCTGCCTTCGGATCGTAGAAGCGCGGAATGAGCGTGATGATCGTCGATTTGCCGGCGCCCGACGGCCCGACGAGCGCCGTCGTCTTTCCGCCATCGGCAACAAGGCTGACATCGCGAAGAACTTCATCGTCGCCATAGGCGAAGGAGACGTTGCGGAACTCTATCTTGGCTTCCGTCACGACGAGCGGCTTTGCGCCGGGCACATCGCGCTGATGCGGCACCGTATCGAGGAATTCATAGATCATGCGGGCGTTGACGACAGCACGCTCCATCTGCACCTGAAGACGTGCGAGGCGGCGCGCCGGATCATAGGCGAGCAGCAATGCCGTTACGAAGGAGAAGAACGCGCCCGGCGGAATGTTGTTATAGATCGTCCCGTAAGCGGCATAGGCAAGGACGCTCGCCACCGCCAGGCCGGCGAAGCTTTCGGTAAGTGGCGCCGTGCGTTCGGACAGGCGGGCGATGCGGTTGGCGCGCCATTCCGCGCTTTGGACAAGCTTGTCGACCTTCTGCTCGAGCTGGCGCTCCATGGTGAAGGCCTTGACGATGGCGATACCCTGGATGGTTTCCTGCATCGCACCGGCGACGTGGCTGTTGACGTTGATCGCCTCCTTGGTTGCCACGCGAAGCCGCTTCGACACGTATCGCAGTGCATAAAGAAGAGGCGGCGCCAGAACAAACACCGCCAGGCTGAGCAGCGGATCCTGAATGATCATAACGGCGAGCAGGGAGACGAACGTCAGGAGATCGCGCACCGTCGACGTGATCGTCAGGTTCATCACATCACGGATGCCGCCGATGTTCTGATTGAGCTGTGCAACGACGTGAGCCGAGCGTGTCTGGTTGAAGTATCCGAGCGACAGCTTCATCAGGTGCGCATAGGCACGCTGCTGGTACCGCGCCACGATGTTGTTGCCGATCTTCGACAGCACCACCGCCTGACCGTAGCTTGCAAAGCCGCGCAACACGAAGGCTACGAAGATGGTGAAACAGATCACCCAGACGATGTCGGCACGTCGGTGTTCGAACGCCTCGTTGATGACAGACTTCATGATCCAGGCGGTGTACGCCGTCGACAAGGCAACGATGACGAGGCAGCTGATCGCGAAAACATAGCCCCAGAGATGATCCCGGCCGTTCTCTGCGATGATGCGCTTCAAGATGCCGGTGATGCTGTCGCTGTTTACGGGCGTCTGCTTGGTGTCCGGTGCTTGCAAAAATCAGTCTTCCTGTGTGTCAGGACACGCATGTCCTCATGACTGCGTGCGCTCGCGCGGGTCTATAAAGAGTTGGCAGCCTTTTGACCAGAGTGTTACGCCCGCCAGCGGCGGCCGTCGGTCGAGACGCCGAAGCTCTCGGGGTTGCGGGCATAGGACGAGAGCCCTGCGACAGCCGCAAGCGGGTGGGTGACGACATAGGTCGGGATCGTCGAAAGCAGCTCGGAATGCGGCGCCTTGTCCTCGAACGCGGCACGGAATTCCGGCTTCTTCAGCGCCGGCAGGATCTTCTGCGAGATACCGCCGGAAAGGAAGACTCCGCCGCGGGCCATGAAGATCATCGCCATGTCGCCGGCGACACGGCCGAGATAGGTCGAGAACAGGCTGATCGTCTCGACGGCAACCGGGTCGGAGCCGGCGAGCGCGTGCGAGGTGATATCAGCAGGGTCGGCGTAAACGGGCTCGATGCCATCCGCCGTGCAGATCGCCAAGTAGAGATTGACGATACCACGGCCGCAAAGGATCTGCTCTGCCGAGACACGGCCCTCAATCGTTTCCACATGCGGGAAGATCTGCAGGTCTCGCGCGGTGCGTGGCCCGAGATCGACGTGACCACCCTCGCCCGGCACCGGAATCCATGAGCCGCGTGCATGGACGAGGCCGCCGACGCCGAGGCCGGTGCCGGGGCCGAGGACGACACGGGATGCGACCATTTTGCCCGACGCATCGCCAAGGCGCTCGCGGTTCTCGTCCGAGAGGTTGGCAATTGCCAGGGCCTGCGCCTCAAAGTCGTTGACAACGAGCACGTCCTCGATGCCGAGTCCAGCGATCATCGTGCGCGGGCGGACAACCCAGTCGCAGTTCGTCAGCGGGATCTCGTCCGCGCTGATCGGTCCGGCGACGGCGAGAATCGCCGAGCGCGGCCGCAGGCTGCTCTTTTCGAGAATGCAGCTTCGGATCGCATCGTCGATCGTCTCGAAATCGGCGGTGCGGACATTCGGAAAATGGATCTGCTCTGCCGTGGCGTCGGGGATGATCGCAAAACGGGCATTGGTGCCGCCGATATCGCCGATCAGGATCGGGAAGGGCATGGCGGTGTCGCGGGTATCGAGCTGGGGCATGGCAGGTTCCGTGCGTGCGCGCTATTCAAGCGCCGGTTACGCGTGAAGGGTGGCAATAAGCTTGTCGGCGGTCGCTTCGTTCAGCGCCATCGGGATATCGTAAACGATTGCAAGCCGCATCAAAGCCTTGACATCGACATCATGCGGCATCGGCGTCAGAGGATCGACAAAAAAGATCAACACGTCGACTTCGCCTGTGGCAATCAGGGCACCGATCTGCTGGTCGCCGCCGAGCGGGCCGCTCTTCAAGCGTGTCACGTCGAGGTCTGGAGCAGCCTCCAACACGCGGCCGCCGGTCGTGCCGGTGGCGACGATCTTCCAGTTCGCGAATGTCTCGCGGTGGCGGCGTGCGAACTCCGCCATGTCGTCCTTCTTCTGGTCATGCGCAATCAATGCAAGGCACTTGCCGCCGGCCATGAAAAGGACCTCCGCCTGAAAATTCAATCGATTTGGCTGCTTCTATACGAAGCGTCCGTCTTTTGAAAGACCGTCGCCCCCATGGCAACGCCTACTCACCGGACGGCTTGTCGTCCGGCACCGGGCCAATGTCAGGCAGTGCATCGTCGGATGCCGTTGCAGGCATCACCGCCATCGGCGCAATCGCCGGAGCGCCGGGGGTTCCACCAAACGTCGCGGCCTGAATGGAGTCGACGGATGGCGCTGCGAGAACCGACGAGCAGGCGTTCGGAAGATCGGAGACCATGACTTCGCGCGGCTTGGCGGGCTTCGTGCCGGGCTTTGGCGGCTTCGGCGGCGCCCATGGTTCCTTCGTGAACCACCATGCGAGCGGCTTGCCGCATCCATCATCGGCGGGCACCGGCGCTTGCGGCTTGCAAGAGGTTGTGCCCGGCGGGCACTTGATGCGGATGTGGAAGTGTGAATCGTGACCGTAGATCGGCCGCAGCTTGCCGAGATTGGTGCGGTCGCCCGTCCAGGTGTCGCACATCTTCTTCTTGATGGCCGGATTGACGAAGATCCGCTCGACCTGCGGATAGCTCGCCGCGCGCATCAACAGGCGGGCGCGCGATTCGGTCCAGACATTGGGATTTATCGTCAGAAACGCATTCTTCTGCAACATCGTCGTGAAAGGCAGCGTTTCACGTTCCTCGATGCTCAGGGGATGAGCGGGCATTGGCGTCAGCCAGACATCTGCATCAAGTCCGATCTGGTGCGAAGCATGGCCGTTGAACATCGGCCCGCCGCGCGGCTGCGAGATGTCGCCGACGAGCAGGCCCGGCCATCCATCATACTGTGCCGCATCACGAGACAGCCGCTCCAGGAGCGAGATCATCGCCGGATTGCCCCAGCGGCGATTGCGCGAAAGCCGCATGGTCTGCCAGGTCGGCCCATCGACCGGCAGCGCGACAGCGCCGGACATGCAGCCTTTCGCATAGAAGCCGAAAGGCTGCGCCGCACCCTGGTTCGGCAGGGAGACGGAACCGAAAATCGCCTTGGCGCTCCCGGGACTCGGTTGCTTCTGTTCGGCGCCGGCTTCGCCGGCAACAAGGCTTGCGCCGAGCACGCCGGCGAATGCCAATTTCAAAAAAGTCTGGAAAGTCCTGGTGGTATGGAGAGCCATGCCATGTCCTGAGCGTCTGCGGGCCGCGGCCGAGTGATTTGCGATCGAATCTACCGTGAAAAGCAATTTTGGTGAATCGATGTTTTCGCCCATGCCCAGTCAGGCAGCATTGTGAGGCTCAGGCGTTAGCAAGAATGTCGGCGGTTTTGCGCACCCGGGCAAGGCGCGGGAAGATGCGCTCGCAGGCAAAGGCATGCATCTCGGCCGAGAACGTCGTCATCGCATCCTCGACGGCGATGACCGCATAATTGTGCGCGAAGGCATCGCGAATGGTGGCCTCGACACCGAAATTGGTGGCGATGCCGGTGAGAACCACGGTCTTGATGCCGCGGCGGCGCAGTTGCAGGTCGATTTCAGTCCCGTAAAAGGCGCTCCATTGATGCTTGGTGATGCGCACATCGGGCGTGAGCGCCGCGATCTCAGGCGGCTCGCGCAGGGCTTCGGCCGGCAGTCCACCCTGTGGGAAGACAATCGGCTCGTCAGTTGGCTGGTTGACAGCATCGGCATAGTCTGCGGAAAATCCGACAGTCACGAAAATCGTGGTGCCGCCGGCGGATTTCAGCGACTTGGCGATCGTGGCGGTATTTTCGATTACCTGCTGGGCGGAATGGGGCGCGACAGGCCTGGAAATGATGAAGCCCTGCAGATCGATGGAGATCAGGGCCGTGGTCTTGGGATCGTAGAGGGACATGGAAGGCTCCAAAATAGATATGAGGATATCCTCACAATTGAAAGTATGAGGATGCCCTCACAAAAATCAAGCCTGGATCCGACGAAACGTTCGCCGAAGCAGAAGCGCGGGCGGGAGCGCGTTGCCGTTCTGACCGAGGCGGCAGCCAGGGTGTTTCTCGACAAAGGCTACGAAGCCGCGACGATGACCGAGATCGCTGCCGAGGCGAAGTCCTCGATCGGCTCGCTCTACCAGTTCTTCCCGACCAAGGTGCTTCTGGCGGAAGCGCTCCATCTCGAACGGCTGCGGCAGCTCAACGCGGCGCTGGTGGATCTGCAGGCGACCGTGGACGGCAAGCGTGCGGCGGAAATCGGCGACGCGATATTTGCCCGACTTGGCGCCTTTCTCGAGGAGCATCGTGAGTTCCCTGTGCTGGCGGCGCGCCGGGACATTCCCAAGGAACGCAAGGTGCAATCGCGGGCAGAACTGCGCGGCAATATCACCGCGCTGCTGCGCAAGGCCGCGCCGTCGATTGGCGACGACGTGGAGTTGCTTGCGGCACTGGTGCTTGAACTCCTTCGGATCATCGTGACCGCAGCGCACGATCCGGATCTCGGAGGCGACCCACGCATGACGGCGGAACTGCGTAGAATGCTGAGGAAACGACTGGAGGAAGCAACGACCTGACGGGCCGCAGCCTTGGTCACGATCCCGCGAGCCGGACAAAAACTGTTGGCTCACCTGTTTTTCGCCTGTTTTTCGCCTATTGTCGGCGAAAGCAGAAAAACAATCGGGGTTGGCGAATGGCGCTTACGTGGTCGAAATTTGGTGTGGTGTTTTCTCTTCTCGGCGCAATGGCGCTGCCCTTGCAGGCCGTTGCCCAGGAGCCAAATTTCCAGATCGGCAGTTCCGTCATCAGCGCGCTGAAATACAAGCCGGGATTCAAGCATTTTGACTACGTCAATCCGGATGCGCCGAAGGGCGGTAACTTGCGGCTTTCCGCCTCCGGCACCTACGACACCTTCAATCCGCTGCTTTCGAAGGGCGAAACGGCAGTCGGTCTGACGCTGCCTTTCGAAACGCTGATGAAATCGGCCGACGACGAGCTGCTCGCCTCCTACGGCCTGTTGGCGGAAGGGCTTTCCTTTCCCGACGACGTGTCGAGCGCGACCTTCCGGCTGCGCACGGAAGCCAAGTGGGCCGACGGAAAGCCGGTGACGCCTGATGACGTCGTCTTCAGTTTCGACAAATCGAAGGAGCTCAATCCGCTCCTGTCCAACTACTACAAGCATGTCGTAAAGGCCGAGAAGACGGGCGAACGCGACGTGACCTTCACCTTCGACGAGAAGAACAACAAGGAGCTTCCCAATATCCTGGGACAGCTGACCGTGGTGCCGAAGCACTGGTGGGAGGGCGCGGGACCGGACGGCAAGCCGCGCGACATTTCCAGGACGACGCTCGAGCCGGTGATGGGATCCGGCCCCTACAAGATCGCTGCCTTCGCGCCGGGCGCGACGATCCGCTACGAGTTGCGCGACAACTACTGGGGCAAGGACCTCAATGTGAATGTTGGCCAGAACAATTTCGGCTCTATCACCTACACCTATTTCGGCGATCGGGACGTGGAGTTCGAGGCCTTCCGGGCCGGCAACAGTGACTATTGGCAGGAGACGCAGGCGGCACGCTGGGCGACCGGCTATGATTTCCCCGCCGTCAAGGACGGGCGCGTGAAGAAGGAGGACGTCCCCAACGCACTGCGCGCCACTGGCATCATGCAGGCTCTGGTGCCGAACACCCGTCGCGATATCTTCAAGGACGAAAAGGTTCGCGAGGCGCTGAATTACGGCTTCGACTTCGAGGAGCTGAACCGCACCGTCGCCTTCAACACCTACAAGCGCATCGACAGCTATTTCTGGAACACCGAGCTTGCCTCCTCGGGTCTGCCTGAGGGCCGGGAGTTGGAGATCCTTGGTGGCCTCAAGGACAAGCTGTCGCCCGCGGTCTTCACTACGCCCTATACCAATCCGGTCGGCGGCGATCCGCAGAAGAGCCGCGACAACCTGCGCAAGGCGATCGGGCTGTTCAAGGAAGCGGGCTGGGAGATCAAGGGCAACCGCATGGTCAATACCAAGACCGGCAAGCCGATGAGCTTCGAGATCCTGCTGTCGAGCCCGATGCTGGAACGCTGGGCGGTGCCTTATACCAACAATCTGAAGAAGATCGGCATCGATGCGCGCGTCCGGACCGTGGATGCCTCGCAATACACCAACCGGGTGCGCAGCTTCGACTACGACATGATCTGGAATGTGTGGGCGCAGACGATGAACCCCGGCAACGAGCAGGCCGACTATTGGGGCTCGGGATCGGCTAACCAGCAGGGTTCCCGCAACTATGCGGGCATTGCCGATCCGGCGATCGACGCACTGATCCGCATGGTGATCTTCGCCCCCAACCGCGACGAGCAGGTTGCGGCGATCAAGGCGCTCGACCGCGTGCTCCTAGCGGGGCACTATGTCGTGCCGCTGTTTTATCGCGGCACGCAATCGATCGCCTATTGGAACACCGTCACGCGGCCGGCCGAATATCCGACCTATGCGACCGGCTTCCCCGATGTTTGGTGGTCATCCGCCGCGGCAAAATGAGCAGGCTTGCATTGGCCTGACGGCTGGGCTCCAAATGAACCATGCGAATCAGGACAAGGCGTAACGTGCCTGCCCACACCACGAGGAGACCGCACGGATTGAACGGCGATAGACTGGACAGCGCTCGACGCAAGCTTTCCCGGAAGGGTCCTTACTAATGGGCGCCTATATCTTTCGCCGCCTGCTTTTGATGATCCCGACGATCATCGGCATCATGGCCATCTCCTTTACTGTCATCCAGTTCGCACCCGGCGGTCCGGTCGAGCAGGTGATTGCGCAACTGACCGGCGATGCGCAGGGCGCGGACTCGCGGCTTTCCGGAGGCGGCGGCGACCTTCTCGGCGGCGGCGGTCTTGACGAAGGCGGCTCGAAATACCGCGGCGCCCAGGGGCTCGATCCTGAGCTCATCGCCAAGCTCGAAAAGCAGTTCGGCTTCGACAAGCCGCCGCTGACGCGCTTCGGCGAGATGATGTGGAACTACATCCGCTTCGACTTTGGCGAAAGCTTCTTCCGCAACACCTCCGTGCTGAACCTGATCAAGGAGAAGCTGCCGGTCTCGGCTTCGCTCGGCGTCTGGATCATGATCTTTTCCTACGGCATCTCGATCCCGCTCGGCATCCGGAAGGCGGTCAAGGACGGCTCGACCTTCGACGTCTGGACCTCTGGCGTCATCATCATCGGCTATGCGGTTCCGAGCTTCCTGTTCGGTATCCTGCTGATCGTGCTCTTTGCCGGCGGATCCTTCTATGACTGGTTCCCGCTGCGAGGCCTCGTCTCCGACAATTTCGACCAGCTCGCCTGGTGGCAGAAACCACTCGACTATTTCTGGCACCTGACGCTGCCGCTGATTTCGCTTTCCCTGGCAGCCTTCGCGACAACGACGCTGCTCACCAAGAACTCCTTCATCGAGGAGATCAAGAAGCAGTATGTGGTGACCGCCCGGGCGAAGGGGCTGAACGAACGGCAGGTGCTCTACGGCCACGTTTTCCGCAACGCCATGCTGATCATCATCGCCGGCTTCCCCGGCGCCTTCATCTCCGCCTTCTTCACCGGCTCGCTGCTGATCGAGAACATCTTCTCGCTCGATGGCCTAGGGCGGCTCGGCTATCTCTCGGTCGTCAACCGCGACTATCCGATCGTGTTTGCGACGCTCTACATCTTCTCGCTGCTCGGCCTGTTCGTCAGCCTGATTTCCGACCTGATCTACACATGGATCGATCCGCGCATCGACTTCGAGCGGAGGGAGGTCTGATGGACACCGCCGCCAATCCGACGACCGCAACGCCGGTCAAGCCGCCGCGCAAGGGCCTGCTGTCGCCGACCAACATCCGCCGCTGGAAGAATTTCAAGGCCAACCGGCGCGGTTACTGGTCCTTGTGGCTGTTCCTTGTGCTGTTCGTGCTCAGCCTGTTTGCCGAGTTCATCGCCAACGACCGGCCGATCGTCGCCAGCTACAAGGGCGAGATCCTCTTCCCCGTCCTGGTCAACTATCCCGAAGAGAGGTTCGGCGGGTTCCTCGCCGAAACGGACTATCGCTCCGACGTCATCGCGGACGAAATCAATGCCAATGGCTGGATGATCTGGCCGCCGATCCGCTACTCCTATCGTTCGGTCAATTCGAACATCCCGCATTCTGCGCCGACTCCGCCCTTCTGGCTGATGAGCAAGGAAGAGCGCTGCTCCGGATATCCGCAGGGAGCGGCCGATCCCGGCTGCAATTTCGGCAATCTCAATTGGCTCGGCACGGACGATCAGGCACGAGACGTGCTTGCCCGCGTCATCTACGGCTTCCGCATCTCCGTGCTGTTCGGTCTGGTGCTGACCATCTGCTCGGCCGTCATCGGCGTCACCGCCGGCGCCATCCAGGGCTATTTCGGCGGCTGGACGGATCTGCTGCTGCAACGCTTCATCGAGATCTGGTCGTCGATGCCGGTGCTCTACATTCTCCTGATCATCGCGGCGATCCTGCCTCCCGGCTTCTTCGTGCTGCTCGGGATCATGCTGCTCTTCTCCTGGGTTGGCTTCGTCGGCGTCGTGCGCGCCGAGTTCCTGCGGGCTCGCAATTTCGAGTATGTCAGGGCGGCGCGAGCGCTGGGCGTCGGCAACCGGACGATCATGTGGCGCCACCTGCTGCCGAACGCGATGGTCGCGACGCTGACCTTCCTGCCGTTCATCCTGTCGGGCTCGATCACGACGCTGACCTCGCTCGACTTCCTCGGCTTCGGCATGCCGCCGGGCTCGCCGTCGCTCGGCGAGATGATCGCACAGGGCAAGGCCAACCTGCAGGCGCCGTGGCTCGGGCTGACCGCGTTCTTCACCATGTCGATCATGCTGTCGCTGTTGATCTTCATCGGCGAGGCGGTTCGCGATGCATTCGATCCCAGGAAGACGTTTCAATGAGTGACGCTGCCGAAACATTGCTGTCCGTTCGCGATCTCTCGGTGGCATTCCACCAGGGCGGCGACACATCGCTGGCTGTCGATCACGTCTCCTTCGAGATCCGCAAGGGCGAGGTCGTGGCGCTGGTCGGCGAGTCCGGCTCGGGCAAATCCGTCTCCGCCAATTCGATCCTGCGGTTGCTCCCCTACCCCGCGGCCAGCCATCCCTCCGGCGAAATCCTGTTCAAGGGCAAGGACCTCCTGAAGGCATCCGACAAGGCGTTGCGTGAGGTGCGTGGCAACGACATCACGATGATCTTCCAGGAGCCGATGACCTCGCTCAACCCGCTGCACACGATCGAGAAGCAGATCGCCGAGATTCTCGAGTTGCATCAGGGTGTGAAGGGACAGGCCGCGCGCAAGCGGATTCTCGAACTCCTCAACCAGGTCGGCATTCGCGAACCGGAAAAACGGCTGAAGGCTTACCCACACGAACTTTCCGGCGGCCAGCGGCAACGCGTGATGATCGCCATGGCGCTCGCCAACCGGCCGGAGCTTTTGATCGCGGACGAGCCGACGACCGCGCTCGACGTCACCGTGCAGGCGCAGATCCTTGAACTGCTGCGGCAATTGAAGGGCCAGCATGGCATGTCCATGCTCTTCATCACCCACGACCTCGGCATCGTGCGCAAGTTCGCCGACCGGGTCTGCGTGATGACCAAGGGCAAGATCGTCGAGACCGGCACTGTGGAAGAGGTCTTCCGCAACCCGAAGCACGACTATACCCGGCATCTCCTGGCGTCCGAGCCGCGTGGCGAGCCACCGCGTACAGACTCCTCGAAGCCCATCGTGATGCAGGGATCGGATATCCGCGTCTGGTTCCCGATCAAGGCCGGGCTCATGCGCAAGGTCGTCGATCATGTGAAGGCCGTCGACGGCATCGATCTGCAGCTGCGCGCGGGCCAAACGCTCGGCGTCGTCGGCGAATCCGGTTCCGGCAAGACGACGCTCGGTCTCGCGCTGACGCGGCTGATCTCGTCGCAGGGCCGGATCAGCTTCGTCGGAAAGGATATAGCCAGCTATTCATTTACGGAAATGCGGCCGCTGCGCAACCAGTTGCAGGTCGTGTTCCAGGATCCCTACGGCTCGCTCAGCCCCCGCATGTCCGTCGGCGACATCATCGCCGAGGGGCTCAAGGTGCATGAACGGTCGCTCTCCTACGAAGAGCGCGACCAGCGTGTCTGCTGGGCGCTGGAGGAAGTGGGACTCGATCCACTCACTCGCTGGCGGTATCCGCACGAATTCTCCGGCGGACAGCGTCAGCGCATCGCCATTGCCCGCGCCATGGTGCTCAAACCCCGCTTCGTGATGCTGGACGAGCCGACATCGGCGCTCGACATGAGCGTCCAGGCGCAGGTCGTCGACCTCCTGCGCGATCTGCAGAAGAAGCACGATCTCGCCTACCTCTTTATCAGCCACGACCTGAAGGTGGTGAAAGCGCTGGCGAACGACGTCATCGTCATGCGTTTCGGCAAGGTCGTCGAACAAGGATCGTCCGCCGACATCTTCGGTGCGCCGAAGGACGACTATACCAAGGCCCTGATGGCTGCCGCCTTCAACATCGAGGCGGTCCCGACGCCCGCCGTCCAACAGTGAAGATTATCATGCCCGCAAAGCCGCCCATTCTCGTCGATCTGAAGTTCGATCCAGACACCGTTGCCGGCATCCTGAAAACCGCCTTTGCAGATCGCGGCAGCATCAATCTCGCCGATCCCGCCAACAAGGATCGCGATCTGACCGGCATCGACTATGCGCTTCTCTGGAAGCCGGACCCGGACCTTTTCAACCGCGCCCCCAATCTCAAGGTCATCTTCTCGGGTGGCGCCGGCGTCGACAGCTTCATGAACCTGCCGGGCCTGCCCGATGTGCCGATCGTTCGCTTCTCCGACCGCAGTTTGACGACTCGCATGAGCGAATGGGTGGTGATGCAGTGCCTCATGCATCTCCGGCAGCAGCATCAGCACGACAAGGATCAGCGGGCGCGCATCTGGGGCAGGCTGGTACCGCCGGAGGCGGCCGAAATCACCGTCGGCATCATGGGCCTTGGCGTGCTCGGCCAGGACGCGGCCTACAAGCTGAAAGTCATGGGCTTCAACGTCATCGGCTGGTCGCGCAGCCGCAAGGAAATCGAAGGCGTCGAGACGTTCAGCGCCGATCAACTCGATGAGTTCCTGTCCAAGACGGACTTTCTCGTCGGGCTACTGCCGCTAACGCCCGAGACGACCGGCTTTTACAATGCAGCGCTGTTTTCAAAGCTGCGGCAGGGCGGCGCGCTCGGCAAGCCAGTGTTCATCAATGCTGGGCGCGGAAAGAGCCAGGTGCAGGCCGATATCGTCGCCGCGGTCGAAGGCGGCGTGCTCGGCGGCGCCTCGATCGACGTCTTCGCCGTCGAGCCCCTGCCCTCCGATGATCCGCTCTGGGGGCTGGAGAACGTGTTCATCACACCGCACGACGCGGCCGTATCCGACGAAACCGCCCTTTTCCGGCATGTCGAACGCCAAATCGCCCGCTACGAGGGCGGCGAGCCGTTGCAATTCGTCGTCGACAGGCAGAGCGGTTACTGACGGCAGGAACCATGCCGCTTTCCATTCGTTTTTCTCCGAGATGAGGTGCCAGGCCGATGTCGGCTCGCGTGATATCGGAAGGAGACAAGCATGGCTCAGCAGACGGAAACGCGCTGGGAAGAAGCGGATGGCAAGGTTCATACCGAGGAAACGATTTCGCCGGTCAAGGCGAAGCAAGGCCGCATGGGCACCCGTGTCCTGATGGTGTTGCTCGTCGCGCTGGTGCTCGCCTTCATCGTGTGGATCCCGGTCGAAATCTGGGGCAAGAAGGAAGCCGTGGAGGTTGCTCCGCAGCAGCCAGGACAGCAGATTCAGTCGCAGCAGCCAACACCGGCACCGTCTCAGCCGCCGGCATCGAACCCGGCACCGGCTACGCCGAATGCCCCCGCGCAATAGAAACGGGGCGGGTCACGCGGTCACTACGAAGCATCCTGTCGGACGGCCGGCAGGTTGCTTTTCTGTTTGCGCTGGACTTTACCGGCTGATTTTTCGATAAGAAACGCACGAGCCGGTCTTCGTGCGTCGGCTTATGACGCGACGTGTCCGGTTTGGGAATGGGCGGAGTTCATGGCCAAGACCGATATCGCAAGGCGCGTTTACAATCACACCTGGAAGCTCGATCCGATTGTTCGCAGCCTGATCGACACAGACTTCTACAAGCTGCTCATGCTGCAGATGATCTGGAAGCTCTATCCAGACGTCGACGCGACGTTCACGGTGATCAACCGCACCAAACGCGTGCTGCTGGCCGAAGAGATCGACGAGGGCGAACTGCGGGAGCAACTCGACCATGCGCGTTCGCTCCGCCTCTCCAAGAAGGAGATGATCTGGCTCGCTGGTAACAGTTTCTATGGGCGCGCGCAGATCTTCGAGCCTGAATTCCTGGCCTGGCTCTCTCATTTCCAGCTTCCCGAATACGAGCTGTCGAAACGCGATGGTCAATATGTGCTCGACTTCCACGGATCGTGGAAGGACACGACCATGTGGGAAATTCCGGCACTTGCCATCATCAACGAGCTGCGCTCGCGCTCCGCGATGAAGGCGCTCGGACCGTTCACGCTCGATGTGCTCTACGCCCGCGCCAAGGCACGGATGTGGGAGAAGGTGGAGCGGCTGCGCGAATTGCCGGGGCTGCGGATCTCGGATTTCGGCACACGCCGCCGCCACAGCTTCCTGTGGCAGCGCTGGTGCGTCGAGGCTCTGAAGGAAGGCATTGGTCCTGCGTTCACCGGCACCAGCAACGTCCTGCTCGCCATGGACTCCGACCTCGAAGCTGTCGGGACGAACGCCCACGAGCTGCCGATGGTGGCGGCCGCATTGGCCAAGAACGATGCGGAGCTGCGCAATGCCCCCTACAAGGTTCTACGCGACTGGAACAAGCTTTATGGCGGCAACCTGCTGATCGTGCTGCCGGATGCGTTCGGCACGGCCGCCTTCCTGCGCGACGCACCCGAATGGGTCGCCGATTGGACGGGCTTCCGGCCGGATAGCGCCCCGCCGATCGAAGGCGGCGAAAAGATCATCGACTGGTGGAAGAAAATGGGCCGCGATCCGCGTCAGAAGCTGCTGATCTTCTCGGACGGGCTCGATGTCGACGCGATCATCGACACCTACAAGCATTTCGAAGGCAAGGTGCGCATGAGCTTCGGCTGGGGCACCAACCTGACGAACGACTTCGCGGGCTGCGCGCCGACGGAAATCTCGGGGCTCAACCCGATCTCCATCGTCTGCAAGGTCAGCGACGCCAACGGCCGGCCGGCCGTAAAACTGTCGGACAATCCGCAGAAAGCGACCGGCGACGCTACAGAGGTCCAGCGTTACCTGAAGTTCTTCGGAACCGAAGACCGCGTCGACCAGGCGGTGCTCGTCTAGCGCTGCCGCCTGGCTCTCTCCAAACACATTCCCTTGCGCTCCGGCCACATTGTCGCCCAACCGTGACTGATGCTCGGCGGGATGATTCCCCGCTTATGGAGAAAGACTTTGAAGAAAGCCTCAGTTGCCGCAATCAGTATTGCCGCGGTGGCACTCGCGACACCGACCCTCGCTGCCGAGAAAGCCGCCACGTCTTCGCTGATTGGCACGCCGTGGATCGAGACCAAAGCCCAGTCCGACCTGCCAGGCCCGATGATGATCTTCCTGCCGAAAGGCAAATTACTGATCGACTCCTGCTGGGAAACCTATGCTCTCAGGACTTGGAAACAGGCGTCTTCCAAGGAGATTTCATGGGATGAGGACGGCGCCATCATACATGCCAGGATCAAGGCCGTTTCAGCCGATGGCCTCACCCTTCAAATCACTGCCGGCAAGGATATCGTCGAGCGGACCTATGCTGCTGCAGAGGCTCCATATGTCTGTCCGGATATGAAGCGGTAGTTTTCAACCGCCAATCCTGAAACGGCGGCGGCGATACGCAGTCTGGCAAAATGCCACGCCAGTCCCCATTTAATGTCGCAAGAAATGGGTGCCGATGTTTACCGCCCATTGTTTGACTGGAAAGGACGTTTCCAATGACCGTAGATCGTGCAGTACTGGCGGGCGGCTGCTTTTGGGGCATGCAGGACCTCATCAGGCGGTTCCCCGGCGTCGTATCCACTCGCGTGGGCTACACCGGTGGCGAGGTCGCCAATGCGACCTATCGCAATCACGGCAATCATGCCGAGGCGATCGAGATCCTGTTCGATCCCGCCAAGACCAGCTACCGCGACATCCTCGAGTTCTTCTTCCAGATCCATGACCCGACAACGGTGAATCGGCAGGGCAATGATCTCGGCGCCAGCTACCGGTCGGCGATCTTCTACGCCAACGACGAACAGCGTGCGACCGCCGAGGACACGATCGCCGACGTAGACGCCTCGGGTCTATGGCCCGGAAAGGTCGTTACCGAGGTTGTTCCGGTCAGCGATTTCTGGGAAGCGGAACCCGAACACCAGGACTATCTGGAACGCATCCCGAATGGCTATACCTGCCACTTTGTACGGCCAGGCTGGAAATTGCCGAAACGCGAGCAAAGGGCCGCGGCTGGCCAATGAGGCATTCCTCGATCCGCAGTGGGGATCGTATGCTCTAGACAAAATAAGGCCTTGCCGTCACGGCAGGGCCTTTTTTGTATGGACGTCGGTGAACAGCGGACAGCGACAGCACGCATTGAACCCGCGGACGCAGGGTGCCACTTGACCACCGAACTGCAGCTTCGCATCGAGAATGAATCGGGTGGATCACTGTCGACAATCTGACGACATGATCGTATAGGCGGCTCACCATCCGGCTCCGCGAACAAGGAAACTCCGATATGTCCTGGTCCCATCCCGTTGCGAAGATCACCGATGACGAACGGCGCCAGCGCCTCGCGCGCCTGCAGGCCGCACTCGAAGATAAAGCTCTTGACGGCTGCCTGCTCGGCTCGACGGAGAGCCTCCGCTATTTCACGGGCCTCGACTGGCACCCGAGCGAACGATTGCTTGGCGCATTGGTGACGCCAAAGTGTGTCCGCTACATCGCGCCGGGCTTCGAAAAGAGCAGGGTCGAGAGCCTGCCGCGTCTGCCGGGTGAAATCGTCATTTGGCAGGAAGATGAAGCGACCGCGGCGCTGATCGCCTCGCTGCTGCCGGCAAATGCCAGACTGGCGCTCGACGATGCCCTGCCGCTGTTCATCTACCACCAGCTTGCCGGCGCCTTCGGCGCCGACCGGCTCGTCGACGGCGGACGACTGATCCGCGACCTGCGGCTCAGGAAGTCCCAGACCGAAATCGCTCTTATCCAGTATGCCATGGGCCTGACGCTGGAGGTGCATCGCCGCGCGCATTCCTTCATCAAGCCGGGCGTCAGGTCTTCGGAAGTCGTGCGTCATATCGACGAACAGCACCGCGCACTGGGCGCCGAGGGCGGATCAAGCTTCTGCATCGTTTCCTTCGGACTAGCGACGTCGCTTCCTCATGGCGCCGATGGTGACCAGATCTATGCACCGGGCGACGTTGTTCTCGTCGATACGGGTTGCCGGCTCGACGGCTATCATTCGGATCTCACCCGAACCTACGTGCTGGAGGAGCCAACGACGGAATTCGCTGCCGCCTGGGCAATCGAGCGCGAGGCCCAGCATGCGGTGTTCGAGGCCGCCCGCCTTGGCGCTTCTTGCGGCAGTCTCGACGATGCCGCCCGCCGTGTACTGGCCGAACATGGCCTCGGTCCGGATTACGCCCTACCCGGCCTGCCGCACCGCGCCGGACATGGTCTCGGGATGGAAATCCACGAAGAGCCCTATATCGTTCGCGGCAACGCCACCCGGCTGGAATCCGGCATGTGCTTCTCCAACGAACCGATGATCGTCTTCCCCGGTCGCTTCGGCATCCGGCTCGAAGACCACATCCACATGACCGAGACCGGAGCTGAGTGGTTCACGAAGCCGGCGAAGGGCCCGACCGAACCCTTTGCGTGATCTCTTGGTGCAGAGTTCGCAAGACTTGCACCTCGATAATTGCCTTTCTGTCGTCGGCACCTGGGATGCCTGGCGCGATCCGCGCTACCGGAATCGAGATTCAAAAACGCAATATGACGAAGCCACGTCGAGCGTCCGTCGAAAGGGTGACTGGCACGGCACGCCCTGATACGACTTGATAGAAATCCCGCGCGATTCCCGGATGGATCAAGGTAGCAACTCAATGAAGCGCAGACCCACGATCGCCGTCATCATGGACGAAAACACCAGTGCTGGTGGTGACCGGTATGATATTTCGAAACGCTACTTTGCAGCCATTGATCGTGCAGGGGGATTTCCATACGGCATTCCCTACGTGCCAGACCTCGTAGACCAAGTGGTTGATGAATTCGATGGGTTTTTAAGTGTCGGAGGGCGCATCAACTTTCCGAAACAGTGGTACGTCGACGGCGATCAGTCTCGCTACCCGATCTCTGATCGTCTCGCAGTCGAGATAGCGCTGATGAAGGGGTTCCTTGCCCGCGATAAACCAGTGCTCGGCGTTTGCAATGGGATGCAGATGCTCGGGTGCCTACATGGTTGTCGCATGGTTTCGGATGTGCACTCCTCCTGGTCGGGTGCGATCAATCATGACCGCGGCAATCCGCTCCATGAGGTAACCATCCAAGCCGGCACAAGAATGGCTGATATCTTTGCTGCCGAGACATTCAGCGTAAACACCTTCCACAGGGAAGCAATCGTAGAGCTGTCCGACAGTGTCGTTGCTACTGCCCGTGGCTTGGACGGCGTTGTCGAAGCGATTGAGGTACCCTCGCTATCTTTCGCGATGGGGGTACAGTGGCATCCGGAATTGTTTGATCCCGCAGACCACCCTGGCTCTCGAATATTTGACGCGTTCGTCGAAGCGGCGAACCAGCGCTTGTAACGCTCCAGCAGAACAGCTCTTCTTCTGCGTACATCCATTTCAGCAACCGGCCTAACGCCATCGTCGCAGCTCTATACCGGTGATCTGCCACGGAGTTCCATGGATCAGCGTCCGGTTAGTCGAATGAAGAAGCGAGGCTGGCGACGGCGGCCCGGTTATTTGACTGTTGTGCCGTGAGGTCGCGGACAACCGCGAAAATTAATTAGGGAAGCTCCACGAAGGAGCGAATTGAACTTCGGCTTGCATGGAATTGGAGAGCATACCCGAGCCGGCGCTCAAATGTTTTCAGGATAATACTCACCACGCGATTTCACGCAGTTTCACGTATCTGAGCGGTCACACACGCGTGAATTGACGGATGTCAAGCGCGACATATATTCCCTGAAAGATACAATATCATGAATGTTTTCATCATCTTATCCTGAAGATTGGCTTTTTCCTGTGGCTGCGCTTTCTGCCATCAGGGGAGCCGAGGAGCATTAAGTGAGATTGAAACATTTCCTATTCGGCCTGCTGGGTGTTGTGATCGTTGCCTGTGCGGGTTTCTTTGCAATTGCCTGGAAATCCGCGATAGCGCCGATCAGGCCGCCGGATCGCACATCCTTCGATCAGGCGCTAATCCACAAGGGCGCGATGCTGGCCGCGGTCGGCAACTGTACAGCCTGTCATACGCAACCGGGCGGCCGTTCCTTCGCTGGCGGTTTCGCCCTGCCGACCCCATTCGGCACCATCTATTCCAGCAATATTACGCCCGATCCGGAAACCGGCATTGGCACCTGGTCGGAGGCGGCCTTCAACCGTGCCATGCGCGAAGGCGTCCGCCGCGATGGCAAGCATCTCTATCCTGCCTTCCCCTTCGATCACTTCACGCTCGTTTCCGATGAGGACAACAAGGCGCTTTATGCCTTCCTGATGACCCGACCGCCGGTCAAGCAGTCGCCGCCGGCAAACGAACTGCCGTTCCCGCTGAACATTCGCCTCGTGCTCGCCGGCTGGAAGCTGCTCTTCTTCAACGAAGGCCCCTTCCAGAAGGTCGCCTCCGAGAGCGAGGAATGGAACCGCGGCGCCTATCTCGTCAACGGCCTCGGCCATTGCGGTGCCTGCCACACGCCGCGCAACATGTTCGGCGCCGAGAGGGCGGGCATGCATCTCGCAGGTGGTCAGGCGGAAGGCTGGAGCGCGCCAGCGCTCAACCCCAGTTCGCCGGCCCCGATCCCGTGGACGCAAGACAGTCTCTTTGCCTATCTGCGCCAGGGCTGGCATGCCGACCATGGCGTAACCAACGGCCCGATGGGCGAGGTGACCGGCAATCTCGGATTGCTTCCGGATTCCGACGTCAAAACGATCGCCACCTATGTCGCCGCGCTGATGGGCACACCCTCGCCCGAACGCCAGCAAAGGGGTGAGCAGATCCGCAAGAAGATCGGCGAGGATCTCGTGCTTGCCAGCGCTCCAACCGATACGCCCGCCGGCCGTGGCGCGGCGATCTATCAGGCCGGCTGCGCCACCTGTCATGACGGGAGCCGCCCCCTTCCTTTCGGCGGGATCAATTTTCACCTGAGCAGCACGATCAATGCGCCCGACGCGCAGAATGCGATCAACATGGTGCTCTTCGGCCTGCCGGCGGCAAGTGGCCGCCAGAGTGCGATCATGCCGGGCTTCGCCGCGGCGATGACCGACGAACAGCTGACCGATTTGCTTGCCTATCTGCGCGAGACCTTTGCCGGCCAGCCTGCCTGGCCGGACGTCGCGGCGCGCGCTGCCGATACCAGAAGTGGGAAGTTCCAGGTCAGCGTCCGGCCGTCCGACGGCATTGAGCGCGGCCCCGATGATATAGGAGCGCAAGACCAATGATGAAGCTCAACGTTAATGGCGCGGTCCACGAGGTCGAGGCGGATCCCTCCACACCGCTCCTTTATGTGCTGCGCAACGACCTCAAGCTGAATGCAGCCAAGTTCGGCTGCGGAATGGGCCAGTGCGGCGCCTGCACGGTCATGGTCGACGGCAAGGCAGTCTTCTCCTGCCTCATCCCCATCATGTTGCTCGAAGGCCGGCGGATCAAGACGGTCGAGGGCCTCGGCACGATCGACAATCCCGGACCGATGCAGCAGGCCTTCATCGCGGAACAGTCGGCGCAATGTGGCTATTGCATCGCTGGCATGATGATGCGGGCGCAGGCGCTCCTGGAATCGAAACCGGACGCCACCGATGCCGATATCCGCACGGCGCTGGAACCCAATCTCTGTCGCTGCGGCACGCATATGCGGATATTGAAATCCGTCCAGCGGGCGCGCGAGCTGATGAAATCGGCCTCCGCCACCCCGGTTTCAGCTGGTTGAGGAGGAAGACGATGAACGCGCCTACTTTCGACATCACCCGCCGAACCTTCCTCGCCGGCACCGGCGCCCTGGTCGTCAGCTTCACCATCCCGCTCGAAGCTTCCGCTCAGGAAGGCGAGGTGCCAACCGCGCCCAAGCCTCCGGCAAAGCTGCAGGGCAGCCTCGCCGACACACCGTCGCTGGATGCCTGGATCCGCATCGATGCGGACGGTACGATTACCGTCTTCACCGGCAAGGCCGAACTTGGCCAGGGTACGAAAACCTCGCTGCGCCAGATCGCTGCCGAAGAACTTGAGGTAGCGCCGAGGGAGATCCATCTGATCACCGCCGATACGGCAATCACACCGAATGAGGGCTATACGGCCGGCAGTCAGACGATCCAGAACAGCGGCACTGCGATCCGCTATGCGGCCGCTCAGGTCCGCCAGATCCTGATCGCCCAGGCGAGCGGCAAGCTCGGCGTCCCGGCCGATCAACTGAAGGCGGAAAATGGAAAAGTTATCGCCCCGAACGGTGCTTCGGTCGGCTACGGCGAACTGGTCTCCGAGCAGATGCTGCACATCGAGGCCGACCCCAATACCAAGATCAAGTCGCCCGACAGCTATCACGCCATCGGCAAACCTTTTGCCCGCATCGACATTCCCGGCAAGGTGACTGGCGGCGAAGCCTATGTGCAGGACATGCGTCCCGAGGGCATGGTGCATGCCCGGGTTGTGCGGCCGCCGAGCTATTCGGCCAAGCTTGTCGAGCTGGACGAAACCAAGATCAAGACCATGCCCGGCGTGATCGCCATTGTGCGCGACGGTGATTTCCTTGCCGTCGTGGCCGAGCAGGAGTTCCAAGCGGTCAAGGCGATGCGCGCCATGACCGCCATCGCAAAATGGCAGGAACAGGCCGTGCTTCCGGACCAGGAGCAGATTCCCGCATGGCTCGAAGCCAACGTCCGCGAGGTCGGCACCGTCACGTCGGTCGGCGCGGACACAGCCGCGGGCGTCAAGACGCTCTCGGCTCAGTTCACCCGTGCCTACCAGATGCACGGCTCCATCGGCCCTTCCGCGGCAGTCGCCGTTTTCAAGGACGATGCGCTGACTGTCTGGACGCATACCCAGGGCGTCTATCCGGACCGCAAGGCGATCGCGCAAATGGTCGGCATGCCGGAGGACAAGGTGCGCTGCATCCATACGGAAGGCTCGGGCTGCTACGGTCATAACGGCGCCGACGATGCCGCGGCCGATGCGGCGTTGATCGCCACCACCCTTCCCGGCCGTCCGGTGCGTGTGCAATGGATGCGCGATCAGGAGCATCTGTGGGAACCCTACGGTCCGGCCATGCTGACCCGCGCCAACGCGACGCTCGATGAAAAGGGAACCATCGTCAACTGGCACTACGATCTGTGGAGCAACAACCACGGTACGCGTCCGGGTTCTGCCGGCTCGCTGATCGCCGGGAGACTGATGGCCAAGCACTTCCCGCCGGATGCGGCCAAGCTGCAGATATCGCCGCTCGGCAATGGCGATCGCAACGCCATTCCGCTCTACGACGTCCCGAACCAGCGCGTGAACTGGCATTTCCTGGCCGACATGCCGGTCCGCGTCTCGGCGCTTCGCGGACTTGGTGCCTATTGCAACGTCTTCTCCATCGAGAGCTTCATGGACGAGCTTGCGGAAGCGGCCGGGGCTGACCCCGTCGAGTTCCGGCTCCGGCACATGAAGGACCCAAGGGCCCGGAAAGTGATCGAGGTCACAGCCGACAAGTTCAACTGGAACAATGATCCGCTACCGGCGGGCAAGGGACGTGGCTTCGCCTTCGCGAAATACAAGAACCATGCCGCCTATCTGGCCATCGCGCTCGAAGCAGAGGTCGATGCCGAGACGGGCATCATCCAGATTTCGCACGTCGTATCCGCCGTCGATTGCGGCGAGGCCGTTGCACCAGACGCCATCGTCAACCAAACCGAGGGCGGCATCCTGCAATCGATGAGCTGGACACTCTACGAGGCGGTGCATTTCAACAATACACGGATCACCAGCCCCGACTGGTCGGCCTATCCGATCCTGCGCTTCAGCGCGGTTCCGGACAGCATCGAGGTGCATGTTGTCGACAATCCCGGCCAGCCTTATCTCGGTGTCGCGGAAGCCGCCCAAGGACCGACGGGGGGAGCCATTGCCAACGCCTTCAAGCACGCGACAGGCAAGCGCCTTTACGATCTGCCCTATACTCGGGAAAGGGTAAAGACAACGCTCGGTGCTTAGGCCGATTATGCCGGCCCGATAGCCGCTGGGAGGAAATGACGCGGAGCGACCGATATCAAGAACGCCGTGACGCTGATCGTGACGGGCTTCCAGGTCTCGCGACTGCTGCACCGACAAGAGGATGCTTCAACGATGGACGCGAACGATCGCATATCGAACAGCTTCAAGACGATAGCGACCTGGCTAGAGCGCATCCTGGCGCTGGTGATCCTTGGCGGGGTCGCCGTTTTTGGCCTGAGCAGCGCGCAGACTCTTTTAGCGATGAGTTGGGGGCAGACGGACACATTCTATGAGTTGATCTATCGGGTGTTGTTGCTGGTGATCGCCATAGAACTCGTCCGCACGCTCGTCACTCACGACCTCAGGGCGATACTGGAGCTGCTCGCGTTTGTCGTGGCCCGCAAAATGCTCAAGCCTGACTTGAACGTCATCGACATTGTCTTAAGCGTTCTGGCATTTGTAGCCCTGTTGGCAGCCAATTATTGGTGGCTCTCCCCTTCCTCGCCTCAAGGGAGCGACGGGTCCGATGTTGCGCCGTGAACTCAGAGCACTGCTTGAGGTCGAAGGGGCTTATTCTGGCGACCCAGAACGGGGACGAGCAAAAGGAAGATTGGCGTGTACGCTTGCCCCGCCGTGTCCGTGCCCAGGTTCCCTCAAGACGTCATGATCGATAGGAATTCAGGATGACGGTTGTGTGTTTTCTCACGACCGATTTCAGGGCCTCGATCCTCTCGGGTGTGATTTCCTGCCAGCCCATCATGTCTTCCACATGCTCCCGAGCAAGATGGACGATAATCAGCTGCCCGTTGATCGTGGTACACACCATGCCGATCTCCTCGTCAGTTAGACGATTTCTGGAGACGCGAGCGACGATGGCAGCGCAACACTCCTGAATTCGCCTGCCCGTGGCACTTTTGCCGCTCGATTTACTGGTCGGCGAATTTGACGGCGAACGATGCTGGGCCACGAACAACGCACGGCTGGCCGCATCCGGCATCGCGAACAGAAAATCCGCGAGAGCCTCCAGAATTCTGCAATAACCGTCGATGACCTTGTCCGCGTCCGCTTTGGCCGTGAGGAGTTCCTCGACCTCACACGTGACAGGTCCGATAGCTTCCCAAGCGGAGGCATGAATGTCCGCGATGCAGGCCTCGTAAAGACCTTCCTTGTTCTGAAAATAATACTGCAAGGACGGTGCCGGCACGCCTGCCGCGCTGGCGATCTCCCGGGCGGAAACGCCAGCAAATCCGTTCTCACCGAACAACGAGATTGCCGTCTTGATGATCCTCGCCTTGGTTTCGTCACCCCTTGGGTAGCCGCTCTCGGCATTGCGTCGTCTCAAACTCGTCATCAATCACTCCTTGTCCAGCGGACAATACCATGACGATAAAATTTATTCCATCTGTAAAAATTCTTCCAGTTGACAGAATTATTACGCGTGTAATAATTCACGCAATTCAACGAACACCAAGCGACTTGACCATGGACGCTATTGTCTCCCCAAAAACCGCTTCCTTGCCGGAAGCAAAAATACAAACGAAGCGCAGCCGCGCGCGATATGCGCTGGCCACCATTGGAGCCATTGTCGCCATCGGCGGCGGTTATTATGGCTACGACTGGCATAAGAACGGACGCTTTATCGAGAGCACCGACAATGCTTATCTTCGCGCCGATCAGGTCTCGATGGCCCCCGTGCTTTCCGGGCAGATCGCGGAGGTATATGTCTCCGATAACCAGACGGTCACGGCGGGCCAGCCGCTCGTCAAGATCGATCCCCGCCGCTACGAAATGGCGGTCCGCGAGGCCAAGGCCACCGTCAACGCCCGCCAGGCGGACGTCGCCAAGAGCGAGGCCGACATCAAGCAGCAGGACTCTGTGATTGCACAGGCTGCGGCCGACCTCGAAAACGCGACCGAGAATGCCGAACTCGCCCAGAAGGACTTCGACCGGACGTCGCCCCTCGCCGCCCGCGGCATCGAGAGCCAGCACAAGGGCGAGCAGGCGAGGAGCGCGCTCGAACAGGCGAAATCCGTTGTTCGGCTGAAGCAGGCTGTCCTTGCTGCGGCCCGGCAGCAGACGACCGCCCTGAAGGCGCAGGTCGAACAGGCCCATGCGCAACTGGTTGCCGCCCAAGAGAGCCTCGGCAAGGCAGAAATTGATCTCGACGACACGGTGCTTCGTAGTGCGATCTCCGGCAGGATCGGCGATCGCACGGTCCAGGTCGGACAATTCGTCCAGCCGGGCACGCAGCTGATGACGGTCGTTCCAACCGACGACATCTACCTTGTGGCCAACTTCAAAGAAACGCAGATCGGGGACATGCACGCGGGCCAGCCCGCCACGGTCACGATCGACGCCTATCCCAATTTCAAGGTCACAGGTGTCGTCGACAGCTTCGCGCCGGGAACAGGCGCGCAGTTCGCCCTGCTGCCTCCGGAGAACGCGACAGGCAACTTCACCAAGATCGTCCAGCGTGTTCCCGTCCGCATCAAGCTGGAAACGGGCCAGAAGATGCCTCCGCTGCTGCCCGGCCTCTCCATTGAAGTCTCGGTCAACACCAAGGTTTCGACCTTCGACAAGGTGGCGTCGGTGCAATGAGCGCGCAATCGATATCGGTCCAGGCGGCTGGGCCTCAGCCGGATGCCGCGAGCCTCACCGACTGGGTCGCCGTCGTCGCCGGCGCGATCGGCGCGCTAATGGCCACGCTCGACATCTCGATCACCAACACCGCGCTGCCGCAAATCCAGGGAGCCATCGGAGCCAGCGGCACAGAGGGGACCTGGATAGGCACGGGATACCTCGTTGCCGAGGTCATCATGATCCCCCTTACCGCATGGTTCACGCGTCTGTTGGGGCTGCGAACATTGCTTCTGGTGACGACCACGGCATTCGTTCTATTCTCCATGTTCTGCGGCCTGTCCGACAGCCTGCTCGCGATGATCATCGGGCGCGTCGGGCAAGGATTTTTCGGCGGCGCCTTGATACCGACCGCGCAGGTCATCGTCAGAACCCGGCTGCCGCCCCGCCAGATGCCTGTCGGAATGAGCATCTTCGGCGTCATCGTGCTCATCGGGCCGATCCTCGGACCGGTGCTCGGAGGATACCTCGCCGAAGAGATCACCTGGAGATGGTGCTTCTTCCTCAATTTGCCTGTCGGCATCGCGCTCGCTGTTCTGCTGCTTGTCGGCCTGCCGCGCCAAGGTCCAAACCTTGGGCTGTTGGCCAAGGCGGATTGGTGGGGAATCGCGGGCATGACGTTGGCGTTCAGCTGCCTGACGGTCGTGTTCGAAGAGGGGCAACGCGAGGCCTGGTTCCAGTCTCCGATGATCGTGCAGCTGAGCCTCGCCTCGCTCCTCGGGTTCGTCGTGCTGTTCGTGACCCAGAAGACCAGTGTCGACCCGGTCATCAAGCTCTCGCTGCTCCGGAACGGTGCCTTCGCCAGCGCTGCGCTGATCGCCCTCGCCGTGGGGGCAGCCACCTACGGCGCGACCTTCATCCTTCCGCAGTTCCTGAGCACGATCGCAGGATACAATCCAAGACAGGCGGGCGGCATCATGGCTTTGTCCGCAGTTCCAGTGCTGTTGCTCGTTCCGATCCTTCCCCGTGTCGTCGGCCGTTTCGACGCGCGGATCATGGTCGCGCTCGGCCTGGTCTTCTTCGCGGCAAGCTGCTTCGTCGACATCGGGCTTAGTCCGGATAGCGCCGGAGGTGATTTCACCATCTCGCAATTGCTGCGGGGCGTGGGACAGATCCTGGCTGCGATGCCGCTCAACCAGGTCTCCATGGCCGCTATCGGACGCGAAAATGCGGCCGACGGCGCCGGTATCTACAGCATGGCCCGCAATCTCGGGGGCTCGATGGGCCTCGCCTTGAGCGGCGTCGTCATCGACCAGCGCAGCGCTGCCCATTCGGACACCATACGCGAGGCGCTCACGGCAAATTCGATCGCCGGACAGGCGCGCCTTGCGGTGAGCGGTGTCAGCCAAGGCATCGATGCGGCCACGGCGAAGCTTCGCGCAATATCGCAGCTGTCGAGCCTCATCGAACGCAACGCGCTCGTTATGACCTATAGCGATTGCTTCTGGCTGATGGGCGTTATGATCATCGCGATGACGCCAGTCGTCTTGCTGCTGCGGCAACCCAAGAAGACCGCTGCGGCGGGGCTCGTCGCTGGACACTGAATATGTCATGCGCGCGACATCGCAGTGTCGCGCCGATTGGCAAGCTCAAGACTGCGGTTCGATCCATCACAAGGATCGTACTCGGTGAATGGGCAAGGCAGAGGAAAAGGGGCGCCCAGTGGGCGCCCCTTCGTCATCGTATGTTCGCTTACTGTTGGGCGTTCTGGATCGCAGGCGGAACGTTGCGGATCGTCAGCGCCGGGTTGTGGGCGAAGAAGTTGTGCGGCTCGATGTGGATGGTCTTCCACTCGGTTGACATGACCGGCCAGTCTTCCATGCGCGGGATGTGGTGGAAGCCTGCAGTGAACCAGGTCACGACATCCTTGCCCATCAGAGGCTTATTCGCCTTCACCCATTCCGGCAGTGTGTCGGAGCCGTCGCTCTGCATGGCAAACTTGCCGCCTGCATACTGCTGGTCCGCATTGTAGACCGTATTCCAAACCGAGTACTCGATGTAGGCATTGCGCTTCATCGGCGGGTCCTTGGCGAAATCGAAGGGACCGTAGGCCACGTCGCCGTGATGGACCATCCAGCCCGGTTCCTGGCCGAGATAGCCTTCGCGCGACGGATCGGAGATCATGAAATAGCGCGGCTTCATCGCCGAGAGCTGATAGCGAGCTTCCATCTCCGTCTTCGGCATGGTGTGTTGCACTTCCCACATCGACCGGCGCGGGTTCTTCGGGTCGACCTTGGAGGGAACGATGTCCATGGTGCCGAAGTGGTTGGCCGGCTGGTCGACGTCGAAGTCGATGCGGAAGTTGAAGTAGTGGTCGTGGTTGGCGGCCACAAGGTTGGGCGCGATCAGCGTGCCGTGGGCGGTATCCGCAGCGGCGGTCGGATCGTTCATCGAGGTCGATGCGACACCCTTCACCGCATCAAGGCCGGTTGCACCGATCATGATGCGGATCTGGCCGTCCTGCTGCAGGCGATAGTCCATCAGGTAGTCGTAGTTGCCGACTTCAGAAGCCGTACGCACGACCAGCTCGGTGGCCGGGCGGCCTTCAGCCGGAAGCGGCTTTTCGGGCGTCTGGGCGAAGACCTCGAAGTGACGCCAGGCCGGATCACCGATCGAGCGCTCGAAGACGCAGATCGCATCCGGAATCGTCAGTGGATTGCCCTTGTCGTCGGCAATCGTCGCCGGCAGGAAGGTAGCGTAGCTCGGGCAGTCTACGCCGGCGCGCAGCGGGCTCAGGAACAGGCCGAAACCGTATTCCCCGCTATCCATGTAGGTGCGCCAGTACCAGCCTTCGGTCGGGTCCATGTAGGGCACGAAGACTTCCGACAGGTGCGACTGGTAGATGACCGAACGCCACTTGTCGCCGTCCTTGACGTCGAGGTTGGAAAGCACCAGGCCCGGACGCTTGTCGACGCGGAAGTTGAAGCGCCACAGGTCCCATTCGAGATGGCTGCCTGTGATCTTGTAGTTCGGGCCGCCTTCCTTGGAAAGCGTGGCCATGTTCATCTTCGGGCGCAGCGGCTCGCGAGCCTCCACTTCCTTCTCGGTATAGCCCCAATTGTCCTTCGGGCCTTCGATGGCACCGTTGTCTATGACCTTCAGCACTTTCTTCTTGCCGATGTCGTAGACGGCGAAGAGACCTTCAATCGGCTTTGCGTAGTAGTTGGAGCCATCCGGCACACGATAGCAGGGCACCTTCATCAGGCGGGAATTCTTGTATTCCTCGGTGAAGAAGTTGCCGGCCGTCAGGGGCAGGCAGAAGGCCTGCTCCGGCGTCAGGCCGCGCTTCTTCAGGCCCGCCACCATGTCCGGATTCTGCAGCGCGCCGGCCAGCGCGTCCATGAATTCGGTGAAGAGGACCATCGGCTGGCCCTTGATCGGCGTCGTGCTTTCGACCTTGCCGGTGGTGATGTTGACGACGGCTTCCTTGAAGCCCTGCGGGCTCGTCAGCTGTACCTTCGCCTCGCGGTCGAGCGGCTTGTCGCCGTCCTTCCAGGAAAGCACGTCGGCCTTGGCCGGCTCCTTAAGCTCGATCAGCGGGTAGAGCGTATTGTCGTCCACCACCTTCTCGTCGCGCAGAATCTTGTTGATCTTCTGGTATTCCTCCGCCGTCAGGCCATCCAGCGGATGGGCGAAGGCAGCGGGCGCGCCAAGCGCCAGCACGAGGCTGGCCGAAGCCAGATATCGCTTCATTGTCATAATCTCCTCCCTTGTTGTCTCAGGACTTGCATGCTCAAGCGAACACCACCTGGATGTCCGTGTATTCCTCTAGCCCCTCTACGGCGAACTCGACGCCGAAGCCGGAGGCCTTGACGCCGCCGAAGGGCGCGTTCGGCTGGATTGCGCCATGCTTGTTGATCCAGACCGAACCGCATTCCATGCGAGCCGCGACCTTCTTGGCGGCGGTGAGGTCGGAGGACCAGACCGAGCCGCCGAGGCCGTTCGGGCTGTCATTGGCCATACGGATCGCGTCCTCGATGTCCGAATACTTGATCACCGGCAGCGCCGGGCCGAACTGCTCCTCGTCGACCAGCGCATCGCCATTCGAAAGGCCCGAGACGATGGTCGGCGGGAAGAACAGGCCCTCGCCCGCTTCACCGCCGAGCAGCACCTTGCCGCGGCCCTTGGCGTCGGCGACGAGGCGGCTCACCTTGTCGAACTGCATGCGGTTCTGGATCGGCCCGAGAACGCTCGTTTCTTCAAGGCCGTTACCGACCGGGATATTCTTCGCATAGGCGACCAGCGCCTCGCAGACGGCGTCGTGGATGGACTCATGCACATAGAGGCGCTTCATGGCGGCGCAGGTCTGGCCGTTGTTGATGAAGGCGCCCCAGAACAGACCTTCGGCGATTGCCGCCGGATCGGCGTCCGGCAGCACGATGCCGGCGTCGTTGCCGCCAAGTTCCAGCGTCAGGCGCTTCATCGTTTCGGCAGCCGAGCGCATGACCTTCTGGCCGGTGGCGCAGGAGCCGGTGAAGACGATTTTGCGGATGTCCGAATGGGCTGCCATGGCGCCGCCGAGGTTGAATTCGCCCGTATCGTCGCCGGTAACGACGTTGAGCACGCCGGCCGGCAGCACTTCGTTCATGATCTCGACGAGGCGCAGCGTCGAAAGTGGGGTCAGCGGCGACGGCTTGACAACCACCGTGTTGCCGGTGCGCAGCGCCGGCATGATATGCCAGATCGCGATCATGACAGGGAAGTTCCATGGCGTGATGGACCCCACGACACCGAGGGGCTTGCGGTGCAGCTCCACGCGGCCCTGCTCGTTGTCCTGAAGCACCTTGACGGGCAGCGAAAGCCCGGTCGTGTAGCCGGCCCAAGCAACCGTGCCGCCGAGTTCCCAGCGCGAGCCCAGGCCGTTCAGCGGCTTGCCCTGTTCGCGGGTCAGAAGTTCCGCGAGTTCTCCGGCATGCGCTTCGATGCGGGCGGTGACGGCGGCACAGGCGGCCTGCAATTCTTCGTCGCTCTTGGCCGACCAGGCCGGAAACGCGGCCTTGGCGGCGGCGACGGCGGCGTCAAGCTCGGCCGCACCCATGTTCGGCGCGCGACCCACTTCCTCGCCCGTCGCCGGGTTCAATACGCTGAAAGTCTTTTGGCCGTTGACCGGCTTACCGTTGATCGTCGCGCTGTGCAGCGTCATGATCGCCTCCTCCCTTCAAGCCCCACCTCATGCAGGACTATTGGCGGGATAGCCTATACGAAGTGCTCGAGCCCCACTTGGACGGGGCCGTCCAGCGCATTGGACAAATCCGTCAATGGCAGCGCTCGACAGGGCTGCGGACAACTGCGCCCGGCGTGATGCCGTATTTTTTGCGGAACTCGCGGTAGAAGTAGGAAAGGTCGTTAAAGCCGGCATCGAAGGCGATGCCCGCGATTCCCTGTCCGCCCTGGCCTTGCTGCGGCGCGCCAAGGCGCGCACGCGCAAGCTCCAGCCGGCGACCGAGCAGCCGGTGGCCGGGCGTCTCGCCGAGCGTCTGGAAATGCCGCTGCAGCATGCGTTCGGAGACATTGAGGCGGCGGGCAAGTTCGCTCGGGCCGAAACCAGGATCGGCGCAGTGGCGATCGATCAGGGCGAGCGCCCGCGACAGCAGCGTTTCGGCCGGCCGCGCCTTCTCCTGGGTCCGGATACCCTGGAGATACGCGCCCATCAGGCAGAAGAAGGCTTCGCCGAGCTGCGTCGTCGCGCCCGGCTCGGCGAGCATTTTCGTCAGCACCGCGCGCATGGCGACCCACAGCGGGTCGTCGCGGCTGATCGCGACGCCACCGGTGCATTCCTTGCCAAAGCGGTGCAGCATTTCGTGGCGCGGCATGTGCAGCGACACCTGGCTGGAGCGTACGCCGTCATAGACAAAGGAGGACGGCAGTACGGAATCGACAAGGAACATATCGCCGGGCAAAAGTGTGGCCGTCTTTTCGCTCTGCTCGACGCGGCAGTGGCCCTCGTCCTGGATCAGAAGGAAGAGATGCTCGCCCGGGTCCTGCCGGATCGAGCGGGTGCTGCGGCTGACATGGCGCGCGTCGAGCCCGACCACGGCCGTCTCGAAGTAGCCGATGCGGCGGCTCGCAACATCACCGGCCATGGTACCGTCGCGGCCCATCGGCTCGAGATCGAAGGCACCGCAAACCTTGCGCAGCTCCGCCTGCAGAATTTCCACCGGAACCGGTTTATGGACTGGTGTTATCAGTGACTGCATCATGCCCTCCCTGGCCTTTGCAGATGGCTTGCATGGGATCGTATCACGTTACCCGTCGCGGGCGCTGGATATACCTCCACCCCCTGCCGGCCATCTCCGCCAGAAGCCACGCCCAAGCGGCCGGCAATGCCACTTCCAGCGGCGCCCGGTGACGGTAGAACATAGTCTCGATGCGGATTTCCTCCCGCGTACGGCCCATAATTGACTGACCGGTCGGTTGATGCAAGTACTTTCTACTGGAGCCGGCTTTCGAATGTGATTGATGCTCACCCTTGGGTACGGCCGCGACTCTCCCGCTTTCACCCCCTTCGATCGTGTCGGGACTGGATGGCCTCTTTTGGGTGGACACGGTGGCCAGGCGAGACGGCAGTGCAACCGGCTGGCAGCACTCCTGGGCGCGCCTTAGCAGCCGCCGTGTTTAAGCTATTGCAACTTCAGCGATCTACAGGAATATTAGTGTCTACTTCGCCGGGGGAGATACTGGTCGTTCAAAGGCGAGGCGCACGTGCATTACAGCTGAGGCGTTGAAGCGGTTGAGGCGGCAAAATGCGTGGTAAATTGTATCGAAGCCTACAATTATCGATCACGCTTGCTGCAACGGCAGCACTATCCGCGTGTGACGGCAGCAAGAACGAATACGTTCCGCCACCACCGCCGGTGGTCCATGTGGCCCAGCCGCTGGTGCAGCCGGTAACCACCTATTTCGAGCTGACCGGCAATACCGCTGCCTTTAACAGCGTCGACATCGAGGCACGCGTCCAAGGGTTCCTCGACACGATTGACTACCGTGATGGCGCGTCGGTCAAACAGGGTGATCAGCTCTTCTCGATCCAGAGCAATACCTATACGGCGCAGCGCGATCAGGCGCAGGCATCGCTGACTTCCGCGAAAGCCTCCCAGGTCGGGCGTCAGCAGGAGTACCAACGACAGCTGGCGCTCATAAAGCAGCAGGCCACCACCCAGACCAATGTGGACACCGCGACGGCCGCCTATGATGAAGCGAACGCGAACATCCTCAACGCCCAGGCGAGCCTGCAACTGGCGGAGATCAATCTCGGCTATACCCGTGTTCTGGCGCCTTTCGACGGCGTGGTGAGCGCTCATCTCGTGGATGTCGGCGCGCTTGTCGGCGTTGCCGGACCGACCAAGCTTGCCACGATCGTCCAGCTAGATCCGATTTATGTCTATTTCAACGTCAGCGAACCGCAGGTCCTGGCGATCAAGCAGGATTTGGCACGGCAGGGCAAGACATTCCGCGAAGTCGACCTTCCGAATGTTCCTGTCGAGATCGGCCTGCAGGGCGAAGACGGCTATCCGCATAAGGGTCGCCTTGATTATGCGGCGCCACAGGTCGATGCCTCGACGGGTACGCTGCAGGTCCGCGGCTTGCTCGACAACAAGGACCGCGCCCTGCTGCCTGGCTTTTTCGCCCGCGTGCGGGTCCCGGTCGGCCATCGCGACGGCGGCATATACGTCCGCGACGAATCGATCGGTTCCAACCAGCAGGGCAGCTACGTGCTGGTTCTCGGCAAGGATGACGTCATCGAGCAACGCCAAGTCAAGACTGGCCAGCGGCAGGGAAGATTACGGGTGATCGAGGAGGGTCTCGATCCCGGTGACTGGGTGGTCGCCGAAGGTATTCAGCGGGCAATTCCAGGCGCGAAAGTCGCGCCGGAGAAGGTCAAACTGGATCCCGGCGAGGACGCAACCTCTGCTCCCCATGCAACAGTCGTGCCCCGGACCGATACGCCTGCACCCTCTGCTGCGGAAGCAGCCAAGCCATGATCTCGCGCTTTTTCATCGAGCGGCCGGTACTGGCCAACGTTCTCGCTCTGGTCATGGTGCTGATCGGCGCCGTGGCGTTGATCCAGCTGCCCGTCGCGCAATATCCGAACGTCGTTCCGCCGACCGTATCGGTGACGACGCGCTATCCCGGCGCCAGCGCCAAGACGCTCGTCGATACCGTCGCATTGCCGATCGAGCAGCAGGTGAACGGCGTTCAAGACATGATCTACATGCAATCGACGAGCGCCAGCGACGGCACCTACTCGTTGAACGTCACCTTTGCCATCGGCACCGATCCAGACCAGGCGCAGGTGCTCGTCCAAAACCGCGTGGCAATCGCCATGTCGTCGCTGCCGCAGGCCGTGCAGCTGCAGGGTGTAACCACGCAGAAGAAATCGACGTCCATCCTCGGCTTCGTCACTCTGACCTCGCCGGACAACCGCTTCGACAGTCTCTTCCTCTCCAACTATGCGGTCATCAACCTGCAAAGCGAGCTCTCGCGTCTACCGGGCGTCGGCAGCGTCACGGTTTTCGGCGCGGGCCAGTACGCGATGCGCATCTGGATGGATCCCAATCTTCTGCAGGCACGGGGCCTGACGCCGAACGACGTGATCTCCGTCGTGCAGCAACAGAGCCAGGAGGTGGCGGCCGGCCAGATCGGCATACCGCCGGTGCCGACCGGCCAGGATTTCCAATACACGCTGAACGTCAATGGCCGCCTCAGCGAGGCGCCCGACTTCGAAAACATCATCGTCAAGGTCGATGCCGAGAACGGTGGCCGCATTACGCGCATCCGGGACATCGGTCGGGTCGAGCTGGGTGCCCAGACCTACAGCCAGACCTTCATGCAGAACGGTCATCCCGCGACCGGCATCGGCATATTCCAGCTGCCGGAAGCCAATGCTCTTACCGTCGCCCAGGAGGTGGGCGTCAAGATGGCCGAGCTCTCCAAGAGCTTTCCGCCGGGATTGCAATACCAGATGCCCTTCGACACCACAAAGTTCGTCACTGCCTCGATCGACGAAGTCTACAAGACGCTTATCGAGGCGGGTGTTCTGGTGCTGATCGTCATTCTCGTTTTCCTGCAGGACTGGCGGGCGACGCTTGTGCCGGCAACCACGGTGCCGGTGACGATCATCGGCGCCTTCGCGGCCATGGCCGCCCTCGGCTTCACCGTCAATCTGTCGACCCTCTTTGCCATCGTCCTTGCCATCGGCATCGTCGTCGACGACGCCATCGTTATCGTCGAAGGCGTCGCTCGCCACGTCGAGAGGGGCCTGCCGGGTCGCGAAGCCGCCGAGAAAGCGATGGATGAGTTGTTAGGGCCGGTGATCGGCATCACGCTGGTGCTGATGTCGGTCTTCATTCCCGCAGCGTTCCTGCCGGGTCTAACCGGGCAGCTCTATCGGCAATTCGCCCTTGTAATTGCCGCCACCGCCCTCATCAGCGCCATCAACGCCATGACGCTGAAGCCGACGCAGTGTGCCCTTTGGCTGCGGCCACCCATCCCGCCGGAACAGCGCAACTTCCTCTACCGGGCCTTCAACCGCGCCTACGATCCGATCGAGCGCCGTTACGCCGGCCTGATCGGCCGGATGGTGCACCACAGCGGCCTGATGGTCGTGATAGCGCTCGCGCTAATCGCGGTGGCTGGCTGGGGTCTGGCCCGCCTGCCGACCGCCTTCCTGCCGGTCGAGGATCAGGGCTATGTGCTCATCGGCGCTCAGTTGCCCGACGGAGCCTCCAAGGAGCGAACCGATCAAGTCTTGCAACAGGTCGGCACGATCGCCGCGGCGACACCGGGGGTCGAAAACGTACTGACCATCAGCGGCATTTCGGTGCTTGATAACAATGCCAGCCTGCCGAACGCAGGCGTTGCCTATGTCGTACTGAAGGATTGGGGCGCGCGCGAGAAGGAGAAGGGGCAGGACCTACTGTCGATCTACGAGCATCTGAACGGCGCGCTGAAGGAGGTGCTCAACGCCAATACACTTGTGCTCGTGCCGCCCCCCATCCAGGGCATCGGCAATGCCAGCGGCTTCACCATGCAGGTGGAGATCCGCAATGGCGACTTCGATTACCCCCTCCTCGAATCTCTGGCCAACAGTATCGTCAGCAACGGCAACAGCCAGTCCGCTCTACAACGGCTGAGCACCAGCTTCCGCGCCGGCGTGCCGCAATTAGCGGTCACCGTCGATCGGATCAAGGCCGAGACCCTTGGCATTGAAGTCGGCCAGGTCTTCTCCGCGCTTTCCGGCTATGTGGGCTCCAGCTATGTGACGCAGTTCAGCAAATTCGGCCGCACCTTCCAGGTCTATGTGCAGGCCTCGCCCGACGCGCGCGTCAGCCCTGAGGACATCCGCAGGCTGATGGTCAAGGCGGGCAACGGCACCATGGTGCCGCTAGGAACCGTGGTCGACGTCACTCCCATGCAGGGTCCGTCCCTGATCAGTCTCTACAACCTCTATCCCAGCGCCACGATCGTTGGCGGGGCGGCGACGGGCTTTAGCTCCGGCCAGGCGCTCGACGTGATGGAGCAGATCGCCAGCAATACACTGCCCCCGACCGCTGGCTTCGACTGGACGGCAATGTCCTACCAGGAAAAAGCCGTCGGTTCGCAGATCTACTTCGTCTTCGCACTCGCCATACTGCTCGTCTATTTCGTGCTCGCCGGCCAATATGAAAGCTGGATCCTGCCCCTCGCTGTGCTGCTGGCGGTGCCTCTGGCGCTACTTGGTACGGTCGGCGCACTCATGGCGATCGGCGTTGCCAATAACCTCTATACCCAGATCGGCGTTATCCTGCTGATTGCGCTCGCCTCCAAGAACGCGATCCTGATCGTTGAGTATGCCCGCGAGCAACGCATGCAGGGGATGGAAATCCTGGAAGCAGCCGTGGAGGCGGCGCGCCTGCGCTTCCGCCCGATCTTGATGACATCCTTCGCCTTCATCCTCGGGGTGCTTCCGCTGGTCCTTGCTACAGGCGCGGGCGCCAACGCACGCCGGTCGATCGGCATCTCCGTGTTCAGCGGCATGCTTGCCTCGACCTGCCTTGCAGTCCTCTTCGTGCCTTCCTTCTATGTCGTTCTTCAGCGCTTCGAGGAATACCTCAAGCGTCGCAAAGCTCCAGCGCCCGCGTCAACCGCCTCCTCGGAAACCGAGGCAAGGGTTACCTCGGCGGGCTCCGACGGTGATTAGAAGATAGCTGATTCGGATGGCAGCCCATGAACGCTGGTCGCTGGGTGGCCCTCTTCCCTGCTGGAATTCTACGTTAACGGGGGGCGACGCGTTTGCTCCAACGGAGCGAGGCGCTCTGTCCGCATTAGCGAAGCGGCAGCTCTGTCGACGCAGGTAGCGACAAACTCAGCCGTGGACCGGCCGCGGGCTGAACGGCGGACCTGACGGACGCCAAAGAAACTATTCTAGTAAAAACAAGTATCTTCAGAAGATATTTGGCGGACAGAGAGGGATTCGAACCCTCGGTACGCTTTCACGTACACACGCGTTCCAGGCGTGCGCCTTCAACCACTCGGCCACCTGTCCTTTGGCGGTCTGCATCGGCGAAGATGCAAATCGTCGGAACGGCCGCGATATATACCGATGAATTTCTGTCGATCAACCCAAATCTAACAGTTTTTTGACTTCTTCCGGTAAAAGTGCGCTCACGCCCTCCATTGCAGCTCCACCCCTCCATCACTATCTTTTGTAGAGGTTGACGAATGGCGCGGCTGGCCGGGAAAATGCCTGCCATGTTTGATCGCCGGAGAGTTCGATGCGTTTCCTTTTGCGTTTGACGAGTCTTGTCGCGCTGGCCGTTGCCGTCATCGCCGGAACGGTCGATTCCATCCAGTCCGTTGCCGCCTCTTCCGTGGTCATTACCCCCATGGGCGACGCATGGCAGGACCTCAGCCCCTCCTCGCTGGAAAGCCTGCAATCGAGCATCGCCTATTATATCCACCCGCGCTTTTACACGCTTGCCTTCCAATGGCTGATGCTTCAGCCAGCATTCGCCGTGTTCCTGGTGTTGTCGCTGCTGTTGTGGATGGCAGGCTACAAGAGATCGCCTGCGGCTGGCCGATTTGCAGCATAACAAATAGCGTCGACCAGTTCCGGGGTTGGCTAGAAAAATCGCAACCCAACGATGATTTTGTGCAAAAAACAGCCCGCCTGAGCTGATTTTTGGCAATTGCGGCAAATTTTTACCAGTCGAAAAATTTCTCGTGAATTTTTTTTTGAGCCATGCAAGGATGCGCCCAGCCAGGCCTCCGGGGGGAGGTCGGTGGTTCCGCAGACATGCCTGAAACAGGCTTGCGGGAGGACCCAAACAAATAGAAACAATAGGGCTGCAACTCATGAAAAAATCCCTTCTGACTCTCCTGGCCGTGGCTGCCATGTCCACGACGGCGCTGGCCGCGGACGTCAAGCCGGCGCTCGTTTACGGCACCGGCGGGAAGTTCGATAAGTCTTTTAACGAAGCAGCCTTTAATGGCGCTGAGAAGTTCAAGAAAGAAACCGGTATCGCCTATCGCGACTTCGAGCCGACCGGTGACACGCAGGGCGAGCAGGCAATCCGCAACTTCGCAAGCCGTGGCTTCAACCCGGTTATTGCCGTCTCCTTCGCCTGGACCTCGGCCATCGAGAAGGTCGCAGCTGAATTCCCCGACACGAAGTTCGTCATCGTTGACGCCGTCGTCGACAAGCCAAACGTTCGTTCGGTCGTTTACAAGGAAGAAGAAGGCTCCTTCCTCGTTGGCACTCTCGCAGGCCTCGCATCGAAGTCCGGCAAGGTCGGCTTCGTCGGCGGCATGGACATCCCGCTGATCCGCAAGTTCGAATGCGGCTACGAGCAGGGCGCACGCTCCGTCAAATCCGATATCGAGGTGTTCCAGAACATGACCGGCACGACGGGCGCTGCCTGGAACGACCCGGTCCGTGGTGGCGAACTCACCAAGAACCAGATCGATCAGGGCGCTGATGTCATCTACGCGGCAGCAGGTGCGACGGGCCTCGGCGTGTTGCAGACGGCCGCTGACAACAAGAAGCTCTCGATCGGCGTCGACAGCAACCAGAACCACCTGCATCCGGGCTCCGTCCTGACCTCGATGGTCAAGCGCGTCGACCTTGCCGTCTACAACGGCTTCAGCGACGTCAAGGGCGACAAGTTCACGGCCGGCGTCCTGGCGCTCGGCGTTAAGGAAGACGGCGTTGCCGCCGCCATGGACGACAACAACAAGGCGCTGATCACGCCTGACATGCAGGCCGCGCTCGACAAGGCCAAGGAAGGCATCATTGCGGGAACCATCAAGGTTCACGACTACACGACGGACAATGCTTGCCCGAAGTGATCCGTGACTGAGACGGGCGTATGGCGGAGTCGCTCCGTCATACGCCCTTTTCGTATTTGGAGCCTGCTGTGACAGACACGCCCGCTATCGAACTTGTGGGCATCGACAAGAAATTCGGTGCCGTTCACGCCAACAAGGACATCAATCTTACCGTCGCCAAGGGTACGATTCACGGCATCATCGGGGAAAACGGTGCCGGCAAATCGACCTTGATGTCGATCATCTATGGTTTCTACCATGCCGATAGCGGCGAGATCCGCGTCAACGGCAATCCCGTCACCATCAAGGACAGCCAGGCTGCAATCGCAGCCGGGATCGGGATGGTGCACCAGCACTTCATGCTGGTCGATAATTTTACCGTGCTTGAGAACGTCATGCTTGGCGCCGAAGGCGGCGCGCTGCTCGCCAGGGGCGTTTCTTCCGCGCGCGCCGAGCTGCGCCGCCTGGAGAAGGACTACGGCCTCGAAGTGAACCCGGATGCGCTGATCGAAGAGCTTCCGGTCGGGCTACAGCAACGCGTCGAGATCCTCAAGGCCATGTACCGCGGCGCCGAAATCCTGATCCTCGACGAGCCGACGGGCGTGCTGACACCTGCTGAAGCGGACCATCTTTTCAAGATCCTTCGCGTCCTTCGCGACCAGGGCAAGACCGTCATTCTGATCACCCACAAGCTGCGCGAGATTATGGCGATCACCGACACGGTGTCGGTCATGCGCCGCGGCGAGATGGTGGCGACCCGCAAGACCTCCGAAACCACGGTCGAGGAGCTTGCCGAACTGATGGTCGGTCGCCGTGTCCTGCTGCGCGTGCAGAAGGGTGAAGCCAATCCGGGTAAGGTGATCCTGTCGGTTCGCAATCTCACGGTCAAGGACAACCGCGGCGTCATCATGGTCGACAACGTATCCTTCGACGTCCGTGCCGGCGAGATCGTCGGCATTGCCGGCGTCGCCGGCAATGGGCAGTCCGAATTGCTGGAGGCGATAGCAGGCATCCGCAAGCCGCATTCCGGCGAGATCTTCCTCGACGGTCAGCCGATCGACAAAGCCGATCCGGCGCGGTTGCGCGAGCTCGGCCTAGCCCACATCCCCGAGGACCGGCATCACATGGGGCTGGTGCTGAAATTCGAGGAGTACGAGAATTCCGTTCTCGGCTACCACCGCAATCCCGGCTACAGCAAGGGCCCGCTGCTCGATCTCGACGCGATCCGTAGGGACGCCATGGAGAAGATCGAAAAATACGACATCCGCCCGCCGAACCCGCGGCTGAAGACCGCGAACTTCTCCGGTGGCAACCAGCAGAAGATCGTCGTCGCCCGCGAAATCGAGCGCGATCCGACGGCGCTGATCATCGGCCAGCCGACGCGCGGCGTCGATATCGGCGCCATCGAATTCATCCACCGCCGGATCATCGAGATGCGCGATGCGGGCAAGGCGATCCTGCTCGTCTCCGTCGAGCTCGACGAAATCCGCGCCCTTTCAGACCGTATCCTTGTCATGTTTGCCGGCCATGTCGTCGGCGAGAAGACGCCCGATGCCGGTGAACAGACCCTCGGCCTGATGATGGCCGGCATTGCCGCGTGAGGCCTTGATGAGCACTGCTTCAGTTCCACTTCCAAATTGGATCAACTACGGCCTCATTCCGCTGTTGAATCTGCTTGTCGCCTTCCTGATCTCCGGCTTCGTCGTCTGGCTGATCGGCGAAAGCCCGCTTGCGGCCCTGTCGCTGCTGATCGAGGGCGCACTCGGCAGCGGCGAAGGCATTGGTTTTACGCTCTATTATGCGACGAGCTTCATCTTCACCGGCCTCTCCGTTGCGGTCGCCATTCATGCTGGCCTGTTCAACATCGGTTCGGAAGGGCAAGCGTATCTTGGCGGTCTCGGCTGCGCGTTGGTTGCGCTGGCGCTCGACCACTATGTCCCCTGGTATGTCACCATGCCGGTGGCCGTGGTGGGTGCCGGCCTGTTTGGCGCCGCCTGGGCCTTCATCCCCGCCTTCCTGCAGGCAAAGCGCGGCAGCCACATCGTCATCACCACCATCATGTTCAACTATATCGGCGCGGCGCTGATGGTGTATCTGCTGGTGCACGTTCTGATCGTCCCCGGCAAGATGGCGCCGGAAACCCGCACCTTCCTGGAAGGCGGCCAGTTGCCGAAACTCGGCTGGTTGATGAACCTGTTCGGTGCCAAGCTCGGCGCAGCACCGTTCAACGTCTCTTTCCTCATTGCCCTCGTTGCCTCCTATTTCGTCTGGCTGCTGATCTGGCGCACCAAGCTCGGCTTCGAGATGCGCACCCTTGGCGTCAGCCACAGCGCGGCGGCCTATGCCGGCATCCCGTACGCCCGCATCGTCATGACCGCGATGCTGCTGTCAGGGGCGCTCGCCGGCATGATGGCGTTGAACCCGGTCATGGGATCCTCGGCCCGCCTGCAGGTCGAGTTCGTGGGCGGCGCCGGTTTCGTAGGCATCGCCGTGTCACTGATGGGGAGAAATCATCCGGTCGGGATCATCTTCTCGGCGATCCTCTTTGGCATCCTCTATCAGGGTGGCGATTGGATCTCCTTCGAGATGCCCAACATCACGCGCGAAATGATCCTGGTCATTCAGGGTCTTGTTATCCTCTTCGCCGGTGCGCTCGAATACATGTTCCGCCCCGCGATGGTTCGCGTCTATCAACAGTTCAAGGCCGCGTGAGGGGAACGGACGATGGATTATTTTGACATCTTCATCAGCGTTCTGAGCTCCACGATCCGTCTGTCGATCCCGCTGATCTTCACGGCGCTGGCTGGTCTGTTCTCCGAACGCGCCGGCATCTTCGATATCGGCCTCGAGGGTAAAATGCTCGGCTCTGCCTTTGCGGCAGCCTGCGTCGCCTACCTGACGGACTCGGCATGGCTCGGCCTCGGTGCTGGCATCATTTGCTCCGTGGCGCTCAGCCTCGTCCACGGCTTCGCCTCGATCACCAATCGCGGCAACCAGATCATCTCGGGCGTTGCGATCAACTTCTTCGTCGCCGGTATCACAATCGTCCTTGGGGGCGCCTGGTTCGGCCAGGGCGGCCGTACGCCACAGCTAACTCAGGAAGCCCGCTTTGCGCCGATCGTGCTGCCGGGCGCCGATGCCGTCCGTGAAGTTCCGATCATTGGCCCGCTCTACGCGAACGTGATCTCAGGCAACAATATCCTGACCTACCTCGCTTTTCTTGCGGTTCCGCTTTCTTGGTGGATCCTCTATCGCACCCGCTTCGGCCTGCGGCTGCGCGCCGTCGGCGAAAATCCGGGCGCGGTCGATACGGCCGGCATTTCGGTGGGCTGGCTGCGCTATCGCGCGGTCATGTGCGCCGGCATCCTCTGCGGCTTCTCGGGGACCTATCTGTCGATCGCGCAGTCGGCTGCCTTCATCAAGGATATGTCGGCCGGTAAGGGCTACATTGCACTTGCGGCACTGGTCTTTGCGAAGTGGAGACCGGTGCCCGTCATGTTCGCCTGCCTGCTCTTCGGCTTCCTCGATGCGCTGGCAAACTTCATGCAGGGCAAGCAGGTTCCGCTGATCGGCGAAGTGCCGGTACAGATCTTCCAGGCATTGCCCTATATCCTGACCTGCATCCTGCTCGCCGGCTTCATCGGCGTGGCAATCCCGCCGAAAGCGGGTGGTGTGCCCTATACGAAGGAACGCTGAGAACATGTCCCACGATCTTTTCGAGGCCGCTCGCGGTGCCATGGCTTTCGCTCATGCCCCCTACTCGAAGTTCCCCGTCGGCGCCGCGATCCGCGCCGAGGACGGCAAGGTCTACGCCGGCGCCAATATCGAGAACCTGTCTTTCCCGCAAGGCTGGTGTGCGGAGCCAACCGCCATCAGCGCCATGATCATGGCCGGCGCCAAGAAGATCGTCGAAATGGCCGTGATCGCCGAAAAGCTGCCGCTCTGCCCGCCCTGCGGCGGCTGCCGGCAGAAGATCTCGGAGTTCGCCTCCAAGGACACGAAGATCTACCTCTGCGATGAGGTCGGCGTGAAGAAGACGATGACCATGGAAGAGTTGCTGCCGTTCAGCTTCGAGACCGAACTCGGATGAGTGCCGCTCTCGACGTGCTTGCCGGAAGGCTCGGCGGCCTTTCGCCGCGCTACGGCATCGTGCTTGGTTCCGGTCTCGGCTCGCTGGTCGGCGAGATGACTGATGCGCATCGCATCCCTTATCACGACTTGCCGGGCTTTCCTGTCAGCGCGGTTTCGGGCCACGCCGGAGAAGTCGTCGCGGGTTTGCTTGGCGGTGTGCCCGTCATCATGCTGTCCGGTCGCGTCCATTTCTACGAGAAGGGCGATGCCAGCGCGATGCGGCTGCCGATCGAGGTGCTCAAAGGTCTAGGCGTCGAGACGCTAGTCCTGACCAATTCCGCAGGGTCGCTCCGAGACGACATGCCTCCTGGCTCGGTGATGCAGATTAGCGATCACATCAACTATTCCGGCATGAATCCGCTGATCGGCGAGGAAAGCGATCGTCGTTTTGTCGGCATGACGAGTGCTTATGATGCAGCTCTCGCCGACAGGATGCGCAATGCTGCGGAGAAGCTCGGTATCGCCTTGTCGCAAGGCGTCTACATGTGGTTCTCAGGCCCAAGCTTCGAAACACCCGCCGAAATCCGCATGGCCCGTATCCTCGGCGCCGATGCCGTCGGCATGTCGACCGTGCCGGAAGTGATTATCGCGCGAATGCTTGGCTTAAGGGTTGCGGCGGCGTCTGTAATCACCAACTATGGAGCCGGCATGACCGGCGGCGAACTGAGCCATGAGGAGACCAAGGATATGGCTCCGATCGGCGGTGCGCGCCTCGCCGCCATACTGAAGGAAATGATTGCAGGAGAACGCGAATAATGACCAACCATTCCAGCAAGGAAACGGCCGCCGTCGCCCTCTCCCTCCTCGATCTTACCAACCTCAAGGATGACTGCACCGAGGCGCAGATCGACGCGCTGTGTGCGCGCGCCCAAACCCCCTATGGCAACACGGCGGCGATCTGCATCTGGCCGCGCTTCGTTGCCCGCGCTCGCGCAGTTCTCGGCACGGGTCATCCGGTGCGGATTGCGACTGTGGTCAATTTCCCGTCGGGCGATATGGAAGTGGCCGACGTTGCCGCCGAAACACGCGAGGCGATCGCCGACGGCGCCGACGAAATCGACCTCGTCATCCCCTATCGCAAATTCATGACCGGTAGCGGCAAGGCTGTCACCGACATGGTTGCGGCGGTCCGAGCCGAGTGCAAGGACCCGATCCTGCTGAAGGTCATTCTCGAGACCGGCGAGATAAAGGATGCGGCGCTGATCCGTCGTGCCTCCGAACTCGCCATCGAGGCGGGTGCCGACTTCATCAAGACCTCCACCGGCAAGGTCGCCGTCAATGCGACCCTGGAAGCTGCCGACATCATGCTGCGGGTCATTCGCCAGAGCGGCCGCAAGGTCGGCTTCAAGCCGGCGGGTGGCATCGGTTCGGTGGCAGACGTAGCGCTTTACCTGAGCCTTGCAGAAACGATCATGGCGCCGGACTGGCCAATGCCATCCACGTTCCGCTTCGGCGCATCCGGATTGCTCGACGACATTCTTGCCGTGCTCAGCGGCACGCAATCCGCGCCCGCCGCTGCATCGAGCTATTGAGATGATCCCCCAGGAGATCATCCGCCAGAAGCGAAATGGCGGAACGCTTTCCGAAGAGGATATCCAATCGTTCATTGCCGCACTTGTGGCCGGTCAGCTCTCCGAGGGGCAGATCGGCGCCTTCGCCATGGCGGTCTGGTTCAAGGGTATGTCGCGCGACGAGGTCGTGGCGCTGACGCTGGCAATGGCCCGCTCGGGCGACACACTGAGCTGGGCAGACATAGACAGACCTATTGCCGACAAGCACTCGACAGGCGGCGTCGGGGACAATGTTTCCCTGATGCTCGCACCGATCGCGGCAGCGTGCGGCCTCGCCGTTCCGATGATATCAGGGCGTGGTCTCGGCCATACCGGCGGGACGCTGGATAAGCTCGAAGCCATTCCTGGCTATACCATCACCCCTGACGCAACAGTTTTCCGCAAGGTCGTGAAGGATGTCGGCTGCGCCATCATCGGCCAAACCGGCTCCCTCGCTCCAGCCGACGGCAAGCTTTACGCTGTCCGGGATGTGACGGCGACCGTTGACTCGATTCCCCTCATCACCGCCTCGATCCTTTCGAAGAAGCTTGCGGCCGGTCTGCAGACGCTGGTGCTCGACGTCAAGGTCGGCACGGGCGCGTTCATGGCCGAGCCTGACGATGCCGAGATGCTGGCCCGCGCCCTTGTCGATGTCGCCAACAGTGCAGGCGTCAGGACATCGGCCCTGATTACCGACATGAACCAGCCGCTGGCGGATGCTGCCGGAAACGCCGTCGAGATCCGAAACTGTCTGGATTTTCTAGCGGGCAAGAAGAAGAACACCCGCTTGGAGGCTGCCGTGCTGGCCTTCGCAGCCGAGATGCTGGCGAAGTCAGGTGTGGTGTCGTCACTTCAGGACGGTGAGGCAAAAGCCGTGGACGCGCTTTCTACGGGCAAGGCCGCCGAAAGCTTTGCCCGCATGGTCAGCCGCCTCGGCGGCCCCTCGGATCTGTTGGAGGCACCGGACAAGTACCTCGTCGAGGCGCCGCTGACGAAACCTGTCCCCGCACCTCGGTCCGGTTGGCTTTCCGGCTGCGACGTACGGGAGATCGGCATGACCGTCGTCGACCTCGGCGGCGGACGGCGTCATCCCGCCGACAGGATCGATCATCGCGTCGGGATATCCGACATTCTGCCGCTTGGCACGCGTGTAGAGAAAGGCGACCCCATCGCGCTTGTGCATGCCTCAAGCGCGGATTCAGCAGATGCGGCGGTTGCCGCCCTCGCCAAACATTACCGGATCGACGAACACCAGCCTGCCACCCCCGCCGTCATTTACGAGCGCATCGTGGCTCTTTCAGCAAGCTAAGGATCGCGTTCCGAAAAGGAGGCAGGCTTCGCCAGGAAGCGCATCCATCCCCTGAGAGCCAGTAACCACGACTTCAACGGCTATTTTGTCATCAAAAACAACCAGGGGATGTTTTGGAGGCAAACAATTTCGCCCTTACGATGAGTTCGCCGTTTACTTGCATCGGAATTGCGCAGAATATTAGCGTATGGGAGGAAGCCTTCGGCCCTCACTCTCTGTAAATTGCGCTCGAACGGCTTTCCTTCCTTGACTCAAGGGAGGACTAATCATGAGGCGGACTTTGCTGTACGCGGTGTCAGCCGCGCTACTATCGCTCGGCGTCTCGCATGCATTTGCGCAGTCGGGCAGCGTCGAGAAAGCAGTTGGCGGCTATAATTTTGCCGAAGCTGCCAAGGAAGATCCCAACACGAAGAACTTCCATTCGGCGGACGGTCATTTGACCTTCGCGATCGTGACTCATACGGCAGGCAATGGCTTTTTTGATCCCGTCTATGTCGGCGCAACCGTCGCCGGCAACATGATCGGCGCCAAGATCCTGCTGCTCGGCTCGGAATCGCCAGTTGACGATCCGGCGCGCGCAATCGAGATCCTCAACCAGATCGTCCAAGATCCGACGATCGACGGCATCATTATGACGACGCCGCAGGTCGGCGCCTACAACGACATCGTCAAAGCTGCCGAGGCGGCCGGCATACCGATCGCCACAACCAACTCATTCGATGCAACCATCCTGCATCGCAGTGCCATCAGCCATACTGGTCAGGACGCATCGGCCGCGGCAATCGGCGGCGAGGCTCTTGCCAATTGTGTGATTGCGAGCGGCGCAACCAGCGGCTCTATTCTGTTGCCGTCGTCAACTGCGATGGGCAACATCGAGGTCAACAACCGGGTCACCTCCGCTTTCAACGCCATCGTCAAAACATTGAAGGAGGCCGGCAAGCTTGACGCTTTCAAGGTTGACGCTGGACCGGAGAACGTCGGCATCGACACGAACCCCAACGATCCGGTCAACGCGCTTGTTTCGCTCTTCGAATCCCGTGGTGACGTGGTCGGTGCCTTCACCGCCAACAACGTCTTCACGCCACCGCTCGTCAAGGCCGTCGCACAGATGGGCAAGACCGGCAAGCTCTGCGCATTCGGGTTCGACCTCGGCCCGGCACAGCAGGAGGGAATCGCCGCCGGAAACCTGACCGGTTCGCTGGGACAGCAACCCTTCCTGCAGGGCTTCTGGCCTGTCATGCAGCTTTACCTGCAGATCGATCGCGGCATTTCCGCCGCCAACCTGGACACGCGTGCCCAGTTGGTGACGAAGGAGAACGTCGCAAAGGTTGGCAAGCGCTTCGAAAACTAACGCTCCGAAACGCCTGAAATCGACGCGGGAGGTGCAAGCCTCCCGCATCGCGACGGCGAGATTGATCGGCAGACACCATGGCGCCCACGACGACATCGCTAGGCCGTGCGCCGCCCCAGCTCGTCGGCGGCTGGGAGGCTGGGCTGCTGATCTTCCTCGCCTTGCTCTACCTCGGCGGGGCTATCGTCAATCCGGCCTTCTTTGGATCAACGGAGGCCCTGTTGGCGCTACTTCGCGACACGTCCCGTGTCGGGATAATCGCGGTCGGAATGACCTTTGTCATCGCCAACAAGGACCTGGATCTTTCGGTCGGCTCGACCTACGGCCTGATCGCCGTCGTTTTTGCGAGGCTCTTTGCGTCTGATGTTCTCGACTTCGGCGTCATCGAGTCGGTGATCTTCTGTGTGCTGCTCGGCACGGTGATTGGCCTCGTCAACGGCGTCCTCGTGACGATGCTGAAAGTGCCCGCGTTCATTGCAACGCTGACGATGCTCTTTATCGGTCGAGGCTTCGTTCTTGCGCTCACGCATGGCCAAGCGATCTACTACTCCGGCAAGGCGGCAGACTATCCGCTCTTCTTTCATCTCGGAGAGATCAACGCTCTCGGCTTCAATAACCAGATCGCGATCTTCCTCCTCGTAGCTGTCATCGGCGCCTATGTGCTTGCCAAGACCCGCTGGGGCTATGAGACCTTCGCGACCGGCGGCAACGAGCAGGCCGCAGCCTATGCCGGCATCAACACCCAGTGGGTGCGAATTCGCGCCTACCTGATCTCGTCGCTCTGCGCGACCCTTTCCGGTCTTCTGGCTGCGGCGCAGGACAAGGGCGTCACCCCTCTTTACGGCGTCGGCTGGGAGCTTACCGTGATCGCATCTGTCGTCATCGGCGGTGCGTCGATCCTTGGCGGGCGCGGGCGCGTGCTCGGGTCCTGCCTTGGCGCGACAGTCGTTGTGCTGATCGACAAGGTGCTGCGCGAAGGTTGGCCGATCACGCGGACCGTCATCATCGATGGAGAGAGCGTTGCCGTCGGCGCCAGGTTCACCTTGCCAGCCGGTGCCGTCATGGTCTTCCTGGGGCTGCTTCTGGTCGTGGCCGTGCTGATCGAGCCCTTCCTCATTCGACGCCAGATCGCGGCCCGGTTCTGGGCCTGGCTCCGCGGTCGGCCACCGCCGCCGGCCTACGAAACCGGCGGCGTCGCTCTGGAAGGCGTGCAGACCAAAGGGGCGATGGCGGCCGACATGGCGCTCTCGGCCACGGGGCTCGGCAAGTTCCTTGCACGGCGCGACGCACTCGCCATCATCCTGACGGTGCTGCTCTGGCTGACCGGCCTGGCGCTAAGGCCAGACTACTGGTGGAACCTGCCCAACACCTTCGCGATCCTGCTCAACTACACAGAGCTGGCGCTCGTTACCGTCGGGCTCACCTATGTCATTGCGGCCGGTGATATCGATCTCTCCGTTGGCTCGGTGCTTGCGCTCGCCGGCAGCACGGCCGCCTATTTCCTCAAGGTGCTGGGCGCCGATCCATTCACTGCCGTGGCGATGGGTCTGCTTGCGGGGACGGCTGCCGGCCTTGTCAATGCCGTCATCACCGTCGGCTTCAAGCTGCCCGCCTTCATTGCCACGCTCGGCATGTTCTACATTGCCCGAGGTCTTGCCGCTTGGTTTGTCGCCGGCCAGCAGCTGACCGGCTGGCCGGAAGGCTACAACCTGCTTGGCCGCAAGGTGAACGACATTTTCCTGCATTTCGGTGTTTCGCTGCCCCCGGGGATGATCCGTACGGTAGCCGAGGTCGTCAGCATCCAGACGATCTTCATGTTTTTCGTCGCCCTCATCGCCGGCATCGTGCTTGCCTACACACCATTTGGGCTGAAGGTCTGTGCAGCAGGCGGAAATGTCCGCGCTGCCGCCTACGCCGGCATCAATACCAACCGTGTTCGCTTCATTGCACTAGTACTGTCCGCGTTCTGCGCAACCATGGCCGGGATCATCAACGTCGCTTATTTCCGCAGCTTCAACCCGGTTGCCGGCCAGTTCCGCGAGCTTGACGCCATTGCCTCCGTGATCATCGGCGGCGGATCAATCTTCGGCGGCTACGGCACGATGATCGGCTCGCTTGCAGGCGCGGCTGTAATAACGCTTGTCCGCGCGCTCCTGCAACTCAATGTCCAAGGCTTCAGCATGCCCCAGCACTGGATCAATGTCTTCATCGGGGTCATCCTCATTGTGGCAGTGCTGATCGACATATGGGTGCGGCAGGCGAATATCTTTGCGCGCCTGCGCGGTCGTTTCACGACAGCAGCACGAACGGGAGAAGCCATCCATGGCTGACGTGACGCCTTCGCGGCCGATTGTGGAAATGCGGGGCATCGAAAAGGCTTTCGGAGCCGTGCAGGCGCTCCGCAAGGTCGATCTCGTGCTCTATCCCGGGGAGATTCTTGGCCTGGTCGGGGACAACTCTGCCGGCAAGTCGACGCTGATGAAGATCCTGACAGGCGCCTATCAGCGCGACTCCGGCGAAATCCTGGTCGCGGGGCAGCCGGTCTCTTTCAAAAGCCCGCACGAGAGCCGCGACGCAGGGATCGAGATGATCTATCAGGACTTCGCGCTCTGCGGGAACATGGATGTCGGCCAGAACATTTTTCTCGGCCGCTGGCCTCTCAGAGGCCCCTTCGTCGATCGGCAAAAAATGTATGCCGAAGCGGACAACGTGTTGAAGCGGCTCAAGGTCGACGTGAATTCCGTCTATCAGAAGGTCGAGAGCCTGTCGGGCGGCCGCCAGCAGTCCGTGGCGATCGCCCGCGCGATCTCCTTCGAGCCGCGCGTTGTCATTCTCGACGAGCCGACCGCCAATCTTTCGGTCATGGCGACCGAGCGGCTGCTCGAAACCATGCTGGAGTTGAAGAAACAAGGCGTTGCCCAGATCATCATCTCACACCGCCTCGTCGACATTTTCGCCGTCGGCGATCGCGTCATGGTCCTCAAGCGCGGTGAATATGTCGGTGACCGCTACGTCAAGAACACCGACGAGCACGAGGTCCTGGAGATAATTGTCTCCGGCACCCGGGAGAGCGCGCTGACGGCCGACGAGGCAAGAAACCGGCCATCGGCGCCCTGACGCCTATTGCTTCAAACTGAGCGATCCATCGGCAACGGAATAGGAAGCGAGCTTGCGCAGGAAGCTCATGCCGACGAGCGTGGAGGACAGGGCGCCATCCTTCAGCACAAAGGCCTCCACATCACGCACGCGGATGCCGCCAATCTCCACCCGATCCAATGTCACGTGCGCTGCCTTCGTCTTCCCGTTGGCTGTGTCGACCGAGTAGCGGAAATCAAGCTGGTTGCCCGTATAACCCAGGCGTCGAGCGAAGCTCTCATTCAGAGCGACGTAGGTCGCGCCGGTATCGATCAGGCCCTGCACCTGACGACCATTGATTCTGAAATCGCCGGAATAGTGGCCTTGAGCATCAGCCCGCAGGCGCATTGTGCCGCCACTTGCCGCGGCTCGCCCCTGTTCTGCATTGTCGGTTACGAAATTGGCCGAGGCGACCATTTCGCCGCTGCGTTTTCCCATGAGGGTCGGTATCTGTGTTGCAAGCACCGCAGCCACGCTTGCAAAAATGACGGTACGCACGAGCATCGGGACAGAAATCCTTCCTGTATAAACCCCGCGTCATGCGTGGCCATGCTTACACGTCCTACTCCCTAATCGCTGACAAGTTGCTAATGCCTGCAAAGCAAATGGTCCGGCACGCGTGTCCGGACCATCGACTGCATCCGAATGGTAAACAGATGACGAATTACTTCGTGCCGTACATGCGATCGCCGGCATCGCCGAGACCAGGCATGATGTAGCCCTTCTCGTTCAGATGGCTATCGATCGAAGCGGTGAAGACGGGCACATCTGGATGCGCCTCGCGGAAATTCTTGATGCCCTCTGGCGCCGCAAGAAGGCAGAGGAAGCGAATGTTATGGGCGCCGCGCTCCTTGAGCTTGTCGATCGCCGCGATCGACGAGTTGCCGGTGGCGAGCATCGGGTCGACGACGATGATCAAGCGTTCGGAGATATCCTCGGGAGCCTTGAAGTAATACTCGACCGGCTGCAGCGTTTCATGGTCACGGTAGACGCCGATATGCGAAACGCGCGCCGACGGCACAAGGTCGAGCATGCCTTCGAGAAGGCCGTTGCCGGCACGGAGGATCGAAGCAAAGACGAGCTTCTTGCCTTCCAGGATCGGCGACTCCATCGTCTGCAGGGGCGTCTCGATGGTCTCCATGGTGAGTTCGAGATCACGGGTCACTTCGTAGCAGAGCAAGGTGGAGATTTCGCGCAGGAGCCGACGGAAACTCCCGGTCGATGTCTCCTTACGCCGCATGATCGTGAGTTTGTGCTGCACAAGCGGGTGATCGATGACCGTTACGCCGTCCATGGCCGAGCCTTCCTATCGTTGTTCTTATCGGATGTTTCTTCCATGGAAATTGCCTTCACCGCAAGAGCGGAGGCAATTTTGCAGCATCGATCCCCAGGGCTAGCCGGATTACATCCGGGCGAAGAGCGCCTGTCGCGTCGGCTCGTCGACGAAAGCTGCCTCAATTCCCGTGCGGGTCATCTCGTTGATCGCAGCATCGCTGAAACCGAAGGCGTCGGCGGCCAATTCGTACTCACGCTTCAGCGAAGTATGGAAGAAGGGCGGGTCGTCCGAACTGATCGTCACGCGAACACCTGACGCCTTGAGCTTTCGCAACGGATGAGAAGCGAAATCCGGAAAGACGTTTAGTGCAATATTGGAGCCGGGGCATACCTCCAGCACCGTTCCGAGATCGGCGAGCCGCTTGACGAGATCAAGGTCCTCGATCGCCCGGACGCCATGGCCGATCCTGGAAGGCCTGACAACGTCGAGCGCATCGGCGACGCTGAACGCACCGCACACCTCGCCGGCGTGAATAGTGAGGCCGAGGCCTGCATCGCGCGCGATGTCGAAGGCACGCGCATAGTCGGCAACCCGACCCATCCGTTCCTCACCTGCAAGATTGAACCCAGTGATAAGCGGATTCTTCGCTTTGGCAGCATATTCGGCGGCGCCGATGACGCTCTCCGGGCCGAAATGACGCTCTCCGGTGACAATCAGGCGTGCCTCGATGTCGCTTTTCGCCTTTGCACGACGCACGCCTTCGCACACGCCCTCGATGTAGGCATCCGCTCCAAGCCCGATCCGCTTGCCGTGATCGGGGGAGACGATCAGCTCGCTGTAGATCGTACCGACCGCGGCAAGCTCATCGAGATAGGTTTCCGTCAGCAGTGCGTAGTCTTCCTCGGTCTTGTAGACCTCCGAGACCTTGTCGTAACACTCCAGAAAGCTCGCGAAATCATGCCAGACATAGGTGCCGTCAGCGAGGTAGGGGCTGATGTCGATGTTATACTTGCGAGCCTGCGCCACGGTGAGCGTCGGCGGCGCCGCTCCTTCCAGATGGCAGTGCAGCTCGACTTTCTTCAAATGCGATGTCATAGAAAGCTTCTCCCGTGCGCGCCCGCCGGAATGCGCAGATGGCGGGCAATCGTCTCGCCGATATCCGCATAAGTGGCGCGAATGCCAATATCGCGAGAACGCAGTCCCGGCCCGTAGGCAATGATCGGCACGCGCTCGCGCGTGTGATCGGTGCCGCGCCACGTCGGATCGCAGCCGTGGTCGGCGGTCAGGATGACGAGGTCGCCGGGCTTCAACTTGCCACCCACTTCGGGAAGCCTGCTATCAAAGGCCTCAAGCGCTGCGGCATAGCCGGCGACATCCCGGCGATGGCCGTAGACCATGTCGAAATCTACGAAATTGGTGAAAACCAGTTCGCCATCCTCGGCGGAATCCATCGCCGCAAGGCTGGCGTCCATCAAAGCCTCATTGCCATTGGCCTTGATAACCCGCGAGACGCCCTTATGCGCGAAGATGTCGCCGATCTTGCCGATGGCATGGACCTTGCGCCCTTCCTTGACCAGCCGGTCGAGAAGCGTCGGTTCCGGCGGCGGCACCGAAAAGTCGCGACGGTTTCCGGTGCGCTGAAACTTGGAAGCGGTTTCGCCGACGAATGGTCGTGCGATGACGCGGCCAATATTGTAATCATCGAGCAGCGCCCGGGCGATCGTGCAGAAGGTCATGAGCCGGTCGAGGCCGAAATGCGTCTCATGCGCGGCAACCTGGAAGACAGAGTCGGACGAGGTGTAGCAGATCGGCTTTCCGGTCCGGATATGCTCTTCGCCGTGGCGGGCAATGATGTCGGTACCAGAGGCGTGGCAGTTGCCGAGTATCCCGGGAATGTCGGCCGCCCTGCAGAGCGCCTCGACAAGCTGCGGCGGAAAGGCATCGCCCTCTGTCGGAAAGTAACCCCAGTCAAACGTTACCGGTGTTCCGGCGATTTCCCAATGGCCGGACGGAGTGTCCTTGCCACGCGAGACCTCGCTGGCGGAACCGTACATCGCGTACACCTTCTCCGGCACCGGCATTCCGGCCGGAAACCTGCCAGACGCCGCCTTGGCGAGATGGACCAGGCCAAGTGCCGACATATTCGGAAGCTGGAGCGGGCCTGAGCGCAATCCCTCGCGATCGCCCGCACCGGCAGCGCAGAATTCCGCGATATGCCCCAGCGTGTCAGCGCCTTCGTCGCCATAGGCTGCCGCATCCGGCGCGCCGCCGACACCAAAGGAATCCAGAACGAAAAGAAAGGCTCGCGCCATGCACCACCTAGCGACAGGAAATTGACGTCCCGCGCATCGCGGGCCACTTCTCAAGCCTTATAACGGCCGAGCGGACTTGGCAAACGAGGCTGACGCGTCAGCAATCGCCGCACGCTATCGTGGTGCTCCCACGGGGAGAAAGAAATGACTGTGGCTGATCGTGATCGTGCTGCCGTTCGGCAGCAAGTTGGGTGCGTTGAGCCGGATCAGAAGTCAAACGGAATTCGCAGATACTCAGCAGCTATTGCTGGCTTGCCGTTGCGGTCTCTGTGCCTTGTTGGCTATGCTGTTCGCAATTCGGAGTACAAGAAAGAACAGAGCGCTCCGTTTGGCGAAAAACGCGAACAGTGTTGGCCTCATCAATCGACACCAGGATGCTCTCATCCAGTATTGCGTTGCCATCCGCATCAAGCAGCACAAGATTGGTTGTTCCGAAACTGCGCCCGGTCAGGACGATCGTCTTGGAATCCGCCACGGTTGCGTCGGCAACCTTGGCGTTTCCGACGATGACCTTGCTCACTGGACGATCGAGTTTCAGAACGCGGGCTTGATCCATGTAGACCCGCAGAATGTCCTGTTGCGCGAGCGCGGATCCGCCAAGGCCGAGGGCGGCAAAAAAGCTGGCCAGGATGATCCTCTTGCCACTCGGCGACATTTGATTCTCTCTCGGGTTACGGCGATTTTCACCAAGCAGCATGAGAAAAATTGGTGAATGAAGTCTTAAGCCTATTATGGTTTATCGAAGACGCCAGTTTTATGAGCCACATTGCGACAGGGGCTTCGAGGGCATTAGCCTTTTCACCGCCATCGAATATCGGCACGAGGACATTCCCTAGCATCAAACGCCTTTACTACCGGGCGCGCAGGACGTTTCTATAAAACTCTTAACAATTGCGATAGGGAATACTTACCATCCTCAGGCATCGGTCATAATTTACCGGACGGTAACCTAACTCTTTAAGTTGATGGAAACAGGCCCGCGCTAAATTGTTGCAATCCGATCAACGGCAACAGTTGGCGGACTGCTGAACATCAACTGGAGTTAGGAGTTACCATGACCAAGCTTGTTAGCCGTTTTCTCAAGGACGAATCCGGCGCGACCGCAATTGAATATGGCCTGATCGCAGCGCTTATCTCTGTTGCGCTGATCACCGGCGCAACCGCAGTGGGCAGCAAACTGAACACTGTCTTCATGGGCATTTCCGGCAGCATGGAAGATGCCGCGACGAAGGCTGCAGCGCAGACAGGGCAGTAATCGGCGTTTTGCGCCCAGGCGCCCGACGCCAACCAAAAACGGCTCACTCGCACACAAACGGGTGAGCCTTTTGTCTTTAGTACGGTGGCACAATGATCGTAGCTGCAGTCCTCGTAGTCTTCCCGCTTTGCCTTGCCATCGCGGCATTCTCCGACCTCTTTACGATGACGATCCCGAATCGGGCATCGATAATTCTTGCACTTGCCTTTGCAATCATAGCGCCATTGACGGCAATGCCCCTTTCGCTAATCAGCATGCATGTCGTCGCCGCTCTTTCCGTTCTCGGCGTATGCTTTGCTCTGTTCGCCCTCAACATCATGGGCGGCGGTGACGCAAAGCTGCTTGCAGCGACATCGCTCTGGTTTGGGTTCAATCCCGCGCTCGTCGAATTCCTCATCTTTGTAAGCATCATTGGCGGTCTCGCAACGCTGATGATCCTGATTATTCGCACACAGGCAAATACAATCCTTGCAATCGGGCTGCCGGTTCCGAGTTCTATCCTGCTCGCTAAGAAGATTCCCTATGGCATCGCGATCGCGATCGGCGGCTTCGTGGCCTTTCCCTCTTCACCGCTTTTTCTTATGGCACTTGAGGGCCTGAAGTAACGGCAAGTTAATCCTCCGTTAACTTAAAATCGAAGGCTTTCATTAACTATAATTATACCAATTGCAGGCCATTCTTCGGGTATTGCGAATCCCTGAGGAATGATTAATGAAGCCCGCCCGCCTTTTGATACTAGGAGTCGCTGTCGTTGCGGCCGGCCTTGCTGGCGTGCTGGCGATGAGCCTCGCGGGTCGTGGCTCCGTTGTCACCCAGGTCAAATCAGTCGTCGAGAAAGAGCCGACCATCAAAATACTGGTCTCCGGTGCCAACCTCCCGGTCGGCGCACGATTGGATGATAAAGCCGTTCACTGGATGGCCTGGCCGCAGAGCGGCGTCGTCCAGGGCTTCATTACCGAAACCGACAAGCCAGATGCCCTGAAAGACCTGCAGGGCGCTGTCGTTCGCCTGCCGATTTTCGAGGGCGAGCCGATCCGAGCGGAAAAGATCGCGGATTCGAACAGCCGCATCCTGTCCTCCCTCCTGCCCTCCGGAAAACGTGCCGTCGCAACCGAGATTTCGGTTTCGACAGGTGCCGGCGGGTTCATCCTGCCGAATGACCGCGTCGACGTGATCATGGTCCGCAAATCGAAGGAAGCCGACAAATATCTGACCGAGACTGTGCTCAGCAATGTGCGCGTACTCGCGATCGACCAGCAGATCCAGGAAAAGGAAGACGGCTCCAAAGCCGTCGTTGGTACCACGGCAACGCTCGAGCTAACCCCCGACCAGACCAAGGTACTGGCCGTTGCCCAGCAAATGGCTGAGCGGCTGTCGCTGGCATTGCGTTCCGTTGCCGACGCCCAGGAACAGGATACGAGCGCTGCTGACTACCTCCTCAGCGGCGATAATGGCAGCGCCATCGTGCAAGTCATCAAATCAGGCTCAATCGTCACAGACAGCAGCAGTGCGCCGAAGGCCGAGTAAAGGAAATGGGAATGGGCAATTTGAAGCGCTACACAAAGCCCTTGATGGCAGGTTGCTTGTCCTTTGCGATCGCATTCACGGGCGCCGCTCCGGGGGTTCTCGCTCCTGTTCTCGGTGCAAGAGCTGCGTACGCGGTTTCCGATGGGATCGTTAACATCACCCAGGCTGGACCTGGCGCACACCGCAGCCTGAAGCTCGGTTTGAAGAAGGCGATTGTCGTTGACCTTCCGGTCGATGCACATGACATCCTCGTCTCGGACCCCTCCATGGCCGACGCGGTCACCCGTAGCTCGCGGCGTATCTATCTGTTCGGTAAGCAGGTTGGCCAGACGAACATATTCATTTTCGGCGCCGATGGGCAGCAGATCGTCAGTCTCGATATCGCGATCGAACGCGACGTCGCCGGCCTGGAGGCCAATCTCCGGCGCTTCATCCCTGACTCCTGCATCAAAGTCGAGATCGTGTCCGACAATATCGTGCTAACCGGCACAGTTCGCACGCCGCAAGACGCGGCACAAGCCGCAGACCTCGCGCAAGCCTTCCTGAAAGGTGGCGAAGCAACAACGCGTACGGAAACAGCCAGCGCTTCTGGCGGAGACGGTTCGGTGGCCCTTTTCGCCGAAGGCCGCCAGACCTCACAGGTCGTCAATCTGCTGCAGATCCAGGGCGAAGACCAGGTCACGCTGAAGGTCACCATCGCGGAAGTTCGCAGAGAGGTACTGAAGCAGCTTGGCTTCAACAATCTCGTTTCCAATTCCAAGGGTCTCTCGGTTGCCCAGCTCGGCTCCCCGAGCTCCGACAGCGCCGCCGCAATCGTTGGCGGCGGCCTAGCGGCCCTCTTCAAGAGCTCGATCGGAAAATACGATATCTCGACCTATCTCAACGCGCTTGAACAAGCGAAGGTCGTGAAGACGCTGGCCGAGCCGACACTAACGGCGATTTCCGGCCAGGCAGCGACCTTCAATTCCGGCGGCCAGGTGCTTTATTCGACGACGGACAATGACGGCAACGTCACGATCGTTCCTTACAACTACGGCATTAATCTCGCCTTCAAGCCGGTCGTCCTGTCCTCCGGCCGAATCAGCCTAGAAATCAAGACGAACGTATCGGAGCCCGCCCCTTCCGTTTCCGGCTCAACGCCAACCTACCAGCGCCGTTCGGCCGAGACCTCCGTCGAGCTTCCCTCGGGTGGCTCCATCGCGCTTGCTGGGCTGATCCGCGACAACGTATTGCAGACCTCGAACGGCACGCCGGGTGTCAACAAGATCCCTCTGCTTGGCACATTGTTCCGGCAGCGCACTGTCGAGCGTGATGAGACCGAACTTGTCATCATTGCAACGCCCTATCTCGTTCGCCCGGTTGCTCGCGATCAGCTCAGCCGCCCGGACGACAACTTCAGCCCGGAAAACGACGCGGCGACCTTCCTGCTCAATCGCGTCAACAAGGTTTACGGCGGCCGTGAAACGCCCGTCGCCGACGCGCAATTCCATGGCTCCATCGGGTTCATCTACAAATGAGCGCGGCAGGATCAGCAATGGCACAACACAGAGATCAGCCGATGGCCCACATGCAGAACACCGCACATGATTCCCGCCGTTCGAAATCGCTGCTGACATTTATCGCGGTGGCTGCCGCCCTGCTTTCCGGCTGTGCCTCCCATGACCAACTGACGACCGGTGGCATTCCCGACGACTATCGCCAGCGACACCCGATCGTGGTTGCCGAAGCAGAGCAATCGGTCGATATCCCGGTCGCGTCGACGGACCGCCGCCTCAACATCGCCCAGCGCGACATGATCCGCGGCTTCGCGCAGAATTACACGTCGCGGGCAACCGGGCCGGTTTATCTGCTGACGCCCGAGGGATCGCCGAATGCGGCGGCAGCACGGCAGCTGCGGGGTCAGGTACGCGCTGAGCTTTCCGCCCGCGGCATCGCAAGTTCCAAGATCGTCAACAGTTCCTACGGAGCGGCCGGCGCGGGTGACGCAGCGCCCATTCGCCTGACTTTCGTCGGCACGACAGCAATGACGTCGCAGTGCGGTCAATGGCCGAGAGACATCATCAACGATTTCACCAACCAGAATTATTACAATTTCGGTTGTGCAACGCAGAACAACCTGGCTGCACAAGTGGCAAACCCGGAAGACCTGATCGCGCCTCGCGGCATGACCCCGATTGATGCGGCCCGCCGCAACGCTGCGATCAAAGAGTATCGCGAAACGACAAGCACGATTGAAGACGTCACCAGCAGCTCCAACAGCTTCTGATCAGTTTAGGACCGAACGATGAGTACAGTCGAATACGAGATCAAGAATACGACGGAGCTGCGCAACGCAGAAGATGCCGTTCGTATGGCCGAGCTCGAGAACATGCGGCCCTTGCCCCGCATATCGGTCCACGCCTTCTGCGAAAGCGAAGAACTGCAGCGTGTCATGGAGCGTTGCAGCCATGACCGCCGCATGTCGAAGGTCAGCCTGCGCATCACAAGCGGCGGCATTGCGGCGGCCGCTAACATGTTCGCCACGGCGCCAACGCCCAATCTGATCATTCTCGAAACCAGGACGGTATCTGCAAGTGTGCTGAACGAGCTGGCGCCGCTTGCCGCCGTCTGCGACCCGTCCACCAAGGTCATCATCATCGGCTATCACAACGACATCGCGCTCTATCGCGAACTTGTGCGCAACGGCATTTCCGAGTATATGGTCCAGCCCGTCGCCATGCCCGATATCATGATGGCGATGGCGACGATCTTCGTCGACCCTGATGCCGAGCCGCTCGGCCGCAGCCTCGCCTTCATCGGCGCCAAGGGCGGCGTCGGTTCCTCAACGATCGCCCACAATTGCGCCTTCGGCATCTCCAATCTGTTTTCGACCGAAACGATCCTGGCCGACCTCGACCTGCCCTACGGCACGGCCAATATCGATTTCGACCAGGACCCGACCCAGGGCATCGCCGAGGCGGTTTATGCGCCGGAACGCCTGGACGAAGTGTTTCTCGATCGCCTGCTGACGAAGTGCTCCGAGCATCTGTCGCTGCTTGCGGCCCCTTCCCTTCTCGACCGCGCCTATGATTTCGAAGGACAGGCGTTCCAGCCCGTGCTTGAGGTCCTGCAGCGCAACGCCCCCATCACCGTGCTCGACGTACCGCATGCCTGGTCGGAATGGACACGCTCGGTGCTGGCCAGCGTGGACGAGGTCGTCATCTGCGCCTCTCCCGATCTTGCCAACCTGCGCAACACCAAGAACATGATGGATGCGCTGCGCAAGATGCGGCCCAACGACAAGATGCCGCATCTGATCCTCAATCAGGTCGGGATGCCGAAGCGGCCGGAGATCAGTCCGGCCGATTTCTGCGGTCCGCTGGAAACCGATCCGATCGCGATCATCCCCTTCGATGCCAACCTCTTCGGCAACGCGGCCAACAGTGGCCGGATGATTTCGGAGATGGATGCAAAGTCACCGACGGCGGAAACATTCTCGCAGATATCGCACATCGTGACCGGGCGGATTGCCATCAAGAAAGCACGCAAGGGCGGATTGCTCGGCCTGCTGAAGCGCAAATGACGCCCGCCAAGATCGGATTGGAATAAGGCATGTTCGGAAAACGCGGAAACGAGGGTTTTGGCAAGGCGGGCGGCACCATCGCGCCGCCTCCGCCGGTTCTACAGCCCTCCCCGTCTGCCCCTGCGATTCTGGTCGAGCCGCAGCGCGAGCCCCCGCGCCAGCAGGTTCCGCCGCCGCCGATGCAGACGCCGCAGCGCAAGCGCCCGACCCGCACGGATGAATATTACGACACGAAAGCGCAGGTCTTCTCGGCGCTGATCGATACGATCGATCTGTCGCAGCTTGCCAAGCTCGACGGAGAAAGCGCGCGCGAAGAAATCCGCGACATCGTGAACGACATCATCACGATCAAGAACTTTGCGATGTCGATTTCCGAGCAGGAGGAACTGCTCGAAGACATCTGCAACGACGTTCTCGGTTACGGCCCGCTCGAACCGTTGCTCGCCCGAGACGATATCGCCGACATCATGGTCAACGGCGCCGGCCAAACCTTCATCGAAGTCGGCGGCAAGACCATCGAATCCGAAATCCGCTTCCGCGACAATTCGCAGCTGCTCTCGATCTGCCAGCGCATCGTTAGCCAGGTCGGCCGCCGCGTCGATGAATCAAGTCCGATCTGCGACGCCCGCCTGCCCGACGGCTCCCGTGTCAACGTCATTGCGCCTCCGCTCGCGATCGACGGGCCGGCACTCACCATCCGCAAGTTCAAGAAGGACAAGCTGAACCTCGAACAGCTCGTTCGCTTCGGCGCCATCACGCCTGAGGGAGCGACGCTTCTCCAGATCATCGGCCGCGTCCGCTGCAACGTCGTCATTTCGGGCGGTACCGGTTCGGGCAAGACGACGCTGCTCAACTGCCTCACCCGCTACATCGACGTGGACGAGCGCGTCATCACTTGCGAAGACACGGCAGAACTGCAGCTGCAGCAGCCGCACGTGGTACGCCTCGAAACCCGGCCACCGAACATCGAAGGCGAAGGCGAGATCACCATGCGCGATCTCGTCAAGAACTGCCTGCGTATGCGTCCGGAGCGGATCATCGTCGGCGAAGTGCGCGGACCGGAGGTTTTTGACCTGTTGCAGGCAATGAACACCGGTCACGACGGCTCGATGGGCACGATCCACTCGAACTCGCCGCGCGAATGCCTGAGCCGTATCGAGTCGATGATCGCAATGGGCGGTTTCACTTTGCCGGCAAAGACCGTGCGCGAGATCATCTCCGGTTCGATCGACATCATCGTCCAGGCGGCCCGCCTGCGCGACGGCTCGCGTCGCATCACGCAGATCACCGAGGTGATCGGGATGGAAGGCGACGTCATCATCACCCAGGACCTGATGCGCTACGAAATCGACGGCGAGGATGCGTCCGGCAAGTTGATCGGCAGGCACAAGTCGACCGGTATCGGCAAGCCGCATTTCTGGGATCGCGCGCGCTACTTCAACGAAGAAAAGCGCCTTGCCGCGGCACTCGACGAAATGGAAGCGAAATCCAAGGATTAGTGAGATGTTCGGGTTCGATCCTGTTGTGTTGGCCATTGTCGCGCTTGCCGCCATTGCGGCTGGCGCCGTTTGCTATGGCCTTCTCTTCACGCGGATGGAAACCGAAAAGAAGTCGGCCAATCGCGTCAACCGCGTCGCTTCGGCGGAGGCTGACAAGGCCGGCGTCAAGGCAGCCCGCGACCGCGTCCAGGAAATGTCGAAGCGCCGGAAATCGGTGCAGGACAACCTGAAGGACCTTGAGAAGCGCCAGCAGGAAAACACCAAGAGGAAGCTGTCGCTGAAGTCGCGGCTGACCCAGGCCGGCCTCAAGACCACGCCGGGACGGTTTTACATGTTCAGCGCCATTGTTGGCCTTGTCTTGATGTTCGTTGCCTTCCTTGCCGATGCGCCTGTCATGGTCGTGCTCGGTCTGCCCATCATTGCGGGACTTGGCATGCCGCGCTGGGTACTGGGCTTCCTGATCAAGCGGCGCCAGAACAAGTTTCTCGATGAGTTTCCCAACGCTCTCGACGTCATCGTACGCTCGATCAAATCAGGCCTGCCCTTGAACGATGCCATCCGGCTCATCGCCAATGAGGGCAAGGATCCCGTGAAGAGCGAATTTCGCCGCGTCGTCGAATCGCAGCAGGTAGGCCTCAGCGTACCGGATGCCTGTGCACGTATGAGCAATTTCATGCCTCTGCAGGAGGTCAGCTTCTTTGCAATCGTTATTGCGATCCAGTCGCAGGCAGGCGGCAACCTTTCTGAAGCCATCGGCAACCTCGCAAAGGTCCTGCGCGACAGAAAGAAGATGAAGGCGAAGGTCAAGGCACTGTCGATGGAAGCAAAGGCGTCGGCCGTCATCATCGGCGCGCTGCCGTTCATCGTTGCAACCCTCGTCTATCTGACATCGCCGGAATACATGCTGATCCTCTTCACCGACCCTCGCGGCCACCTGATCATGGGTATATCGGCGGTCTGGATGTCGATCGGCATTTTCGTCATGCGCAACATGGTCAATTTCGACATCTAGTGGAGAACGGGCGTGTCATCTGACCTCGCGACCAAACTGACAGACCCCTCCATGCTGATCGCAGTGTTCGTGGCGATCGCTGTCTTCGCCAGCCTGTATACAATCGCTGTCCCGTTCTTCGAGCGCGGCGACCTCAACAAGCGCATGAAGGCCGTATCGACGGAGCGCGAGCAGATTCGCGCTCGCGAACGCGCGCGCATGAACACCGATTCCGCCGGGAAAGCTTCCCTTCGTACCCAGAACAACCGCTCAGTGCGACAGATCGTGGAGAAGTTCAACCTTCGCGAGGCACTGGTCGACGAGAACACCATGAACAAGCTCCGGGCAGCCGGGTTTCGTTCCGAAAATGCCTTGAACATGTTCCTTGTCGCGCGCTTCCTGTTGCCGTTCCTGTTCTTCGGCCTTGCAGTTTTCTGGGTCTTTGGTCTCGATCATCTGGCCGACAAGCCAACGACGATGCGCTTCCTGGTGACGCTCGGCATCGCCTATGTGGGCTTCTATGCACCGAACATTTTCATCTCCAATCGCATGTCAAAGCGCCAGCACTCGATCAAGCGTGCCTGGCCCGACGCGCTCGACCTGATGCTAATCTGCGTCGAGTCGGGTATTTCGATCGAGGCCGCCATGCGTCGTGTATCCGAAGAACTCGGCGAGGCCTCGCCGGCGCTGGCGGAAGAGATGATTCTGACGACCGCCGAGCTTTCCTTCCTTCCCGATCGGCGGGTTGCGCTTGAGAACCTCGGCCTGCGCACGCAGATCCCACTGGTGCAGTCCGTCACCCAGGCCCTGATCCAGGCGGATCGCTACGGCACGCCGGTTTCCCAGGCGCTGCGCGTCCTCGCACAGGAAGGCCGCGACGAGCGCATGAACGAGGCAGAGAAGAAGGCTGCGGCACTTCCCCCGAAGCTCACGGTGCCGATGATCCTGTTCTTCCTGCCGGTTCTCGTCGCCGTCATCCTCGGGCCAGCTGGCATCCAGGTCGCGGATCGCTTCTAGTATTTCGACGAGGCTGGCGATCTACACGCATTGGGCATAGGGTCGGGCGTTTTCCGAGTCAGCTGGAGCCCGCGATGTCGTCTGTAAGCATCTTCCTGAGTATCATTGCCACCCTTTCGATAGGGGCGATGAGCCCCGGTCCGAGCTTTGTCCTCGTTTCACGCATTGCAATGTCGCGTTCACGTCTGGACGGGCTTGCGGCAGCACTCGGCATGGGCATTGGCGGCGTTGCCTTCAGCGCGTTAGCGCTGGCGGGGCTGACGGCACTGCTTGCGCAATTCGAGTGGCTTTATCTGGCGCTGAAGGTGGCGGGTGGCGCCTATCTCGTCTACATCGCCCTCAAGATCTGGCGTGGCGCGCGCGAGCAGATCCATATCGGCGACGCGGCAAGCGACCATCGCTCACTCGCCCGCAGCTTCATCACCGCTCTGCTGACACAGCTCAGCAACCCAAAGGCGATCGTCGTCTACGCCAGTATCTTCGCAGCCTTGTTGCCGAAGACGGTTCCGCTTGGACTGATTTTTTCGCTGCCGATCGGCGTGTTTGCCGTCGAAGCCGGCTGGTACACGATCGTCGCGCTCGCATTCTCGGCCAGCCATCCGAGGCGGCTTTACCTCGCTGCGAAGACGTGGATCGATCGCCTGGCAGGGACGGTCATGGCCGGCCTCGGCGTGCAGCTTGTCACCTCGGGGCTAGCCGGCCGCTAACGTCAGTTCGTGGCGGTGGGACCGCTACCGCTATCCTTGGCCGCAAGCTTTTGCCAGGAATTCTGCTGTGACAGCATAGAGCGCAGATAGGCGACATTGGCGTCAGCCTGTTCTTGCGAAAGCTCGCCACGCGCAATCTTTTCAGCTTCCGGGAACCGGCCTTGAAGGCCAATGACGAGCGCCAGATTCTGACGGACCCGACTATCGGCGGTGGGCTGGCCTGCGGCCTGACGCAGATAGGTCTCGGCCGTTCGGAGGTCACCGGTCAGCACATAAGACATACCGAGGTTCGACAGGATCGATGCTTCGTTCGGCTGGGTGTCGAGCGCTTCGCGATAGCGCTGGCGGGCTTCGGCAGAGCGGCCGAGCTGATCGAGGATCGCGCCCTCCGCCGATGTGAGCTTCCAGTCCGGACGATCCGGCGTCTGAGCGCGACCGATCGTATCAAGCGCCTGCTGTAGTTGACCGGCGGCAGCCTGGGCCTTTCCGTAGGCCGCGAGCACGGTTCGATCAGTCGGGTTGGCAATGGCAACCTGCTGCATGACCGCCAGCGCCTGGGCGTCGCGGCCCTGCATGCGCAAGAGGTTGGCATAGTTCACGCCATTGACGGCATCGCGCGGGTTCTTTTCGTAGGCCTGTCCGACACGCTCGGACGAGCTGCGCAACTCGGCTTCGTTCATCGCTTCGACCGGCTTGGCGAGGGTCGGCACCGATCCCGTCGTCATCCGATCCTTGGTTGTCGTGCAGCCGGCGAGTGCCAGGGCGACGAGCGCGGTCGAAGCGCCCTGAAAAACCCGAGTTTTGAGCGAAGTATTGGCCGAAGCAGGCATCATGTGTCCCTGAGATCCGAATCGGCGTCTGACCTCAAAGCGGAACAGGGAAAGGCTTTGACGCAATCTTCACTCCAGCAATAGTCTGTTAACCCTAACATACCGTTAAGACGCGATTCCCGGACTTGCCTCGAAGGAAACACATGGCACCCTATCAGTTCATCGAGAGACCGACCCCGTTCAACACCAAGGGCGGCTCGACCCTGCCGATCTTTGCCGTCACCCCGGCGCATATTGAAACCGGCACGATCGATCCCATCGCGCTCGATTGGGCCAAGAAGGCGGGATATAAGGCCGAAAGCGGCTCACTGCTGCTCATTCCGACAGAGGACGGTCATCTCGGGGGCGCGTTGTTCGGGCTCGGCACCAATCCGTCCGAGCAACCTTACATTACCGGTAAGCTTGCGCGCACGCTGCCGGCCGGCGACTGGCACATCGAAACCGCACCGCTGACGGCCAACCGTCTCTCGCTTGGCTTCGGCCTCGGCAGCTATCGCTTCGACCGGTACAAGTCGGAGAAGGCGTCCGCTCCAACGCTGATGATCCCGCGCGATGCTGACGGAGCGGATATCAAGCGACAGCTTGCCGGCGTCTTCCTGGCGCGCGACCTGATCAACACGCCGACTAACGACATGGGACCGAACGAACTGGAAGCCGCCTTCCGCGGGCTTGCCGCCCATTACAAGGCGGAAATCAATGTCGTCAGCGGTGACGATCTGCGGCAGAACTTCCCTCTGGTCTATACGGTCGGCCGCGCGAGCGCCGATGCGCCGCGCCTGCTCGAAATGCGATGGGGCAAGAAGGGTCACCGCAAGATCACGCTCGTCGGCAAGGGTGTGTGCTTCGACACCGGCGGTCTCGACATCAAGCCGGCCTCTTCGATGCTGCTGATGAAGAAGGACATGGGCGGCGCGGCAAATGTCATGGGGCTGGCGCTGATGATCATGGACGCCAAGCTCAAGGTCGATCTCAGGGTTATCATTCCCGTCGTCGAAAACTCGATCTCGTCCAACGCCTTCCGCCCGGGCGACATCTACCGGAGCCGCAAGGGGCTGACGGTACAGATCGACAATACCGACGCCGAAGGCCGGTTGATCCTCGCAGATGCGCTTGCCTACGCTGACGAGGATGCTCCCGACCTCCTGATCGACATGGCGACGCTGACGGGTGCGGCGCGCGTGGCTCTCGGTCCTGACCTGCCGCCCTTCTTTACCGACGATGCCGAACTCGCCGAGGACTTGACCGAAGCAAGCCTTGAGACGGACGACCCCCTGTGGCGACTGCCGCTCTATGCCGGCTATGAAAAGGATATCCGCACCAAGTTTGCCGACATCACCAATGCGCCGGCGGGCGGCATGGCCGGTGCAATCACCGCCGCCCTGTTCCTCAAGCGCTTCGTCTCCAGCGCCACAAGCTGGGCGCATTTCGATATCTACGGCTGGGCGCCATCGGAACGACCGCACTCCCCCGGCGGCGGCGAGGCGCAGGCCATTCGTGCGCTCTATCACCACATCCGGCAAAGTGTGCGTTAACGCGATCGTTAAAATTTTATTCACCCTTTGGGGCGTCAGATTTTCCGCCCCATTGCGTTGCGCGACCACGTGCCGGAAAATGGAACGTGGGGCGTAACGAGTTTCCGGAGGAGCCATGCCGATCGCACTGACGGCTTCGCAGGCATTGGGCCTGTGGCATGGTGTGACGCTCGATCAGGTCAGACTCGATGATCGCGATTTGACGTTGCGCCAGATGGCGATCCTGCTGCATATCTATCTCGTGCCGCCGCCGCATACCGTGCGCGGCCTAGCTGCGACGCTCAACGTGACCAAGCCTGTCATCACGCGGGCCTTGGATACGATGGGGGAAATGGGTCTGGTCGACCGTGTGCGCGACGAACGCGACCGGCGAAATGTCGTGATAAAGCGTACCGTCGGAGGGGCGCTCTATCTGGAAAAGCTTGGCGATCTCGTGCGCGACCAAGGTCGCCGCCTGACGCCGTGAAAGGGATACAATGACGATGCTTGATCGCCGCTTGCATGCCTACCGACCGGATCTCGCCGAGGCGAGACTGGAAGGACGTGTGGAAGCCCTGCGCTTCGTTGCCGGCACACCGGCCCGGGTAGCCGTGCCGGTCATCGGTTTGCGGCCAGTGCCCGATCTCGCCAAGGGAATCGATACGGAACTGCTCCTCGGAGAGGAGGTCACCGTCTACGATCGCGCCGACGGATGGTGCTGGGTCAAGGCCAGCGGCGACAACTATGTCGGCTATCTGCCGGAGACCGCCCTTTCGGACGTGCTTGTTGCGCCGACACATGTCGTCACGGTCCAGCGGACTTTCCTCTATCAAGAGGCGGAGCTGCGCAAACCGTACCAATCCATCCTATCCATGGGCAGCCGCGTCCGGATTGTCGGTGAGGCAGAAACACGCGGCAACCACTATGTGATGCTGGAAGACGGCACGGCGATCTTCGCAAAGCACGTGCGGCCGATCGGCGAAGCTCAAGGTGGCGACTATGTCGACGTCGCAAGCCGGTTTCTTGAGACCCCCTACCTCTGGGGTGGTCGCTCCGGACTTGGCATCGACTGTTCGGGCCTCGTTCAGCTCTCGATGCTGATGACGGGACGAAGCGTGCCGCGCGACACCGACATGCAGGCGGCGGGCCTTGGCGAGCCGATCGACCGGGCCGACCTGCGCCGAGGCGATCTGGTCTTCTGGAAGGGGCACGTTGCCATCCTGGAAGATCCGGAAACGATCATCCACGCCAACGGCCATACAATGACCGTGGCTCGCGAAAACCTCCAGGATGCCATCAAACGCATCGGCTGGCTCTACGAGCAACCGACAGGCTATCGCCGCCCGGTCATCTGACCGGCGGCTTCGGCCATGACCTGATCCCGCCCGTCCACGTTTCAAAAGCCTTCGACAGCTTCAAGACGAACATGTCATTGAAGCGGGGGCCGACGATCTGCAGCCCGATCGGCATCCCTGATCGCGAAAAGCCGCAATTGATCGAGGCGGCGGGCTGCTCGGACAAGTTCCACGGCACCGTGAAGCAGATGTGCTCGAAGGGACGCGCGGGATCGTTCGTCGGCGAAGCCCATTCGGCCGGATAGGAGACGATAGGGTTGGTTGGCGAAATCACGGCGTCGACCTTCGTGAACAGTCTACCGCAACTCCTGCGCATCTCGATCGTCTGATTGAAGCCCCTGACGGCGTCCACGCCGCTTACGGAAGCGCCGCCCTCGGCCCAGGCGTAAATGTAGGGGAGGATGCTGTTTCTGCGCTCACGGCTTAGCTTCTCGATTTCGCCCCAGAAGCGCGCACGCCAGAAGCTATCCAACCCGTCCAGCATCTCCCGCGTCAGAACAGGCTGAACAGGGATGACAATCGCGCCGGCCTCCTCAAAACGTCGGCCGGCAGCCTCAACGGCCGCCCGCACCTCGTCCTCGACCGCGAGGCCACAGCCGGCATCAAGCATCAGCCCAATCTTCAATCCGCGAACATCGATCTCAAGATCCATCCAATCGAGATCCGCTGGAGGCAGGCTGGTGCCATCGCGCCAGTCCGGACGCGAGAGCGTCGCCATCGCGTGGGCCGCGTCTTCGACGGTACGTGTCATCGGTCCGGCGCAACGGCCGACATAGAACGGATCGATCGGGATGCGACCGTGGCTCGGCTTGAAGCCGAAGATCCCTGTCCAGCCTGCCGGCAAGCGCACCGAACCACCGATGTCGGTACCGATGTGCAGGGGCCCATAGCCCGCAGCGGCCGCAGCGGACGCCCCGGCGCTCGATCCTCCGGGATTCTGCGTGGTATCCCAAGGATTGCGGCTTAGGGGGTGGAAGCTGGAAAGACCCGAGGAAAGCATCCCGTAATCGGGGCAGGTCGTCTTCGCAAAGAGCACCGCGCCGTCCTCGCGCAACCTGGCCGCGGCCGGCGCATCCTCGGTCGCAGGCTGCAGTTCGACCGCCTTGGTCCCGAGCGGCACCGGCTGCCCCTTGGTAGCGATCAGTTCCTTCAGCGTCGCCGGGATGCCATCGAGGAGCCCAAGCGTTGCTCCCCTCATCCATCGGTCGCTTGACGCTTGCGCCTGCTTGCGCGCCGCCTCCGGGTCATAGGCGTAGAGCGCGCAGATGGCAGGCTCCCACGCTTCAATGTGTCGTTCCAGCGCCAGCCAATATTCAAGCGGAGACAGGCTTCGATCGGCGAAGCGCCGCCTCAATTCGTGGATCGTCAAGTCGGTTTCGGACATGGCACTCTCATCCGCACCTGTGGTTTCGAACACTGACGGCACTCGTCACGCGCGGGTCGAGCATGTCGCGCAGGCCATCGCCAAGCATGTTGAAGCCGAAGACGCAGAGTGCGATGGCAAGGCCGGGCAGGATGGCCAGCCATGGCGCGAGCGCCAGGTAGGTTTGCGCGTCGGCCAGCATACGGCCCCAGGTCGGGGCGGGTGGTGCGATCCCGAGGCCAAGGAAGCTGAGCCCGGCCTCCGTCAGCACGGCCAAGCCCAACTGGATCGTCACTTGGACAATGATCTGGCTCATGATGTTCGGGAGCACGTGGCGGACGGAGATCGCGAAGCGGCTGTTTCCGATTGCGCGGGCAGCGAGCACGTAGTCCCGCCTCCAGGCTTGGAGGGCCGTGGCAAGCGTGACGCGGGCAAAGACGGGAATCATGAACGTTGCAATGGCAACGATCGCAGTAAGCCGGCCCGGACCGAGAAAGGGGCCCAGCATCATCGCCGAAAGAATCGGCGGCAGCGCGAAAACGACGTCGCAGGCGCGCATCAGCAACGTTTCGAACACGCCCCGCACGGCAGCGGCCGAGATACCGGCGATCGAACCGAGCGTCCCGCCGATCGCCACGGCGGCAACGGCGATGGAAAGGGAATTCCAGCAGCCGACCATCAGCATCGAGAGGACATCTCGGCCGAATTGGTCCGTGCCGAGAACGCCGAACGCGAAAGGGGGCTGCAGCTTGTGAATGATCTGCATCTTCGCTGGCGGCAGCGGCGTCCAGACCACCGACAGCACCGCGACGGCGACAAGAAGGGTGATGACACCGCCGCCGACGACCAAATTCATTCTCCGGCTAATGTCAAATCGCCGGCGCTTGAGGCCTATTGGATTGGAGGCAATCGGCGCCATGTCAAATGCCTTTCCGCAGGCGCGGGTCGATCGCCAGATAGGAGAGATCGACGATGAAGTTCATGACGATAACGAGCCCAGCAAAGAGCAGGACGACATCCTGCATGACGATGATGTCGCGCTGCGACAGCGCCTGATAGGCAAGGCGACCGAGGCCCGGAAGGTTGAAGACATTCTCGACCAAAACCGCGCCAGCAACCAGGAAGGTGAACTGCAGGCCGAGGATCGTCAGAACGGGAACGAGGGCGTTCGGCACCGAGTGCCGCCACAGGACGCGCCGCTTCGACAATCCCTTGGCAAGGGCTGTCCTCGTGAAATCCTCATGCAGGGTTTCCAGAACGGCAGAACGCGTGACGCGTGTCAGGACGGCCGCTTGCGGTAATGCGAGCGCCACCGCGGGCATAAGAAGCGCTTTGAGGGCTGGCAGGAAGCCGGCGTTCCAACCCGGGAAACCTCCGGCCGGCATCCAGCCGAGCGCCGTCGAAAACAGCATGATCAGCAGTAGAGCCACCCAGAAGCCCGGAACGGCGATGCCCATCTGCGAAAATATCGAAGCGACAGCGTCAGGCAATCCGCCTCGATGCGCCGCCGCAAGGGCACCGAGAGGGATCGCGATGGCGACGGAAAGCATGATCGCCATCAGCGCCAGCGGAAGCGTAACCGCCAGTCTCTCAAGAATCAGGCCGGCAACGGGCACACCGTAGGTGTAGGATTGGCCGAGGTTTCCACGGAATACGCCAGCGAGCCATTCTCCATAGCGCCACAGGAGCGGCTGATCGAGCCCAAGCTCGTGACGCAGGCTTGCGAGCGTTTCCGGTGCGGCTGACGTGCCCAGCATGATGGAGGCCTGATCGCCCGGCAGCAGATCCATCACAGCAAAAATCAGCAGCGAGACGACAGCGAGCGTGACAATCAGACCGACAAGGCGACGAGACAGAAGCGTTATCATTTCACGTCCGGTACGATCCGCCGCCTCACCATATCATCAGCCCGTAATCAGTCTTCCCAGGAGACGTTCGTAAGGACGTTCGAGGGAATGGGTTCATTCTCCCAGAGACCCTTCAGCTTCTTGTCCCAGACGCCCAGCTTGGGCATGACGAAGAGATAGAGCGCCGGCACATCCTCGGCCAGAATCTTCTGGGCGTCGCCGAAGATCTTCGCTTGCGCTACAGGATCCGAGGTCTCCTGCACCTTCTTCATCAGCTCGTTGAACGCGGGATTCTTGTAGTTGAAGTAGTACGGATCACGGGCGTAGATGTCGATGTCGAGCGGTTCGGCGTGCGCTACGATCGTCATTTCGTAGGCGCGGTCCTTCATGACATCCTGCACCCACTTGGCCGGGAATTCCGTCGGTTCGATGTTCATGGTTACGCCGATTTCAGCCAGCATCGCCTGCATGACCTGCGCGCTACGTGGCGCATAAGCCATTTGCGGCGACTTGATCGTGAAGGTGAAACCATCAGGATAGCCGGCTTCGGCAAGCAGCGCCTTCGCCTTTTCGGGATCATAGGGCAGCGCGCCGGTGAGATCGACGTAGCCGGGGTCGTTCGGCGTGTAGTGGCTGCCGATCGCCGTACCTAGCCCCGACCAGGCGCCGTCAATGACCGTCTTCCGGTCGATCGCCATCATCAACGCCTGACGGACGCGTTTGTCGTCGAAAGGCTTCTTCGCGTTGTTCATGCCGGCGACAACCTTCAGCTCGGTATTGCCGATCTTGGTCGTAAGCTTCGCATCGCCGTCAAACGAACTCATCAGCTCAGGCGCCGCGAATTCCGGAATGGCGTCGACATCGCCCGACTTCAAGGCCGCGGCCTGGGCCTGCGGATCGGCGATGAAGCGGAAGGTCACCTTGTCGAGCTTTGCCGTGGCGTCCTTGCTCCAATAGTCGGCGTTCCTTGCGAGCTCGACCTTGTCGCCCTTTGCCCAATTCACGAACTTGAACGGGCCGGTGCCAACGGGCGTCGTCTTATCCCCGGCGGCAGACTTCGGGCCGACCATCACCGAGGCCGGCCAGCCGAGCCAGTAGAGGAGACTGCCTGTTGGAGCCGCGAGATGCAGGACGAGCGTTTCCGGGTCCGGTGTCTCTATGGAAGTGATCGAGGCGAAGAAGCGCTTTTGCGGGTTTACCGAGTCAGCACCGCGCGCGCGATCGAGCGCAAATTTCGCTGCAGCGGAATCGAAAGCCTCGCCATCATGGAATTTGACGCCGCTCTGCAGCTTGAACGTATAGGTTAGACCGTCCGGGGAAACCTCCCAGCTCTTGGCGAGCTGTGGCTGGATCTTCCCGGTCTCGTCAATCGTTACAAGGCCTTCGAAAACGTTCTGCCAGGTGACCTGGCCGATCGCGACAGGGGCTGCGATCGTCGGATCAAGGCCGGTTGGCTCCACCGTCATGCCAAGGGTCAGCGTGGTCTTGGCGGCTTCCGCGGGGGTCTGCCCCAGCAGCACGAGGCCAACTGAAACCGCCGCACCGAGATAAAATCGCCGAGCCAACAGCGCCGACGGCGCACGCGAAACCTTCATCAATTTATTCCCCTGTCTGCCCGCCGCCGTGGCGATGACTTTTATGAGCCAACTTGTCACTCCCAAAACGCACACCGCCTGGCGGGAATTAAGGCCGAGATCTGCATTCGGGGTCTCCGTCGATTTAGGCGCTTTGTTTAGACGAACTTGCGCGATCAGGGTAGCGGTCTCCAGGGTAGCGGTCTCGCCAAGCCTGCTGGGCGCCAGCGACTGGCAGTGCGGTGGCCTCAAAGACTCCCCGCGCAATGGCGCGTGCCATGACCATCGTGGCGAGATGGCAGAGCTCGAAAAAGGCGGGCAAATCCGGTCGGGGCCTCCTGCCCGTCGAGGCAGCAAAGACAGTGTCGCCGTCGAAAGGCAGGTGCGCCGGCAGCAGGGCGCGGGCGAAACCGTCATGGGCCATGATCGCGAGACGGTGCGCCTCCTGCTTGGTCAATTCGGCGTCGGTAACGATGGCGCCAATCGTTGTCGCTATCGTGTTCATGCCCTTTAGCCGCATGCGGATGTCGGCTTGTGAGATTGGCGCGGGCAAGCCGAGGCCGCCAAACTCCCGGCCCTGCTCGAACGGCGCCGACCAGAAATGCGGCCCCTCGCCCACTGTCGCCGAGCCAAGCGCATTGACGGCGACGATCGCTCCAATCCGCAGGCCGGTGCTGGTCTCGCCACTTGCCGAACCGAGCCCACCTTTGACGGTCGCGGTTGTGGCACCGGCTCCCGCACCGACGGAACCGAGGGTAAACGGCCCTTTCGCCGATGTCTTGAAGGCTTGATAGCCCATGTCGCGATAGGGCGACTGCAGCCCCCAATCCTTGTCGCCGCCGTTCAGCAGGTCCATCAGGATCGCCTGCGGAACGATCGGCACCTTCAGGTCGCCGACGGGAAAACCTCGCCCGGCTTCCCGAAGTCCCGCCTGAACGCCGCCAGCCGCGTCAAGGCCGAAGGCCGAGCCACCTGACAGCACGAAGGCATCGACTGCGCCGACCGTCATCGACGGATCGAGAAGCGCCGTGTCACGACCGCCCGGAGCGCCTCCGAGAACCACAGCGGAGGCCGTTGCCGGTTCGTCGAAGACGATCGCGGTCACACCTGAGCCGAGCCTCAGATCCGTCGCGTTTCCGACCGAGACGCCATCAATGTCGGTAATCAGATTGAGCAAGCGCGCCACCCTTGTTGAGCAAGAGCGCGATAGGACCGCAATGGCGGTCAAAACACAAGACCGGCCTCACCTTTGGCAAGACCGGTCTGAAATCTGTCAGGGCTGGTTGGGCATGCCCTCAGGCATGGATAGGCTTCGGGTGACGGCGGGTCATCAGATCATGGATCGCGAGCTTCACCTCAGCCGGCGAGCTGAAATGCTGCTCGTCCAGATCGTGAACGTGAAACTTCACTGCGATGAACTTCAACCGGTTCTCATCCGGGATGACGATCCCGACGGGAACGCCTGCGTATTCGATTACTTCTTTTTTCATGCGTAGAACTCCTGCCGCGCGGTATGCGCTGGCGATGGCGAATTGACTTGTCTGATTCCGTTAAGGGTGGACGAAGGTCACATTCGACAGTTCGGGCGGGAGAGAGCGCCCGGACGGTCATTGCCAAGCACAGATCGCCCAGGGAAATTGGCGAGAGTGTCGATGTCAGTCATGTCTCGTTCCTTTCTCTGGCGTTGCGCTTGTTTGAGGCCCTGGTGTTCCAAGACCGGCGACGGCCGCGCTATTAATCTACTTTGTTGGTAGACTATAGCTAGCAGCCTACAAGAAACATATTCCGAAACGTGTCAAAATATCGACCATTCGGAAAATTTCATTCCATTAAGATCGAATTGACTGAAAGAACTCTATCAAGTCTTTGTGCAATTCGCGTGACAGTCCGACGGTCTCTTTCGATCACGGCGCAGAGATAGGAAGTCCCGCTGATTCCGGCAATGGGCATCTGATGAAAAAACGGGAAAGCCTCGAAATGACCGAAATGGTTAACGCGGGCAAAAAACAGGCTACCACCCCTCGGAGAGCACCTTTTCCAGCATGTCGACGAAGAAATCGGCGCTCTCCACTGTCAGGCAAAGGGGAGGCTTGATCTTCAACACATTGAGGTGATCGCCGGTCGGCTGCATCAAGACCCCGAGATCGAGCAGGCGGCCGCAGATTGCCGCTGTCTCTTCGCTCGCGGGTTCCAGCGTCGTTCTGTCGCGGACGAGTTCGAGCCCGAGGTAAAGTCCCATGCCGTGCACCGCGCCGACGATCGGATAGCGGTCGATCAGCGCGACCAGACGGCTCTTGAGATGATCGCCAACATCGCGCGCATTCGCCTGCAGTTCTTCATCGGCCATGATATCGAGGACGGTCATACCCACCACGGAACTGACCGGACTGCCGCCAGCGGACGAGAAGAAATAACCTTCCTTCTCCAGCGAATCGGCAATGGCCCTGGTCGTGATCACAGCGCCGAGCGGATGTCCATTGCCCATGCCTTTCGCTACCGTGATGATGTCGGGGACGACGCCCTGTTGCTCGAAGCCCCAGAAATGGTGCCCAAGCCGACCGTAGCCCACCTGTACTTCGTCGGCGATGCAGACGCCGCCGCGGGCCCGCACCTGCCTGTAGACTGCGGCAAGGTATCCGTCCGGCAGCGATATTCCGCCGGCATTCCCGTAGACCGGCTCGGCGATGAAGCCGGCCAACCCCTCGCCCCGTGCATCGACGGCTTCAAGGGCGTCGACGACGGCCTCCACGTAACCAATCGTCGATTCCGAACCGCGGAACGCACCACGATAGGTATTGGGCGAGAGGACGGCGTGCACCCAGTCGGGCCGCGTCGTCAAAGCCTCCGGATTGTCGGCGATCGAGGTGGACACCGCATCGCTCGCAACCGACCAGCCGTGGTAGGCTTCGAGAAGGCTGAGCATATGCTTGGCGCCCGTGTGCGCCCAAGCTAGTCGCAGGGCGAGGTCGTTGGCTTCCGATCCGCTGTTGACGAGGAACACCGCATCCAGCCCTTCCGGCGCCAGGGAGGTCAGGCGCTCGGAAAATTCCGCAATGGCGCCATAGTGAAAGCGTGAATTGGTGTTCAGCCGCAGCCACTGTTCGCTGACCGCCTCCGCCAGGCGCGGGTGGCCATGCCCCAGAATGGTGACGTTGTTCAGCATGTCGAGATAGGCACGGCCCTCGACATCGAACATATGCTCCTGCCAGCCGCGCTCCATTTGCGGCGGTATTTCGTAGTAGTTCTTCTGCGGCCTTGCGAGATGGGCCTGCCTGAGCGCGAACAACGCTGCCGACGCCAGCTTCGGCGCATTGACGCCAACGCCCAGAAGGGCAGCCGGCGATGGACATAGTTCCGACCAGGCCATGGCCTCCTGCGGAGTGCAGAACAGCGGCGGTTCGACGCCTGGCAAGGTGGAGAGTTGTACGCGCAGCCCGCCGAGAGATCCGCTCTCACCGGATATGGTCCCGAGCGGTTGCCCGGGCTCGACCTCGGCTTCGTTTTCAAGCGACGGCTCAATCCCGTCGAGATGAAGGCTGACACCCTCGCCTGCCAGAACGAAATGGTGATCCTTCCGAATGACCTTCCCCGCGAATGGAGCAGCAACCGTGCTGCCGCCCGCAAGACAGACGTCGGAATGCAGCGTGAAGGTTGCGGATGGGGTGGCGCTCCGAGGCTTCGAGCGCGACAATCGGTATTCGCCGTAACGCGTGGCCGCAGTGCCCGTCTCGGCTGCCGCGCGCGCGAGCAGGCGCCAATCCATGTCGGACTGCGCCCAGTTTCCCGCAGCGAAATGCGGGCTTTGGACACCGAGATCGACGAAGGATATGGTCGCCGGGTCGATGTCGGGCAACAATGGACGCCAGTCCTCCATCGAAACCGCGGCCGTTTCGATGCCCACCGCCTTCAGGACCGCGACTTCCATGAGTTCGAATGGAACGGATACCGCCATATCGAATATGCGGCGTTCGAGCTCGAGATTGCCGCGAACATAGTCGTTCTCGGGATCGATCGAGATCTGCTGCTCGCTGCTGGCGACCAGAATGACCGCGCGGGCAACGACGAGCGGCCAGAGCGCGCGCAGCTCCTCCTCGGTGAGCGGATAGACCTCGTGATATGCCTTCACTGCAGGAAGAATGTACTGCGGATCGCCATCAGCCTGATGTAGCAGCGAGGCGCAGGTGACCGCCAGATCGCCGATCAGCCAGCCGCGAATGATGTCGCCGAAATCGATGACGCCGTCAGGGACCAGATGGCCCCGCTCATCACGACGGCTGACAACGTTGTCGCCGGTCACGTCATGGTGCACGGCCTGTAGCCGCAAGGACGGCGCCAGGGGTTGGATTCGCCTCACGGCTGACACCATCGTCTTGGCGATGCGATCACGTGCGGCGCTGTCGGTGATCGCCGACAACAACTGGACCGCGACCGGACCGGCGCGGCGCAGGTCCCATTGCAGGCTGCGGTCGAGACCAGGATGCGTGAAGTCGGCCAGCGACTGCGCCAGGCGGGCGCAGAGAGCTCCCAGTGCCGCCACCGACTCTTTCGGCAGGTGCTTGCGGTGCGTCAGCCCCTCGCCTTCAAGATACTCCAGCAGTCGAACCTGAAAGGTCTGGTCGCGCACGGTGACAGCGACGATGTCCTGCCCGTCCGTCGATGGGATGACGTGAGGAACGCGCGGCGCATCCTCTTTCGTGCCGATGTGGCGGATGGCTGCGTTCTGCGCCTCGAGCTCCACCGTCTCATAGGTCACATGGCATATCTTGAGCACGTAGCTTCGTTCGCCGGTATCGAGGCGATAGTTGCGATCCTGCTGGCTGCCGAGCTCGGTGATCGCTCCTGACAGGCCATAACGCGACTGAAGGATGTCGCCGGCTTCCGCAGCGGTCACGTCAGGGCGTGGCAACGTCGCGCGATCGGCAAGCGTCTCGTCAGTCATGGCATCCCCCGCGGCATGATTCGATTTCGCAGACTACGCAGATAATCGAATCCTTGCCACCGGCAAGCGAGGAGATCGCGGTCGATCGACGGCAAAGCCGCCGCGGCGATCAGCCCATGCGTTCCGATGCGTAGCTGCCCGGACTTGCGGGAAATACGATCGTGCGGTTGCCGTTCAGGAAGACGCGGCGATGGATATGCGCATGGATGGCGCGTGCCAGAACCTGGCTCTCCACGTCGCGGCCGATGGAGACGTAATCGTCGGCGCTCTGAGCGTGGGTGATGCGGGCGGTATCCTGCTCGATGATTGGCCCCTCATCGAGATCGGCCGTCACATAATGCGCCGTGGCGCCAATGAGCTTCACGCCGCGCTCATAGGCCTGCTTGTAGGGGTTGGCGCCCTTGAAGCTCGGCAGGAAGGAGTGATGGATATTAATGATCTTGCCGGACATCTTGCGGCACATGGCATCGGAAAGGACCTGCATGTAGCGGGCGAGCACAATCAGTTCGGTGCCGGTCTGGTCCACGAGATCAAGGAGCTGAGCCTCGGCCTGCGGCTTGTTTTCCTTCGTCACCTTGATGTGGTGGAACGGAATATCGTGGTTCACCACGACCTTCTGATAATCGAAGTGATTGGAGACCACGCCGACGATATCGATCGGCAGCGCACCGATCTTCCAGCGGTAGAGCAAGTCGTTCAAACAGTGGCCGAAGCGCGACACCATCAAAAGCACCTTCATGCGGCTGGCGCCATCATGGATTTCGGCTTCCATGTCGAATTTCTCTGCGACCGGCTTGAAGCCTTCCTTGAGTGCCGCAAGACCGACGCCTTCTTCTGAAATGAAGCTGACACGGGTGAAGAACTTGCCGGTATCGAGATCGTCGAACTGCGACGAATCGACGATGTTGCAGCCCTGATCGGCCAGGTAGTTCGCGATCGCCGCCACGATCCCGCGCGTCGACTTGCACGTCACCGTCAATACATAGCTCGTCATCTGTTTCCGTCCTTCTCGCGCCGCCTGTCGGCCGGCTGCTTAGATCAAAGAGAAAGTCACGGATAGAGCACCGCGCCTTCATTCGTGCAACTATTTGCAAGAGACGCCATCAGAAGCTTTCAGGTTCCTGGCGCCTCCCCGTCGCGATCAACTTACGGCAGAGCGTGCAAAACTCCGTTCCGCTTGCGTCGTCAAGACGCGTATCCCCGCCGTGGGCCGCACTTGCGCGGCCCCTTCGACGAAGTCACGTTTTCGAGATGACGGCCACCCGAGCGAAGCGCTCGCTTGATGGAAGCCGACGCCGCGCCTACATCGACAATAGAGATGTAATACGACGGATCCGGCGATATGCGGTTCGCAAGAGTGTGGTTGATAGCCTTGGCAGCAACCGGCGCAAGTTTGGCGCCCGGCGCGAGCTTTGCCGCGGATTGGCGGCGAGCCGGCGAGCCGCAGGTCCAGTCGATCTATCCCTATGCAAACCTGCCGGGCGTCAAGGCGCAGCCGGATCCAAAGGACGAGGAACAGTATAGCTGCCGGACGGAGACACGGCCGCTGCGCCGCGGATATGACAAAATCTTCCGGACCGGCGGGCTGCCAACCCTCGTCTACGTCTGCGATCGTGACGGCGTGGAAAGTGTCGGCACGCAGGTGCCGCTGCGCGGACACTATCAGCCGGTCCGCTGACCCGTTGGGCTGCCCAGGCGGTCGCCCCTACTGCGCATTATGAGTGTTCGGGAGCCCGTGCAGCCGGATTTTACGCCCAGCATTGTCCGAACGACAGCTCGCTGGCGACAGCGCGCCCAAGTCCTGATCGCAACCGCAATCAGCAGCCTGATCGGACGTCTTTACCTGCGCTGTTAATGTCTTTGGGGGAAGAAATGGGAAGACCTTATATCGGCCTTCACTTTGCATTTCTTAGGGAAATGGTGCCCAGAAGAGGACTCGAACCTCCACGCCTCGCGGCACAGGTACCTGAAACCTGCGCGTCTACCAATTCCGCCATCTGGGCGACGGAGAGCCATGTACGGGGGCGGCCCCTTGCTGTCAACAGGGTTTTTGAAGTTTTCCTGACAGGCAGCAAAAAAGTCGTTGATGCCACTCTTCGCCAGCGCGGTTGCAATCTGAGGCGGCCGCGATAGCGATTGCTGCAAAGGCGTCCTATATACACAGCAGAAAGGATCGTCTGATGGCCGGCTCTCGTAATTTTTGCCTGATCGCGCTCTTCTCCCTGCTGCCCTACACGGCGTTTGCGATGCCGCTCGGCGTGTCTCCGCCCGCCGCCGGCGCATCGGACATCATCCGTGTTGGGTCGACGATGTGTGACGCGCGCGGCTGCTTCACTTTCGGGCCGGTCCAATCGTTCCGCCCGTCCTATGTGCAGCCGAACTATCGGCCGCCGACGGCCACCGGTCCGACCTACTATCGGCCGGCTGCGCGAGGTCGCGGACCGCTCTATTACGATCCCCCGCCCGTGCGCACGGTGCAGCCGAAGGCACAGGGACAACAGTTCCATGTGGATTGGTGCCGTAACCAGTACCGGACCTACAATCCGAAGACTGATCGGTTCCTGACCTATGAGGGTATCTACAAGACCTGCAATTCGCCTTACGACTAGGCTCAGCTTTCCAGCGAAGTGCGATCGACATGGCCGAGATCCCGGCCGGGTTCGATGATGTCGCGCACGCGCTGCTTCAACTCCTTCGGACCGGGAAAGCCGCCATCGCGCTTGCGCTCCCAAATCAGGTCGCCATCGACCCGGATTTCGAAATTGCCGCCGGTGCCGGGAACGAGCGCCACTTCGCCGAGACTGTCGGTGAAGGTCTGCAGAAGCTCCTGCGCCATCCAGCCGGCGCGCAGCAGCCAGTTGCATTGGGTGCAGTAGAGGATCGTCACGCGGGCTTTCTTGTCGCTCATATCAGGGGTTTCCTTTCGTCACTCCGATTTAAGAACTGCCGTGGCGTGGCGCAATCCGTATTGCAATCACCGGGCGCTTGGTGTTCCTCTCGGAGCCAGAAATCGTACTGGAGATGCTGATGCGGGTCGCCGTCATCGAAAACATGAAAAGCACGCCGCTCGGCTCGCTGGGGCTGGCGCTGGCGGAAGCCAAGGCCGAGATCGAGCACTTCTACCCCTGGATCGACGGCAAGCTACCGGCAGGCATTGCCGATCATGACGCCCTGGTGGTGCTCGGCGGCGAGCAGAATGCGATCGACGACGCGAACTATCCCTACCTGCCAGGACTTGCACAGCTCATGCGCGACTTCGCCGAGGCCGACAAGGCGGTGCTCGGCATCTGTCTTGGGGCGCAGATCCTGGCGCGCGCCTACGGTGCGGAGAACCAGCTGAATGCCGGACTGGAGTTTGGCTGGCACTCGGTCAGCAAGTCCGAGGATGGGCACGCGGATCCGTTGCTCTCCAACCTCGAGGCGGATTTCACGACATTCCAGTGGCACAGCGACACCTTCACACTGCCGCAGGGTGCGACGCGTCTTGCAGTGAGCGAGCTTACTCAGAACCAGGCGTTTCGTATCGGGCGCGCGGCCTACGGCACTCAGTTCCATTTCGAGGCCAGCGCATCTGTCATCGATAGCTGGAAGGGCGAGTTTGCGGAATCGATCGAACAGATGGAGCCGGGCTGGCATGAACGCTACGCGGCGCTTGCCTCCGCGCACGCCGCGGCATCAGATGCCACCGGCCTTGCCATTGGCCGCAATTGGGTCCGCATGATCCGAGCGGAAGTCCGATCACAGCCCATGGTCGCCGGCGTTTAAGCCGGCGACCTGACATCCCTAGCCGGCTTAGGTGGCGGAGCGGATCCAGACGAGCATTTCGCCGGGCGCGCGGTTGTCCCAAAGATGGTAAGGCACAAAGCGGGCCGTACCCGTTCCGGCTGCCGGCGGCTTGGTCCGATAGAGCGTCGCACCCCAATCCGACTCATCCTTGGTCACAGCGATATCGAGAGCCACCGCACCACCGAGTTCGGCGATCTCAGCCGTCTTCGCGGATATATCCTCGCCGAGCCTGATTCCGTTCAGGCCTGCGCCGTTATCCGTCGCCTCGACGCAATAGACGAGCGGGCCACGCATCAGGGCAGTCCGTCCGGCATCCTGCCGCACCAGCGGGTTTGCCCAGAGAGCGCGTGCTTCGAGCGGAATGTTCAGGTCGATCTTGTCGCCATCGCGCCATTCGCGTTCGATGCGGGCGTAACCATCGAGTTCGACCGAGCCGAGATCGATTGTCTCACCGTTGACGGCAAGTGTCGTCCCCTTTGCCCATTCCGGGATGCGTAGCGAAACCGCAAAGCGTGCCTGCTTGCTCGTCTTGATGTCGAAATGGACGGCCCCGTGCCAGGGATAGCGGGTCTTTTGCGTCATCTCGACATTGGCATCCGCGATCTTGAACCGCGCGCGTCCTTCGCCATAGAGGTGGACGGCGATCTCGTCATCCGCGACGCCATACATGTAGGAACCGATAGAGGCGAGCAGGCGGGCAATGTTCGGCGGGCAGCAGGGGCAATGGTGCCAGACCCAGCGATGATGCTTGCCGGCACTTTCCAGCGGGTTCTCGTAGAAGAACGTCTTGCCGTCGAGCGAGAGCCCGGCCATCGCGCCGTTGTAGAGTGCCTGCTCCATGATATCCGCATAGCGCCGGTTCGGGCCGCGGCCGAGCATGCGGTTTGCCCAGAACACCAGACCGACGGAAGCGCAGGTCTCGGCATAGGCGCTTTCGTTCGGCAGGTCATAATAGTCGGTGAAGCCCTCATTGGCGGCCGCCGGCCCGATGCCGCCGGTGACATACATCTGCTTGGTCGTCAGATCGTCCCACAAGGTTTCTAGGGCGCCGGTCAGGCTGTCATCGTTGTATTCCGTCGCGATGTCGGCCATGCCGGAATAGAGGTACATGGCACGAACGGCGTGGCCGACGACCTTTTTCTGTTCGCGAACCGGCTGATGAGCTTGGCCGTACTCATAGGTCTTCTGGTGAAAGTCCGCTGCACTGCGGCCGTCGCGGTTCGCCTCGTCGGTGAAGAAGTGCGGCTCGGTTCCGCGCTCATCGACGAAGAACTTGGCAAGGTCCAGATACTTCTTCTCGCCGGTCGCGCGGGCAAGCTTGACCAGTGCCAGCTCGACTTCCTCGTGGCCGCAATAGCCAGGAATCTTGCCCGGGCCATGACCGAAGACCGTAATCATGTAATCGGCAAAGCGGCACATGATATCGAGCAGCTTGCGCTTGCCGGTGGCCTGATAGTAGGCGACGGCGCCTTCCATCAAGTGGCCGGCGCAATAGAGTTCGTGGTGGTCACGCAGGTTGGTCCAGCGACGCTCGGGCTGAACCCGCTGGAACCAGGCATTCACATAGCCGTCCTTGTCCTGCAGTTTCTCATACATGTCGACGATGGCGTCGACCCGGGCTTCGAGCTCCGGATTGGCCCGGCGATAGAGCGAATAGGCCACCGTCTCGATCGATTTGCCGAGGTCGCTATCCCAGAACATCTGCGTGGAGCCGCCCCAGGGACCGATGGGGATCACGACGCCGGGGCTCGGCTTGGTGACGTCGATCGCCTGCAGCATACCCGCCGTGACGCAACGGTCGAGCAGCGTTTCAGCGGTGCTGTCGCAGATCGCGTCCTGGCGCTCCCCGAACAGCCCTTGCACATCGACATCCGGCACGGGAAGCGGGCGAAACTGGCGGTCTCTTTTCAACTTGTTCATGGCTTGATCCATCTTTCTTCAGAAGTCATTTCACCGCGCCGGCCATCAGCCCGCGCATGTAGTAGCGTTGCAGAAGCAGGAAAACGATGAGGCAGGGGATCGTCATGACGGCGACACCTGCCTGCACGGCGCCCCAGTTGATCGCCCCGAGACGGCCGGCGCGCACGGCCATCATCAGGACGGGCAGCGTGTATTTCTCGTTGCTGGAGAGCAGCACGAGCGCGGCCAGAAATTCGTTCCAGGCATTGAGGAAGGCAAAGATCGCCACGGTCGCGACGCCCGGCAGCACAAGCGGCAGCAGAACCAGCACGAGCATCTTCAGGTCATGGGCGCCGTCGATACGCGCGGCCTCCTCGATCTCCTTCGGCACCGCGTCAAAGGCGTTGCGCATCATGAACACCGAAAACGGCAGCTGCAGCGTCACGTAGACCAGCGTCAGGCCGAAGAGCGAGTTGTTGAGCCCGAGCCTGGCGAGGATGATGAAGAGTGGCGTCAGGATCGACTGGAAGGGGATCATCAGCGTCGCGATGATCAGGATGAAGAAGACATTCTTCATCGGAAAGCGATAGCGCGAGAAACCGTAACCGGCGAGCAGGCTGATGACCACGGTCAGCACCACGGTCGCAACCGACACGATGAGCGAATTGAGCGTGTGCTGCCAGATGCCGGCACCGAAACTGTCGAGCGAGCGATAGGAATCGAAGCTGATACCGTTCGTCGGCCATGGCGGCAGCGGTGGCAGCCGCGCCTCCGTGCCATGCCGGAGTGAGGCCAGCAGTGTGATGACAAAGGGAGCGAGAAAGAAGATGGCGATGGCTATACCGGTGCCGTGATAGGCGGCCTGCCCACGGATTACACGGCTTTTCTTGCGACCGGTGACGAGGCTCATCAGCGCTCCTCCCCGACACGCAGCAGCCAAAGCTGCACGACACTGATGACCACGAGAATGGCCAGAAGCGCAATCGACAGCGCCGCGCCGTACCCGAGATTGAAGGACACGAAGGACTGGTTGAAGATATAGTAGACGACAGAGATCATTCGGTTTTGCGGCCCGCCTGAGGTCATGATGTAGAACTGATCGAAGGCGAGGATCGAGCCGGTCACGGAGATGATCAGCGCGAGCGCGATCGTCCTGCGCATCAACGGCAGCGTCAGAAAGCGGAAGCGCTGCCACCAATTGGCGCCATCGACGACGGCGGCCTCCGTCAGATCGGTCGGGATCGCCTGCAGCCCGGTCAGCAGGATGATCATTGTAAAGCCGGCTATCTTCCACACGACCATGACGCAGATCGTCAGGAATGCGCTGTCGAAGGTGGCAAGCAGATTGGGGCTCTTTTCGACAAGTCCGAGCGCCTTCAAGGCAGGACCGATGAAACCGCTGTCGACATTGGCCAGCCACACCCACAGCAGCGATGCAGAGGCCAGACCGACGACGACGGGCAGGAAGATGACGGTGCGATAGGTGCTGACGAAGGCCCGCTGCCGCTCGACGAAAAGAGCAAGCGGAAAGGCGACCGCGAAGATCAGGATCGTCACGATGACCGTATAGTAGGCGGTGAAGTTCAGCGCCGCGACGAAGCGGCCGTCATTGAACATGCGGAAGTAGTTGTTGAAGCCGATCCACCGCTGGGCGCCCATCAGCGGCCAGTTGTGAAGGCTCATCCAGGCGGTAAATCCGACCGGCAGCACGAAGAACATGATCACCAGAAGCATCGCCGGAGCGATATAGAGGAGGCCCGTCCATTCCGGTCGTGGGGCACGTCTGCGCACGCATGCTGTCTGCTTTCGACCCGTCACGGTCATCGAAACACTCCGCATCATCCTAGTAAAATCGGCCGGAGGACTGCCACACCCTCCGGCCACGGCCTCTGGGAGATTATTGGCCGCTGTCGATGATCGACTGCATCTCCGACTGTGCATTCTTGAAGGCGCCGTCGACGTCGTCACCGAAGATGGCCGCATTGGTAAAGGTCGCCCACGGACCGTTGGCGCTGTTGATCAGATCGTTGAACTGCAGCGTGTAAGGTGTCTTGGCGACCGATATGGCCTTCAGGCCGACCTGCAACCTCGGATCGAGGCCCTCGAGCACCTTGTCGGCGATATCACCACGGGTCGGCAGGCTACCGTACTTCGCCATGATCTTCTGGCCGTCCATCGAATAGATATATTCGAGGAATTCCTTCACTGCGTCGATCTTCTTGGTGCCCTTGGTGATGACGAAGTTGTCACCGCCGGCAAAGGAGGACGGATTGCCGTCAACGCCCGGGATGAGCGTCACGCCGAAGTTGATGTCGGGATGCTCGGTCACCAGCGTGCCGATCGCGAAGGCGCCAAGGCTCTGCTGCCCAATCTTGCCGTTGGTGAAGCTCAGGAAGTTGGCACCGTTGTCGCTGGCGGCACTTGCCGGGACGAGGTCCTTCTTCACCATGTCGCGATAATAATCGACCGCCTTGCGCATCTGCGGGGTGTCGAGCGTCGCCGTCTTGCCGTCGGCCGACAGGATATCGGCACCTGCACCCCAGGTGAGCGGCGTGAACGTGAAGATCATGCAGCCGCCGCAGCCGCCGCCGGAGAAATAGAAACCGTAGGTATCGTCACCGACCCTGCGGATCTTCTCGGCGTTGGCGGTGATTTCCTCCCAGGTCGCGGGCGCCTTTTCAGGATCAAGTCCCGCCTTCTTGTAGAGGTCCTTGTTCCAGGCGAAGACCGAGGTTTCGACCGACAGCGGCAGGCCGTAGACGCGGTCCTGATAGGTGCCGAGGCGGACGTGCGACGGCGACAGCGAATTGAAATAAGGCAGCTTCTTTGCCCAGTCTGTCAGGTCTTCCAGCTGTCCCGCAGCAGCAAAGGCCGGGTTATAGATGAGGTCCATCGACAACGCATCCGGCGCCTGGCCGCCAGCGATGGCGGTGGCGTATTTCTGGACAAGCTCCGAGAACGGCACCTCGGTCGCGACGACCTGGTTCTCGTGGCTGGAGTTGTAGGCTTCGACAACCTTCTTGAAGGATTCGCCGATACCGGAACGAACCCACATTTCGACTTTCTCGGCGGCCGATGCTCCGGACACCAGGCATAGGGTGGCAACGCTTGTCGCAGCCAACAGACGCTTAATCATGGCACTCCTCCCAAATTGGCGCACTCCTCCGCGCCAGTTCCTCATCTCCTGGGGCTTTGGGCCCCGCATGACTGCCGCACCACGAGGCGGCACGGCAATTTCCTGACGCCCGGCTCCACTGGGCGTCCTTCGGCCAGCGCCAGAATCGTCAATCCGGCCTGGCGCCCCAGCTCCTTCAACTCCATGTCGACGGAAGTGAGCGGTGGCCGCGTCTGGCCTGCGACAATCTCCCAATTGTCGAATCCGACTACGGAAACATCTTCCGGCACCCGAATACCGCGCTCGCGCAGCGCATCGACAGCACCACGCGCGATCTGATCGTTTCCGCAGAAGATCGCGTCCGGCTTTTCGTCCTGACGGCTCCATATCTGCGCGACGGCCTCGTGGCCCCAGGCTTCCGCCCACCGGCCGAACATGACGATCCCCTCCCCGCCGATAACATTGCGGTAGGCACCCGCGCGCTCGCGAACCGAGAAGAAATCCTCCGGCCCCGTGATATGCGCGATCCGTCGACGGCCCATCTTCACCAGCCACTCCACCGCCAATCGCGCACCCTGCGCGTCGTCGGAGCGGAAGGTGACGCTCGTCGGCGTCCCTTCGGTGAAGGCGTAGACCACGGGGACATGCAGGTTCGACAGATCGACCGGAAGCTGCCGGTCCAATCGCTTGCCGGTGGCGATAATGCCATCCACCTGCTTTTCCAGCATGGCATCGACATGGGTCTGACCGAGCGCCGGATCGTCTTCGATGGCGCAGAGAAAAACCGACACGCCGTGATCGACGAGCGCTTCGGAAATACCGGCCATGACCGGCAGCGTGAAGCGCCCGTAGGTATCGTTGGTCAGCAGCCCGATAGTGAAACTGCGCTTGCTCAAGAGGCCCCGGGCGAGCGCATTCGGGCGGAAACCGACCTCGCCGGCAATGCGCTTTACCCGCTCCCGGGTTTCGACGCTCATCCGACCGGTTTCGTTCAGCGCCTTCGAGGCGGTGGAAATACTGACCCCCGCCGCCGCCGCGACGTCGTGGATGGTAATCCGGCCTCTTTTTCCTCCCGCGACGTTCACAGCGCTTCTCCCCATTTGCAGATGAGAAAAGCTTTTCCCAACCGAAGCGTCAAGTGAGAAAAGGTTTTCTCAAGCAAAAATCATACAATTGCCATCAGCGCCTCAGGAGCGGCCGGGAATAACGAAAATCGCGGCAGGCCAATGCCCGCCGCGATCCAAAGCTTGAGCGATGTGAGCTTCGATCAGCCTTTGATCGTCTCCTTGCCTTCTTCCAGCAGGCGGGCGGCCGCTTCGGCAGGCGTCGTCCGCTCGAATGCAAGCTCATCGGCAATCGGGCGGAAGACGCGCTGGTCGAATTGCGTCGAACCGAGCGGCGCAGGAGCAGGGTACTCGCCCACCTGATCCTTCAGCAGGTTTACATACTGCACGGTAGCCTGTTCGGCTGGATTGAGTTGCGGAAGAATCGCCTCGCGCACGGTAGGCGACATAGGCACGCCGCGCTCCACGCCAAGGATCTTGCCGGCCTCGACGTTATTGACGAAGAAATCGATGAACTTGGCGGCAGCCTCACCGTTCTTCGTGGCTCCGCCGACGCTCCAGATCAACGCCGGGCGATAGTAGTGGCCGGAAGGACCACCCTTCTTTTCGCGCGGCAGGAGCGTGATCGCAAGCTTGTTCTTGGAAATCAACTGGTAGCCGACGAGCTGATTGGAATAGGCCATGCCCATCGCCGACTTGCCGAGCGCGAGTGCGTTCGTGTCGATGGTGTTCTGGTCGAGCGTCTGAACGTCGGCAGCGACCGTGCCGCCCTTCTTGCGCAGATCTTCCCAGAACGTGTACCACGCCGTTGCATCGTCGGCATTGAAGCCGAGCTTGCCGTCGGCATAGAGGCTCTTGCCGCGCTGGCGCAGCCAGGCATCGAAGACGTAGGTGTAGCGCGCGCCATAAGGGCCGCCCCAGTAATTGTTCTTGCCGCCGGCCTTCGTCAGCTCGACTGCGATCTTGGCGTACTCGTCCCAGGTCAAATCCGCCGTCGGTACCGGAATGCCTGCCTTTTCAAAGGCCGTCTGGTCGAAGAACAGCGCGAAGGAGTTGAGGCCGAGGCCGATGCCGTAGAGCTTGCCGTCGACCGTCGTCAGCTTCAACATATCCTTGCCGAACGAGTCGACCTTCAGCGTCGAAGGCACGAATTCGTCGAGCGGCAGGCATGCGCCGCGCTTCGAATAGTCGGAGATCGTGCTCGGTTCGAGCTGGAAGACGTCGGGCACGGCGCGGCCGGCCATCTGGGTGGCGAGCTTTGTCCAGTAGCCGTTGCCGTCAAGCGATTCGCCGACGATCGATACGCCGGGGTTCTCGCTTTCATAGAGCCTGGCGACATCAAGCGTGCGTTTGGCGCGATCGTTCGATCCCCACCACATGGCGCGCAGCTTGGCATCTTCCGCAAAGGCCGGAATTGAGCTTGTGGCACCAAAGGCCAGCCCGGCAGCGACGCCTGCCGAACCCATCAGAAATGAACGGCGATTGACCTGCATGTTTCATCCTCCTCTTTCATTGCCCCGCCATCCTCCAACAGCTCTACGGGCTTATGCGGCGTAGATTACGCAAAAAATTCATCAATGCAACAAATTATCTTTTGCTTGCAAATTTGCATTATTTGCATAATCTTCGCCGTATGAACGAGATCAAGACCAAGAGACTGCGACAGGCCGACATTGCCACCATGGCGGGGGTTTCCGTATCCACCGTTTCCCGCGTGCTCGCCAATGAGCCCGGCATCAGCGAAAGCGTCCGCCAGCACATTATCAAGGTGGCGGCCGAAAACGGCTACTCGGCGCGCACCGCAACCGGCGCGCTTCGTGGCACCCTCGCCCTGATTGCGAGCGACGGGGTGACGGGCGGGCTTAGCGTCTTCTACGAAGGGATCGTCGAAGGCTTGCGCGCCGGGGCGCTCGATGCCGGTGTCCCCTTCGAGGTGCGGCTGATCCGCGAGAACAGGGCCACGCCTGATGTGGTCCACGAGTACATGCAGACGGCCGGCGCCGGCGGCTTGTTCCTGGTCGGGATCGATTCAAGCGCCGAGTTGCGCGCCTGGTTAGAGGACGCGGCAATCCCGACGGTGCTGGTCAATGGCACCGATCCGAAGCTCAGGCTCGACGGCGCGTCACCCTCCAACTTCTTCGGCGCATATGAAGCGACGACCCGACTGCTGGATGCCGGCCACCGCAAGATCCTGCATCTGACGGGATCGCATCGAAACACCATCCGCGAGCGTGTGCGCGGCTTCAAGGCCGCGATCACCGACGCGGACGGTGCGGAAGGGCGCCTTGTGTCGATGAGCTTCCAGGGCAGCGCAATTCATGAGGCGCACGAGCTGACGTCCGCAGTACTCGCGGAGAAGGCCGGCTTTACCGCCGCCTTCTGCATGAACGACTTCATCGCCGTCGGCGTTCTCGAAGCCGTCACCGAAGCCGGGCTTCGGGTGCCCGAGGATTTCGCCATCGTCGGCTTCGACGATCTTCCCTGCGCGCTGATGACCAACCCGCCGCTATCGACCATGCGTGTCGATCGCGTGGCGCTTGGCAGGGAGGCGGTCAGTCTCATCGTGGCGCGATTCAGGGACCGCAACGCCCCCGCCCGCCAGATTTGCCATGCCGTCGTTCCGATTGCCGGCGGCACCGTTCCGAACCCCTGACATGAGCAATGCCGATGACCTATGATCCCGCCAGTTCAAATCCGCTTGCCAACAATCCGCTGAAGACGCGCGAGGACATGTCGCGCGCGCTTCGCGACCTCTTCGATCCGCTGCTCCCCTATTTCTCGGCCGGCAATGCCCGCGTCCGCCTTGACGGCGCAGCTGCGCATTTCGACCGCGCAGCAGCGGATCTCGAAGGCTTTGCGCGGCCGCTCTGGGGATTGGCGCCGTTTGGCGCCGGTGGCGGCGACTTTGCCGAATGGCATCGTATTGCCGAGGGTATCGCCAACGGTACGGACCCAAAGCATCCGGAATATTGGGGCACGGTCAACGGCCGAGACCAGCGCATGGTCGAGCTTGCGGCGCTCGGATTTGCCTTGGCGCTTGTGCCGGAGAAGGTCTGGGAGCCGCTTGGCGGCCGGGCGCGCGACAACGTGGTCGCCTATCTCAAGCATGCCCGGCAATTCGACTACGCCGATAACAACTGGAAATTCTTCCGCATCTTCGTCGACATCGCGCTCGACTGCGTCGGCGCCAATTTCGACCGGAGTCTGACCAAGCAGTATCTCGAGGAGCTTGAGGGCTTCTATCTCGGCGACGGCTGGTACCGCGACGGCAATGTTCGCCGGATCGACCATTACATTCCGTTCGCCATGCACTTCTATGGGCTGATCTATTCCAAGCTCGTCGATGACGACTACGCACAGCGTTACCGCGAACGCGCCCTCCTCTTTGCAAACGACTTCAAGCATTGGTTCGGCTCGGATGGCGCGACGATTCCCTTCGGCCGCAGCCTGACTTACCGTTTCGCCTGCGCCGGCTTCTGGTCGGCCCTCGCCTTCGCCAATCTTGAAGCGCTGCCCTGGGGCGAAATCAAGAGCCTTTGCCTGCAGCACCTGCGCTGGTGGAAGGACAAGCCGATGACCAACCGCGACGGCATTCTGTCGATCGGCTTCGGCTATCCCAACCTGCTGATGTCGGAAAATTACAATTCGGCTGGTTCGCCCTACTGGGCGTTCAAGGCGTTCCTGCCGCTGGCCCTGGCCGAAGATCACCCTTTCTGGACGGCTGAGGAAACGCCGCCTTTGGAAACTGTAAGCGTCCTGCCGCAACGCCATCCCGGTATGGTGCTCATGCGCAATGGCGGCGACGTCGTCGCGCTGTCCTCTGGCCAGGAGAACCTGCAGATGCGGTTCGGCACGGAGAAATACGCGAAGTTCGCCTATTCCAGCCGCTACGGTTTCAGCGTCGAATCCGACGAGCGCAACTTCGCCGGCGCGGCCTTCGATTCCGCCCTCGCCTTCAGTGATGATGGCCTGCACTACCGCGTTCGCGAGACCAACCGCGAAGCCAAGCTTGCGGGTGATGTTCTTTATTCCAAGTGGTCGCCATTCCGGGATGTGGATGTCGAAACCTGGCTGGTGCCGGCGGCGCCATGGCACATCCGCGTCCACCGCATCAACACGCCCCGGCCGCTGCAGACGGCGGAGGGTGGCTTTGCGATCGCACGCCGGGATTTCGAGCTCGATACGCTTTTCGCGAATGGCTCAAGCGCCTATGCGATCGGCGAAGCCGATTTCAGCGGGATCACCGATATCGGCTCCCTGACGCCGCGCGCCGGTCTCACGCAGAAGGCTCCGCCGAATACCAACATGATCGTTGCGAAAACGCTGGTGCCGCAACTGCGTGGTGAAATTCCGGCAGGCCAAACGATCCTGATGACCGCCGTCCTTGCCGCCAACGACGCGGGCACTGTAACCGGCGCTTGGACCACTCCCCCAAAGGCTCCTGACGTTGCGGAGCTTGAAGCGCTTGTTGCGAGCGCGGGCATAAGGGTCAGCGCCATCGAGGCGCCGGGGCAGATGCCATGAAGCGCCCCTCCATCGCACTTGCGATGCAGCCTTCGCGAACGGAGCATGTCCTCACCGCGGAGGCCCTGCACCGGCTTGCCGAGATCGGCCAACTTCTCGATCCTCTACCGCTCCGGAGTTTTAGCGACGATCGCGCCCGGCGCATTCTCGCCGAGACTGACATTCTCATCACGGGTTGGGGATCGCCCTATGTCGGGCGCGAGGTAGTTGCGGCGGCCCCACGGCTGCGGCTGATCGCCCATGCGGCCGGAACAGTTAAGGGAATTGTCGACGAGCAGATCTTCGATGCCGGCATAGCCGTGACGCACGCCGCCGAGGCAAATTCGATTCCCGTTGCGGAGTTCACGCTTGCGGCAATCATCTTCGCCGGCAAGCAGGTATTTCGCTTCCGCGACCTCTATCTGGCGGATCGCAATCGCGACCGGACGCACCCGATGCAACGGTTGGCGATCGGCAACTATCATCGCACGGTCGGCATCATCGGCGCCTCACGCATCGGCCGACGAGTGATCGAGCTCTTGCGACCGTTCGAATATCGCGTCCTTCTTTTCGACCCCACCGTCGATGCGATCGAGGCAATCAGCCTCGGAACCGAGAAGGCAGATCTGCCGACACTGATGACGCAGTCCGACATCGTCTCCGTGCACGCACCGTCGCTGCCATCGACGCGCCATATGATCGGAGCCCGGGAGCTGTCGCTGATGAAAGAAGGAGCGACGCTGATCAATACGGCGCGTGGCGCCTTGATCGACGAAGCCGCGCTGCTGGAGACGCTCAGCACCGGGCGGATCGACGCGATCATCGACGTAACGGATCCTGAAGTCCCGGAGACGGCATCGGCCTTCTATGACCTGCCGAATGTGTTCCTGACGCCGCATATCGCCGGCGCGGTAGGGCTGGAGCGCGGGCGGCTCGGGGATATGGCAGTCGATGAAATAGAGCGGTTCACCAAAGGCGAACCGCTCCTCTATCAGATCCTGCGTCGCGACCTCGCCCTAATTGCTTAGCCGGCTTTCAGATTCGTCGAAGCGCCGCCCGCGACTATCTCAGGCATCAGGTCGGCGATCTTGACAACCTTGCCGCTGCGCGAGCTCGTCAGAGCAGCAATGCCGCACAGCACGGACATTGCGCCGGCCCGCGTCCCTGCACGCTGACCAAGCTTGTCTTCCATGCCCTGCTTGAAGATCATGTTGCGCATCCGGTCGTCGCCGCCGTAGTGGCCGCCCGAAGAATGCGGCACGACGATGCGTTCGACGGCCGGCTTGTCCTTCGGGAAATTGCGGACGAGCAGGATCGTGTCCTCGTCAGGCGTCTCCCATGGCTGTTTCTCGTATTGCCTGAGTTCGATACGCCCATGCGTGCCGTTGAAGGCGATGTGGTGGCCTTCGATCGGCTGGAAGGTGTTCAGCGAATAGGAAACGTGGACGTCGTTCTTGTAGCGGATGCTGACGACCATGGTGTCGGGGATGTCGATATCCTCGCGATAGACGCAGCCGTCTCGGAAGTAGCCGTCAATCTTCGACGGATCCTCGTAGAGCGTGTCGAGGAAGGGATCGGCCTCGAGGTCGAGGAAGTAGTCGCACTCACCCGAATGCGGACAGAGCTTGCAGCGTGGACCACGGAAGGGGCCCTTGCGCCCGTAGTTCTGCAGGTCGGCAAAGGAGGTGACGGCATCCGGATCGCTATCCAGATACCAGTTCAAAAGGTCGAAGTGGTGGGTCGCCTTGTGCACGAAGAGGCTGCCGGAATTTTCCGTGTAGGCGTGCCAGCGGCGGAAGTAGTCCGCACCGTGCTTGGTGTCGAGGTACCAGTGGAAGTCGACCGAAGTGACGCGGCCGATCTCGCCGGCGTTCAGCAGTTCCTTGATCCTGGCGGCCGTCGGCGAATAGCGATAATTGAACGAGACATCCACCCGCTTGCCGCTGCGCTTCTCCGCATCGAGGATACGGCGGATTTTGTCGACCGCTGTGGTCATCGGCTTTTCGGTGATGACGTCGATGCCCGCTTCCAGCGCGCGCACGACGATATCGTCATGCGTATAGTCGGGCGTGCAGACGATGACGAGATCGACCTGCTGCTCGGCGAGCATGGCATCGATGTTTTCGTAGATCGGCGCATTGCTGCCGATCATCGTGCGGGCTCGCTCGGCCCGCAGCGAGTTGGTATCCACGATCGCGACGAGATCCACATGCTCGCGCCAGCCGGCAAGCAGTTCCTTGCCCCACATGGTCGTGCCGCGGTTTCCCGTTCCAATCAAGGCAAAGCGACGTTTCTCCATCGAATGATCCTCCTCATGCGTATGAAACGAACAGCGTCCTGACGCCTGGCCGACAAAAACCGCGCCCCCTACTCGCGGCTCATGGCAAGGCTGTAACTAAACGGTTACCTGACGACAGAGATGGTTTCCTGTCAATAGCCGATCTCGAATTTCGCGGGTCAGGCAGAAATCGATGCGAGGGTCACGTGGACGATGTGGCGTTCCCAGGCATCGAGATTGCCGGGCTCGACCAGGTCGCGGCCGAAAATCGTCGAAAGCGTGTACTGATTGGACAGGTAGAAATATCCGAGCGAGGCAATCGTCAGATAGACATTGAGCGGATCGGCGTTTGCGATGAAGACACCGGCCTTCTTGCCGCGCTCCAGCACGTCGGAGAGTTCTCCAATCAGATGCGAATGCAGCTCCTTGAGCCGGACGGATTGGCGCAGCCAGCGCGCGCGGTGAAGGTTCTCGGTCCCGAGCAGGCTGAGGAATTCGGGATGCTTCAGAAAATACCGCCAGGTAAACAGCGCCAGTTCGCCAATGCCTTCCTCCGGCGTCCGGTCGCCGATATGCAGCTCGCGCTCGGCGGTGCGGATACCAACATAGGCCTCCTCGAGCACCCTGAGATACAGCTGCTCCTTGTCGCCGAAGTAATGGTAGAGCATCCGCTTGTTTGTCCCGGCACGCTCGGCGATGGCATCGACACGAGCCCCGCCCATGCCGTTCTCGGCGAATTCCTTGGTCGCGGCCTCGAGGATTGCTGCACGAGTCCGTTCCGGATCGCGTTGCAGTACACGCTCGGGCGATTGCCGCCTTACTCTCTTCTTTTCCCCATTTCCGCCGGCGCCTTCCATCGGCTCACCTTTCTAATTTCCCCATTGCGCTCATAATACGTTGAGAACAGATTGTAAAAACGAGAAGCGAGAGGAGGGCTATCACATCAGCGCTTGACAGCCTCAACGCTTCTCCATAGCTTGTAACCAATTAGTTATTTGTTGCAAGAGAAACCAGCAAGGAGCGTGTGGAGGCGCTCCCCAAGGGAGGAGGAGAACAGATGACACTACGCGTAAGCAGACGTAACTTCATGGCGGGGGGAGCAACGCTTCTTTCACTGTCCGCACTGGGATCCAAGGCTTTTGCCGCCGACACCCGCTTGCGGCTTCTATGGTGGGGTTCGCAGCCCCGCGCCGACCGCACCAACAAGGTCTCGCAACTCTATCAGACAAAGAATGCGGGAACGTCCATCACCGGTGAATTCCTCGGATGGGGCGACTATTGGCCACGCCTGGCGACGCAGGTCGCCGGCCGCAATGCGCCCGACGTCATCCAGATGGACTACCGCTATATCGTTGAATATGCACGGCGCGGCGCGCTCGCCCCGCTCGAGTCCTACATGCCGTCGAAGCTCAATCTTGGCGATTTCGACCCGGCGCAGATCGAGGGCGGCAGCGTTGACGGGCACTTCTACGGCGTCAGCCTCGGCGCCAACGCCGCAGCGACGGTTCTGAACACCACCGCGTTCCAGGAAGCTGGCGTCGATCTGCCGACGCAGGCAACCACCTGGGAAGAGTTTGGCAAGATCGGTGCCGAGATTACCAAGGCCGGCAAGCGCAAGGGCTTCTTCGGCTTTGCCGACGGCAGTGGCAACGAACCGCTCCTGGAAAACTATCTCAGACAGCGCGGCAAGGCACTCTACACGGCCGATTCCAAGGTCGCCTTCGGCGCAGAGGACGCTTCTGAATGGTTCGACATGTGGAGCAAGTTCCGCGAAGCGAACGCCTGCGTGCCACCTGATGTCCAGGCGCTCTACAAGGATACGATCGACACTAGCCCGGTCACGCTCGGCAAGGCTGCTGCCGACTACGCGCACAGTAACCAGTTCGTCGGCTTCCAGGCCGTCAGCAAGGACAAGCTGGCGCTGAACAACTATCCGCGCATCAAGTCGGATTCGAAGGGCGGCCACTACCGCAAGCCGTCGATGTTCTTCTCCGTATCCTCGCAGTCGAAGGTGATCGACCAAGCTGTCGACTACGTCAACTTCTTCGTCACCAACCCCGATGCCGCTCTCGCGCTCGACGTCGAACGCGGTATTCCGGAATCGAAGGCGATGCGCGACGTCGTGGCTGCCAAGCTTGATGCAACAGGCAAGATCGCGCTCGACTATGTCAGCGGCCTTGGTGACCTTGCCGGCAAGTTGCCGCCGCCGCCGCCCTCCGGTGCCGGTGAAGGCCAGGTCGTGCTTCGCACGATCGCCGAGCAGATTGCCTTCGGCCAGCTTTCGCCGAGCGACGGTGGCAAGCAGTTGGTCGACGAACTCAGCCGCATTCTCGCCAAAGGCTGACGCGGATGAGTGATGTGATGCGCACGACCGCCCCGGAGGGTATCAAGAGTGAATATGGGGCGGCAGCCCAGGGGCGTTTCAAACGCCTCTGGACCGCCAATGCCCCAGGCTATCTCTTCCTTTTGCCGTGGCTGATCGGCTTCTTCGGGCTGACGCTCGGACCGGCCGTCATCTCGCTCTACCTCTCGTTCACGGATTTCGACATGATCCGGTCGGCCGAGTGGGTGGGCGCGGCAAACTACGTGCGCATCGCAACCGCCGACCCGAAATTTGCCGCAGCGATGCGGGTCACGCTGACTTATGTGGTGCTGTCGGTGCCCTTCAAGCTGACCTTCGCGCTATTGGTCGCAATGGCCCTTAACAAGGGCGTTCGCGGCCTGCCGCTCTACCGCGCGATCTTCTATCTGCCGTCGTTGTTGGGCGGCAGCGTGGCGATCGCCGTCCTCTGGCGACAACTGTTTGCCGGCGACGGACTGGTCAATGCCGCACTTGCTCACTTGGGCATCCAGGGACCGAGCTGGATCTCGCATCCGAGCTACTCGCTCTACACGCTCGTGGCACTCAGCGTCTGGCAGTTCGGCTCTCCGATGATCATCTTCCTGGCTGGTCTGCGGCAGATTCCGACCGACATGTATGAGGCGGCCAGCCTCGACGGAGCATCCAAGTTCCGGCAGTTCTACAAGATCACCCTGCCGCTTCTGACGCCTGTCATCTTCTTCAATGCCGTCGTCCAGACGATCGACGCCTTCAAGGCCTTCACGCCGGCCTTCATCATCTCGGGTGGGACGGGCGGGCCGATCAATTCGACGCTGTTCTACACGCTCTATCTCTATCAGGAGGCTTTCGGAAACTTCCGCATGGGCTACGCTTCGGCGCTTGCCTGGATCCTCGTGCTGATCATCGCGATCTTCACTGCCTTCTCCTTCCTGACCTCGCGTTATTGGGTGCACTACGATGACTAACGGGATCACCACTGCTGTCACGGCGCCGCCGTCTGATATCACCAAGCGCAGCTTTCCGACGTCAATCGCGATCCACACGCTGCTGATCCTTGGCTCGCTGCTGATGCTCTATCCGCTGCTGTGGATGGTGTCCGCTTCAGTCCGCCCAGAAAACGAGATCTTCTCGTCTACGTCGCTTATTCCGTCGTCGATCGACTTCTCGTCCTACCTGCGCGGCTGGATCGGGCTCGACATCACTTTCGGCCGCTTCTTCTGGAACTCGCTCGTCATCTCGATTTTGACAGTCATCGGCAATGTCGTTGCCTGCTCGCTGGCAGCCTATGCCTTTGCACGCCTGCGCTTTGCCGGCCGGAACTTCTGGTTTGCGATCATGCTCGGCACGCTGATGATCCCGTATCACGTGACGCTCATTCCGCAGTATGTGCTGTTCCTCAACCTCGGGTGGGTGAACACCATCCTGCCGCTTGTCGTGCCGAAGTTCCTGGCAAGCGATGCCTTCTTCATCTTCCTGATGGTTCAGTTCTTCCGCGGTATCCCGCGCGAGCTCGATGAGGCCGCCATGATGGACGGCTGCAGCGCCTGGCGCATCTATTGGAAGATCATGCTGCCGCTGTCGCTGCCGGTGCTTGCGACCGCCGCGATCTTCTCCTTCATCTGGACCTGGGACGACTTCTTCGGGCCATTGATCTACCTCAACGATATGAACACCTACACGATCCAGCTCGGTCTGCGCACATTCGTCGACTCGACCAGCGCATCGGATTGGGGCGGCCTGTTCGCCATGTCCACGCTGACGCTGGTGCCGGTGTTCTTCTTCTTCCTGTTCTTCCAGCGCCTGCTGATCGAGGGCATCGCCACGACCGGCATGAAGCGCTGATGCAATTACGGACATAGGTCAATGAGTATCAAGAGAGTTGCCATCGTCGGCTGCGGTATCGGCCGTTCACACATCGTCGAAGGCTACCTGCCGCATCCCGACAAGTTCAAGGTCGTGGCGATCTGCGACCTGAACGAGGAACGCCTGCGGGAAATCGGCGACGAATTCGACATCGCCAAGCGCACGACCTCGTTTGCCGATGTGCTTGATGACGCGAGTGTCGACATCGTCGATATCTGCACTCCGCCCGGCATTCACCTTGAGCAGGTGGTGGCAGCTCTCGCCGCCGGCAAGCACGTCATCTGCGAGAAGCCGCTAACCGGATCGCTTTCCGGCGTCGACACGATCATGGAGGCGGAGAAGACGGCCAAGGGCACGCTGATGCCGATCTTCCAGTATCGCTACGGCGACGGCATCGAGAAGGCGAAGCGGATCATCGAGGCGGGTATCGCGGGCAGGCCTTATCTGGGCTCGGTGGAGACTTTCTGGCGCCGAATGCCCGAATATTACTCCGTGCCCTGGCGCGGCAAATGGGCAACAGAGCTTGGGGGCGTGTTGGTAACCCATGCGCTGCACCTGCACGATATGCTGTTGCATCTGATGGGGCCGGTATCGAAGGTGTTCGGTCGCGTTGCAACTCGCGTCAACGACATCGAGGTCGAGGACTGTGCGTCGGCAAGCCTATTGATGCAGAGCGGCGCCTTCGTGTCTCTCTCCTGCACGCTGGGCTCCCAGGAGGAGATCAGCCGTTTGCGGCTGCACTTTGAAAACGTCACCTTCGAAAGCAATCATGAACCTTACTCGCCAGGCAAAGATCCATGGAAGATCATCGCCGCGAATGACGATGTGCAGGCGCGCATCAATGCCATCATCGGTCATTGGCGACCGGTCGCGCCGCGCTTTACCACGCAGATGGAGCATTTCCACGCCTTTCTCAGCGGCAATGGACCGCTGCCGGTGACAACAGGGGACGCGCGCCGCGCGCTGGAACTCGTGACCGCCATCTACCAATCGTCCGATACCGGCAGCGAAGTCATCCTGCCAATCGGATCGGACAGCCCGAAGTACGCCGACTGGCGTGCTCGCACGAAATAATGGACCAGGGAGGATCCTGAGATCATGGCAACAAGCGTCGTTCTCCAGAAGGTCGAGAAGCGGTACGGCTCCCTGGACGTCATTCACGGTATCGACCTGAAGATCGATCCCGGCGAGTTCGCGGTCTTTGTCGGCCCGTCAGGCTGTGGCAAGTCCACCCTGCTGCGCATGATCGCGGGGCTCGAGGAGATTAGCGGCGGCGCACTTCTACTCGACAACGAGCGGATGAATGAAGTGGCGCCGGCCAAGCGCGGCATCGCGATGGTCTTCCAGTCCTATGCCCTCTATCCCCATATGTCGGTTTACAAGAACCTTGCCTTTGGATTGGAGACTGCTGGCTACAAGAAAGCCGAAATCCAGCCGAAGGTGAAGCGCGCCGCCGAAATCCTGCAGATCGAAAAGCTGTTGGAGCGCAAGCCGAAGGCACTCTCCGGCGGCCAACGCCAGCGCGTGGCGATCGGCCGCGCGATCGTACGCGAGCCGCGCATCTTCCTATTCGACGAACCGCTCTCCAACCTCGACGCGGAACTGCGCGTGCAGATGCGTGTGGAGATTTCCCGGCTGCACCGCAGCCTCGGCAACACGATGATCTACGTCACCCACGATCAGGTGGAAGCCATGACCATGGCCGACAAGATCGTCGTGCTGAACGCTGGCCGCATCGAGCAGGTCGGTGCACCGCTCGATCTCTACAACAATCCGGCCAACCGTTTCGTGGCAGGCTTTATCGGCAGCCCGAAGATGAACTTCCTGCAGGCGCGCGTCGAGCAGGTCGGCGAAGCCGAGACGACCATCAACGTCTGCGGCAATTCCGTTCGCCTGCCGCGCAGGCTGAAGGCCGACGCCGGACAAACCGTCACTTTCGGCATCCGCCCGGAGCATCTCTCCGTGCTTGAAAACAGCGGTATCACGCTCGCGACCGTCAACGTGGATCTTGTCGAGAACCTCGGCGGCGCGACGATGCTCTATGCAACGACGCCGGATGGGCAGCAACTGACGATCGCGCTCGACGGGCAGCAGAAGGTCGAACGGGGGACGAACGTGAAGGCCTCGTTCGACCCGGCGCGGTGTCACGTCTTCGACGCCTCGGGTGCTACCATCTAGCACGCTTGACAGCCGATCCCGCTCTGGCCATGATTTCAATAGGATAGGCCGCGAGGGGAGACTAGCGTGACGCCTGAAGATCGGATTTATGCACTCGGCATCTGGCAGGGTCCGATCGAGATTGAGCCTATCACCGGCGGCATCACCAACCGGAATTATCTGGTGCGGGATCGCGCGGTTCGCCGTGTCGTTCGGCTCGGAGAAGACATTCCCGTTCATCACATCAGCCGGCAGAACGAGCTTGCCGCCAGCCACGCCGCACACGCAGCCGGGCTTTCGCCGGCCGTAATCCATCATCAGCCCGGCGTACTGGTCCTTGATTTCATCGAAGCCAGGGCGCTGACACCCGACGACATAAAGAATCCCGCAATGCTCAAGCGCGTGGTGCCGCTCGTGCACGCTTGTCATCGGGAGATCGCCCGACACTTCCGCGGCCCCGCCGCAATCTTCTGGGTGTTTCACGTCATTCGAGACTATGCGGCGCATCTCGCTGCCACCGGCAGCACCTATGTTGCGCGCCTGCCAGCCGTGCTTGAAAAAGCGGAGCGGCTCGAGAAGGCGGCCGGTCCCTTTGACATAGCCTTCGGCCACAACGATCTACTTGCGGCAAACTTCCTCGATGACGGCAAGCGCCTCTGGCTGATCGATTGGGACTATGCCGGCTTCAATACACCGCTCTTCGATCTCGGGGGGCTCGCCTCCAACAACCAGCTTGGCGAGGAGGACGAACACCAAATGCTGGAGATCTACTTCGGTCAGGCAGTGACGAGCGATCTCTGGTACCGCTACACGGCGATGAAATGCGCTTCGCTGCTGCGTGAGACGCTGTGGAGCATGGTCTCCGAGATCCATTCCACCATCGATTTCGACTATGCCGGCTATACGGCCGAGAATCTTGCGCGCTTCGAGCGCGTCTACGACCTTTTTGAACAGGATCGATAATATGACGAAGGAATTGCCAAAGACCGCCAAGGCGGTCGTCATCGGCGGCGGCATCATCGGCTGCTCGACGGCCTACCATCTCGGCAAGCTCGGTTGGACGGACACGGTTCTCCTCGAGCGCAAGAAGCTGACCTCGGGTACGACCTTTCATGCCGCCGGCCTCGTCGGCCAGCTGCGCACCAGCGCCAACATCACCCAGCTGCTCGGCTATTCCGTCGATCTCTACAAGAAACTGGAAGCCGAGACGGGGTTGGGCACCGGCTGGAAAATGAATGGCGGTCTCAGGCTTGCCTGCAACGAGGAACGCTGGACCGAAGTCAAACGGCAGGCGACAACGGCGCAATCCTTTGGGCTCGATATGCAGCTGCTGGCACCGCAAGAGGCTTTCGACCTCTGGCCGCTGATGACGATAGACGACCTCGTCGGCGCCGCCTACCTGCCGACCGATGGCCAGGCCAATCCGTCCGATATCACGCAGGCGCTTGCCAAGGGCGCACGCATGTCGGGCGTCTCGACATTCGAGGATACCGAGGTTCTCGATCTCGAGATAGACAACGGCCGGATCCGCGCCGTGATCACCGAGCACGGGCGGATCGAGTGCGAGCGCGTCGTTGTATGCGCTGGCCAGTGGACGCGATCCTTTGCTGCGCGCTTCGGCGTCAACGTGCCGCTCGTCTCCGTCGAGCACCAATACATCATCACCGAATCCTTCGGCGTTCCGTCGAACCTGCCGACGCTGCGCGATCCGGACCGGCTGACCTATTACAAGGAAGAAGTCGGCGGCATCGTCATGGGCGGATATGAGCCGAACCCTATCCCCTGGGCGGTGAAGGGCATTCCCGAGGGTTTCCACTACACCCTGCTCGACAGCAATTTCGACCATTTCGAGCAGATCATGGAGCAGGCGCTTGGCCGCGTTCCGGCGCTCGAGTCTGTCGGTGTCAAGCAGCTGCTGAACGGACCGGAGAGCTTTACGCCTGATGGCAACTTCATTCTCGGCGAGGCCCCGGAGCTGAAGAATTTCTTCGTCGGTGCCGGCTTCAATGCCTTTGGCATCGCATCCGGCGGTGGTGCCGGCATGGCGCTGGCCGAATGGGTCGCCAGGGGCGAGCCGCCCTACGATCTCTGGCCGGTCGATCTCCGCCGCTTCGGCAGGCCGCATTTCGATACCGACTGGGTGCGAACCCGCACGCTCGAGGCCTATGGCAAGCATTACACGCTGGCCTTCCCCTTCGAGGAATATTCGAGCGGCCGGCCGTGCCGCAAATCGCCGCTCTACGACCGGCTCAAGGCACAGGGCGCCTGCTTCGGCGAAAAGCTTGGCTGGGAAAGGCCAAACTGGTTTGCCGATCTCTTCGCCAACGAGGAACCGAAGGATGTCTACACCTATGGCCGCCAGAACTGGTTCGATGCCGTCGGCCGCGAGCACGAGGCTGTGCGCGAGGCCGCCGTCATCTTCGACCAGACCTCCTTCGCCAAGTTCGTGCTGAAGGGGCGCGATGCCGAGGCGGCGCTGTCGTGGATCGCCTCCAACGATGTTGCCAAACCGATCGGATCGCTGATTTACACGCAGATGCTGAACGACAAGGGCGGCATCGAATGCGACGTGACCTGTGCGCGCATCGCCAACGACGAATACTACATCGTCACCGGCACTGGCTTTGCGACCCACGATTTCGATTGGATAGCGCGCAGTATTCCGAGCGGAATGCATGCGGAACTTGTCGATGTCACCTCAGCCTACTCCGTGCTGTCTCTGATGGGGCCGAATGCGCGCGCAGTGTTGGAGAAGGTGACCAGCAGCGATGTTTCCAACGCGGCGTTCCCGTTCGGCCGCGTCAAGACGATCGGCATTGCCGGCTGCCCGGTCCGGGCGCTGCGCATCACCTATGTCGGCGAACTCGGCTACGAACTTCATATGCCAATTGAATATGCGACGACCGTTTATGATGCGCTGATGGCGGCGGGCGGTCCGCTACAGCTTGTCAATGCCGGCTATCGCGCCATCGAGAGCTGCCGTCTTGAGAAGGGCTATCGCGCCTGGGGCTCGGATATGGGTCCGGATCATACACCTGTTGAAGCCGGGCTTGGCTGGGCCGTGAAGACGAGGAAGAACACGCCGTTTCGTGGCCGCGAGGCGATCGAACGGCAGCTCGCGTCGGGCGTCAAGAAGATGCTCGCCTGCTTCGTGCCCGAGGATCCCGATGTCGTGCTGCTTGGCCGCGAGACCATCTATCGCGACGGCAAACGTGTGGGTTGGCTTTCCAGCGGCGGCTTCGGCTACACGATCGGGAAGCCGATCGGCTACGGCTATGTGCGCAACCCGGACGGTGTGAGCGAAGACTTCGTGCTGTCCGGCAGCTACGAACTCGACGTGGCACGCGAGCGCGTGCCATGCAGCGTCTCGCTGCAGCCGCTCTACGATCCTGCTATGGCGCGCGTGAAGGCATAGGCATAGGCGTAGGCACTGAGCCTAATAGACCGTCATTCCTGTGCTTGTCACAGGAATCCAGCCACCGGCCGGCGCGGTGAACGACCATAACTCGTGGAAAAGGATCTCCTGCGCCCAAGGACTTGGGCGCTGGATCCCTGTGACAAGCACAGGGATGACGGGTTATGGGAGGGCAACGCGCTAAAACCCAGCCCTCGCCACAGATGGAAGGGCCTCGAAAATCCATACTGCGACGGCCCGCACCGTCGCAGCACCCTTCCTTAGAACAGCGGCAGCTTGTTGTCCTGGATCAGGATCTCAAGCTTGTTCGCCACATCCTCGGTCCAGCCGATATTGCCAATCAGCGCCGCCGGGAAAAGGCCCGCCAGCCCGAACAGGGCTTTCGACACCGCGCCGCCATTGCGCGGCACGTCGGCCAGGAGCGCAGCAATTTCCCCCGCGCGCGGGTCGCGCAATTCGTAGCGTTCGCCATCCCGGTTAACGCCAAGGGCATAGCGCATCCAGGCAGCCACTGCGATCGCATAGGTTTCCGCCTTGCTGCCGTTCGCCAAGGCTTCGGCGGCCGGCTCGAGGAGGCGCTGCGGCAGCTTCTGCGTGCCGTCCATGGCGATCTGATAGGTGCGGTGAGCAATCGCCTTGTTCGCAAAGCGCGCTATCAACTCGTCGGCATAGGCTTCAAGATCGATACCGGGCACGGGATCGAGCGTGGCGGCGGCCGCGTTCATGTGGCGGCGCGCAAGCGCCGCAAGGCCGACGTCATCCATGACGTCGCGGATAAATTCATAGCCGCCTATGTAACCGAGATAGGCGAGCAGCGAGTGCGCGCCGTTCAGCATCCGCAGCTTCATCTTTTCGTAAGCGGAGACTTCCTCGACCATCAGCGCGCCGGCCTTTTCCCATTCCGGGCGGCCGTTGGCGAAGTGATCCTCGATCACCCATTGCGTGAAGGGTTCGGTCTCGATGGCCACCAGATCCTGCCTGCCGGTGAGTCTTTCGGCATCGCGATAGGTGGCATCGGTACTTGCCGGCGTGATGCGATCGACCATGGTCGATGGGAAGGGCACGTTCTTTTCGATCCACTCGCGAAGCTCCGGATCGATGCGAGCGGCGAACTCGAGCACGAGCCGCTTCAGGACGGCGCCGTTGCTCGGCAGGTTATCGCAGCTGAGCGGCGTGAACGGCGCGATACCCTTGGCGCGGCGGCGTGCAAGCCCCTCGACGATGTAGCCGATGACGCCACGGGGCGCATGGCGGTTGGCAAGGTCGGCGGCAATGTCGGGATGCTTCAAGTCCAAGCCGCCGGTCGCGGAATCGAAGCCATAAGCCTTCTCCGTGACCGTCAGACTGACGATCTTGATCGCGGGATCCTCAAGCCGGGCAAGGAGATCGCCGGGATTGCGGGTCGCCACATGCGCGCGCAGGATCGGACCGATGACATTCGCCGTCGTGCCCGATGTATCGCGCACGAGCATCGTATAGAGGCCGTTCTGCTCATTCAGGTGATCGGCGACGTCGGCTGTCCGCAGGCTCGCAACCTCGATGCCCCAATCGCCACCGGCGGCCGCAATCGCGGCATCCGTGAACGGCGCGAAATGGGCGCGAAAGAATGCGCCGGGACCGAGATGCAGGATACCCGGCTTCAACCCGTTGCGATTATAGCCGGGAAGCTTGGCAGTCGGCGCGAGGTCGGAAAGGCTCGTCAGACGTTCGGTCACAGCTTGTATGCCTTCTTCGCATTTCCGTAGGAGAGCTCGCCGGCGACGATCTCGGCTTCCTTGCGGGACATGCGGTGTTCGGTCACGAACTGCGCCAGGAAGCGGCAGACCTCGCGGCGCCAGACATCGTGGCGCGCCGGGATCGACAGAAGCGCGCGCGTATCGTCGTTGAAGCCCGCCAGGTTGGCGAAACCGGCCGTCTCCACCACCTGGTCGAGATAGCGGCGAATGCCGTTCGGGCTGTCGTGGAACCACCAGGGCGGACCGATCATCAGGCAGGACCAATGGCCGGCCATCGGTGCCAGCTCGCGGGCATAGGTCGTCTCGTCGAGAGTGAAGAGGAGCACTCGCAGGCCCGGCGCATTGCCATACTTGGCGAGCATTGCTGAAAGCCCGCCGACCCAATCGGTCGGCGTCGGGATATCCGCGCCCATGTTCGGGCCGCGGGTCTGGAACAGTTCGCGATCGGTGTTGCGGCGCGAGCCGGCATGGATCTGCATCGTCATGCCGTCTTCGGCTGAAAGCCCGGCCATTTCGGTCAGCATCTGGCCGCGGTAAAGCTCCGTTTCCTCGGCGCTCAGCGTCCCCTTGTGCGCCCTGTCGAGCAAGCGCTGCTTGTCAGCCAGCGGCAGGTCCGCCGTGAAGGCCGTCGGCACGCCATGGTCGGTGGCAGTCGCGCCGTACTGGCGGAAATAGGCGCGGCGCTTGCGGTGGGCATCGATCAGCCCATCCCACTTTGTCACGTCGCAATCGGTCAGTTCGCCAAGCCGAACCAGGTTTTCGCGGAAGCCGACGGCATCCGGGTCGGTGACGCTGTCCGGCCGGTAGGTGGTGCGGACGCGGCCGATCCAGCCGTCTTCCGCCATCTTCTGGTGATGCACCAGCGGGTCGAGCGCGCCCTCGGTCGTGGCGATCGTCTCGATACCGAAGCGCTTGTGCAGGGCGCGCGGGCGGAACTCCGGCAGCGCCAGCTGCGCATTGATATGGTCGTAAAGCGCATCCGCATTTTCAGGCGTCAGCGGCTCTTCACAGCCGAGGACGGCCGACATCGCATGATCGACCCAGAGGCTGGAGGGCGTACCGCGGAAGAGATGGTATTGCGCGGCGAAAGCGCGCCAGATGTCACGGCCCTTGGCGACCGGCTTGCCGTCGAGGCGAGGCACGCCGAGATCGTCGAGCTTGACGCCAACGCTGTGCAGCATGCGGAAGAGATAATGATCCGGAATGACAAGCAGCGAGGACGCATCCTCGAACGGCTTGTCGTCGGCAAACCATGAGGGTTCCGTATGCCCGTGCGGGCTTACGATCGGCAGGGCCCGAACCGTCTCGTAGAGGTCCCGCGCGACCGTGCGGGTTGCCGGATCGGCCGGAAAGAGCCGGTCTGGATGAAGAAAGCCGTTACCAAGATCCATGAGAATTCCTCCCTGAAGGGCTATGGCCCTACCCCACAACGTGGGGCGCGGCAAGGGCTTTTAGTAACCAAACGGTTCACTTTTGCAAATCGCACGTCACCGCCCTCGAAACGATTGACCGCGCGGACTATTTCCGCTTTTCAGATGGCATGACATTGGCCGGTTGCGGCGAGGAGGTTCCATGTCCGAAGAGACGAACCGCATTACAAAGCTCGAGGAAATCGTTGCCCATCAGGCAAAGACGATCGAGGAACTGTCCGACCAGCTGGCCGAACAATGGAAGGCCGTGGAGCAGACGCGGGCCAAGCTGGACAGGCTGACGGAACGGTTTCTGTCGCTTGAGGAGCAATCGCTGGAAGCGCCGGCGATTACACGGCCGCCGCACTACTGAGCAGGGTCCTGCCCTTGTCTTCGGCTGCCAGAATACCTATTAAAAGGGTGTGAGGACGACCTCCCCCTCTATGGGCATCAACTCGGGACGACCCGAACATTCCCACTGGGGGTAGACCATGCGTAAAACCGCAGACCGTGTCCGTCACGCCATCAGCTTCGAAATTATCGGACTTGCGCTTGTCACGCCGCTCGGCGCGCTGGCCTTCGGCATGCCTATGGCCGATATCGGCGTGATCGGCGCCGCCGGCGCGACGCTCGCGACAGCCTGGAACTATCTCTACAATCTCGGCTTCGACCATCTGATGCAATACCTCACCGGCGGCACGCAAAAGAGTGTTGCGGTCCGCGTTCTGCATGCGGTCATGTTTGAGGTCGGGTTGCTGCTCGCGCTACTGCCGATGATCGCCTGGTACCTCGACATCAGCGTCATCCAGGCGCTGACGATGGATGTGTCCTTCGCGCTTTTCTACGTGGTCTACGCGTTCGTTTTCAACTGGGCCTATGATCGCATCTTCCCGCTGCCGGATTGGCAGCTGGGAGGGCAAGCACAGCAAAGCTAACCGAAAAAGACGGGACCGCCGCGGCCGGCGATCCCGTTTGCAATGCCTCAACTGTCGTGAGTGACGTGTCGCTCAGACATTGCCCATGCAGAGATACTTCATCTCCAGATAGTCATCGGCACCGTGGCGCGAGCCTTCGCGGCCGAGGCCAGACTGCTTGATGCCGCCGAAGGGTGCCGTTTCCGTCGACATCAGGCCGGTATTGATTCCGACCATGCCGTATTCCAGCGCCTCTGCGACACGCCAGACCTTTTTCAGGTCGCCGGCGAAGAAGTAGGCGGCGAGGCCGAACTCGGTGTCGTTGGCCTGGGCGATCACATCCTCGACCGTATCGAAGCGGAAGAGCGGCGCGACGGGACCGAACGTTTCTTCGCGCGCGACCTTCATCTCGCGGGTGACGCCGGTGAGCACGGTCGGTGTGAAGAAGGTGCCGGCACCCTCGACGCGCTTGCCGCCCGTCAGAATCCTCGCTCCCCTCGAAACAGCATCTGCAACGTGGCTCTCCACCTTGGATAGGCCCTGCTCGTCGATCAACGGGCCGATCGTCACGCCAGCCTTGAAACCGTCACCGACGGCCATCGTCTCGACTTTGGCCGCAAGTTTGGCGGCGAAGGCATCATAGACTCCTGACTGGACATAAAGGCGGTTTGCGCAGACGCAGGTCTGGCCGGCATTGCGATACTTGGACGCCAGAGCGCCCTCGACCGCTGCGTCCAGATCCGCATCGTCAAAGACGATGAAGGGCGCGTTGCCGCCAAGCTCGAGGCTGATCTTCTTGATCTGATCGGCGCACTGGCGCATCAGAATGCGGCCGACCTCCGTCGATCCGGTGAAGCTGATCTTGCGCACCTTGTCGTTGCCGCAAAGCTCCTTGCCGATTGCCGGGCCGTCTTCTCCGACGATGACGTTGAAGACGCCGGCCGGAATACCGGCCTGCTCGGCGAGAACGGCAAGTGCCAGCGCCGACAGCGGCGTCTGCTCGGCAGGCTTTGAGACGACCGCGCAGCCGACAGCCAGCGCCGGGGCGATCTTGCGAGTGATCATCGCGGCCGGAAAATTCCAAGGCGTGATCGTGCCGACGACGCCAACCGGCTGCTTGATGACGATCATGCGCTTGTCGCTCGACGGCGCAGGGATTGTCTCGCCATAGATGCGTTTGGCCTCTTCCGCATACCATTCGACATAGGCTGCAGCGTAAAGGATCTCGCCGCGGGCCTCGGGGAAAGGCTTGCCCATTTCAGCGGTCAGGATGGCGGCCAGTTCATCGGCATGAGCGACCATCAGGTCATGCCATTTGCGCAGAATCCCGGCGCGCTCCTTTGCGGGCCGCGCGGCCCAGGCCGGCTGAGCAGCGTAGGCGGCGTCGATTGCTTCCCGCGTCTCGGCAGCCGCCATGTCGGGCAGCGAGGCGAGAACCTCGCCGGTGGCAGGATTGAGGACGTCAAAGGTCTTGGTCGCGCCGCCGGCCGTCCAGCTACCGTTGATATAGCCGGCATCGCGCAGGAACGGCGAGGAAAAGGGAACGTGTTTTGTCAATGCAGTTGTGAATGCCATGTCATGTAACTCCAGGCAAAGAAGGGCTGGCCCTACTTACCGCTTGCTTCGAGGATCGAGGCTTCCAAAATGTCGAGCGCTTCGCCAAAGACACTATCCTGGATCGTGATCGGGGCGAGGAAACGGATGACGTTTCCATGCACGCCGCACGTCAGCAGGATCAGGCCTTTCTCAAGCGCAATCAGGCGAACCTTGTTGGCGAAATCGGCGCTCGGCAGCTTCGTCGTCTTGTCGTTGAACTCGACAGCGTTCATGAAACCCGGACCGCGGATATCGACGATTTCAGGCACCTTTTCGCGCAGTGATTCCAGGCGCTGCTTCAACCGGTTGCCAAGCTGATTGGCGCGATCGCAGAGATCTTCGTCCTTGATGACGTCGAGGACTGCGTGAGCCGCAGCTATGCCAAGCGGATTGCCTCCATAGGTACCGCCGAGACCGCCCGGTCCGGGCGCATCCATGATCTCGGCACGACCCGTGACGGCGGCCAGCGGGAAGCCGCCAGCGAGGCTCTTTGCCATCGTCATCAGGTCGGGTGCGACCTCATGATGATCCATCGCGAACATCTTGCCGGTACGAGCAAAGCCGGTCTGCACCTCATCGGCGATCATGAGGATGCCGTGTTGGTCGCAGAGTTCGCGCAGCGCCTTCATGAAGGCGACCGGCGCCGGGTAGAAACCACCCTCGCCCTGAACTGGCTCGATAATGATGGCGGCAACACGCTGCGGATCGACATCAGCGGCAAACAGCTTCTTCAGCGCGGCCAGCGACTGATCCGGCGTCACGCCATGCAGCTCGACCGGAAACGGGACATGGAAGACATCGCCCGGCATTGCGCCGAAACCGACCTTGTAGGGCACGACCTTGCCGGTCAGCGCCATACCCATGAAGGTGCGGCCATGGAAACCGCCGCCAAAGGCAATCACGGCGGAGCGGCCGGTCGCGGCACGGGCGATCTTCACCGCATTCTCGACGGCTTCGGCACCTGTTGTGACGAAGATCGTCTTCTTCTCGAAGTTGCCGGGCGTCAGCGCATTGAGACGCTCGGCCAAGTGGACGTAGCTCTCGTAAGGCACCACCTGGTGGCAGGTGTGGGTGAAGTGATCGAGCTGATCCTTGACGGCTGCGATCACGCGCGGATGCCGATGGCCGGTGTTGAGGACGGCAATGCCGGCCGCGAAGTCGATATAGCGTCGACCTTCCTTGTCCCAGATCTCGGCATTTTCTGCGCGATCGGCATAGATCTGCGTCGTCATGCCAACGCCACGCGAGATTGCGGCATTCTTTCGGTCTGTGAGGGTGGTCGCGGCCATCGGTGCGTTCCTGCTCTGGAATGGATGAACTATCTTGCATAACTTCGGCAAGACATGTAGAAAATTCCTACATTTTTCCTGCAAGAATGCAAGCTCCATTTGCCGCTTCAAACTGCTGTCGTTTTCAGCGATGGTCGTCGAAGAAAAACTAGGTCGAGCAAGACCTCAAGAAGACAAACGAACCGGGAATATTTGGCTTATGAACAACGGTATGCCCGTGCGCTACAAAGTGGCGGAGGCGGCAAAATCAGCAGGCGTTTCCGCATCGACCTTGCGCCTTTGGGAAAGCCAGGGCCTCGTCGTTCCGGATCGGTCGGAAACCGGGCACCGGCAATACAGCGCCGAGGACGTCGCACGGTTAAAAAAGATAGCCTGGTATCGAACCGAGCGCGGACTCAATCCGGCCGCCATTCGCGAGGCATTGGAAAGCGAGGAACCATCTGAAAATTCGGATGCGTCTGACGCCTCGGATCTAGGTCGGCGGCTGCGCAGTCTGCGCCACGGCGCCGGCAAGACACTGGATCAGGTTGCCGGTGACGTTGGCATTGTTGCCTCGACACTGTCGACGCTCGAACGCACCTCCCAGGGGGTGAGTTTCAAGACGTTGCACGACCTTGCGGCATATTATGGCACCACGGTTTCCAGGCTTTCTGGGGAAGAGCGCGACGACATGCCCGAGGTCGTCCGCGCCGGCGCTTGGCGCACATGGCCGGAAACGACGCCAGGTGTCACGGTGCAGCTTCTGGCCGAGGGCCGCACGATGATGGATTGCCACCGTTTCGTGCTCGCACCCGGTGCGGCGAGCGAAGGCGCCTACCGACACGAAGGGGAGGAGTTCATGCACGTACTCTCCGGGAGGCTGGAGCTGGTCCTCGATTCCGATCAGTTCTTCGATCTCGGACCCGGCGATTCGCTCTATTTCGAAAGCCGTCGCTATCACTCCTGGCGCAACCGTCACGATGGCGAAACCGTCCTCATCTGGATCAATACACCGCCGACATTCTGAGCCTTGGCGGTATCGCCCGCCATGGCTTTGCGCTATAGGCCACAAGTGACAGTTCGAGTGTGAGAAGAAATCGATGGCAGCCATCATACGTTACCATGAAGGTGATATTTCCGCGGCTGATGCCGCCCGCTATACCGGAGCGATTGCCATCGACACCGAAACGCTGGGCCTTGTGCCGCGCCGCGACCGACTGTGCGTGGTGCAACTCTCACCGGGCGACGGCACGGCCGACGTGATCCGCATCGCCGCCGGGCAGAAGGAAGCGCCGAACCTCGTGGCGCTGCTTGCCAATGGGCAACAGAAGATCTTCCACTATGGCCGCTTCGACATTGCCGTCTTGTTCCACACCTTCGGCGTCACCATGCAGCCGGTGTTCTGCACCAAGATCGCCTCACGTCTCTGCCGAACCTATACCGATCGGCATGGACTGAAGGACAATCTCAAGGAAATGCTCGACGTCGATATTTCCAAGACGCAGCAATCCTCCGACTGGGCTGCCGCAACTTTGTCCCCTGCGCAGCTGGAATACGCGGCCTCTGACGTGCTTTACCTGCACGCGCTGCGCGACAAGCTGACCGAGCGGCTGGTGCGAGACGGCCGCATGGATCATGCCAACGCCTGCTTCCAATTCCTTCCGACGCGCGCCAAGCTCGATCTGCTCGGCTGGGAAGAAGCCGACATTTTCGCCCACAGCTAAGACGTTTCTGGATTTTGCACGTATTGAACCGGGCGCGGCGATGCGCGTACCGGCCATTAGTAATTCGTTAACGCCGCTTCGTTAGATTGTTTACCAATTTTTATGCATTCAACGGCGCGATGGAGCGCCGCGTCGGGCAGACCGAACTGCCGGGGAATGCAACGGGCCGGATGAGCGCGGCCTTCTGTGTAGCCTGCCTTCACCGCACTTTACGAAAGAAGGAGCATGACATGTTGTCTCCGGTTCGTGCAGCGTCAAACGGAAGCCTTTCCTCCCAGAGCCAGACCGCGGCCGTCAGTACCGATGGCCTGGTGCGCGCGGCCAGCGCCGTTGCTCCCGTGCATCAGATTCAGGGCGCCGATCTCAATTCTTCTGTTGCCGGCAAGCTCAGCATTCTTCTGCTAGCTGTCCGGGCGCGGATGGTCGACGCCCTTCTCGATGTGCTCAGTGCCACGAGCGAGGCGCTTGCGACCCCGCGCGAGGACGACGAAACCGACCTAGCCTTTGCCTCCCGCATGGCAGCTGCGATCGAGAAGCTGCCGCCGGCGAAGATCGAAAAAGTCGAGCGACAGCTTGCGATGCAAGGCCACGCAGTTCCGCTTCGCCTGCTTGCAGAGGCGCTCCGGAACCCGGCTGGACCGGAGGCTGCCCGCATCGCCACCTATCTTGAAACGATCCGCTACAAGGATCGCGATCTCGCCGCCCGCGCCGTGGTTCGCTCCTACGGCCAGAACGACGCCTCGCCGACGCGCCAGGAACAGCGGACGGAAATTCGCATCCATAGGGACAATCTTGCTGGGACTGCGCAGGTACCTTTGCCGACAAAGCAGGAACCGGAATCTGCACGGCCGCAGACCGCACTGGTTGCCGCGGCCCATATCGATGGCGGCGACGAGCGGACCGAACTCATCAAGAACGATGCAGTCGCTGACGAACCGATCGTCAATCCGACCGCCAAGGCGTCCGCCGAAGAAACACTCGCGGAGCCTAATCAAGATGTGCAGGAGAGCGTGCCGCCCAGGCACGCCGCGGATCCGGCACGGGAAACCGTGCAAGCCGAGACCGCTCGGACAACGTCCAAGGACGACCCGATCATTCCGAAGAGCTGGCCGGCGATATCAGCCTCGCTGTCGAACGATACCACGAAGCTGATCGTTACAATCATTCAGGACCAGGAAACGGAAGTGCTGCTGGAAGCCGTCGATCCCGATCCTGCGGTCGAGATCGATATCATCCTCGACGAAACGGTCCTCGCCGATCTGCCGGAAGAATTGACCACCCTGCCCGATCTGCATCCATTGCCGGAGGGCATTGCGCGCCAATCGCCCCTCATCGCGGAACAACCGGCAACCGAAGCGGCCGCAGCGGCGGCAAAACGACACCCTGCCCCGGAACCGCCAGCACCCTTGACGGTGCAGCAAGCGATCGACGAGACCTATGCGCCGGTGCTCATGAAAATCGTCGAGGGCGTGCCGTACGCGACGCAGCCTTACGAGTTCTCGAAGGACGAGACCGACGATAGTGGCGCCCACGCGATGTACCGCGAGGACCACAACGGCGGCGAGCCGTCGGAAGAGGAAGAGCGGCAGGGCGAGCCGTCGGACGACGACGAAACGGACATCCTGATGGACAGTGAGGCGGCTGCAGCGATTGCCGCCCGAGAAAGTCTGATCAAGGCTGGCACGCCGCCTCACCGCCCGGCGCCGGCCCTGCCAATCGCCGTGAGTGGCGACGAAGCCTATTCGCTCTACCGACGCAAGGTCGACTGGGAATAGCTCGCCATTGCAACGACAGTACAGAAACGAAGAACCCGCCGGATCGCTCCGGCGGGTTCTTTTGTTCTTCAAGCCTGCTGGCGATTATTCGCCGCCGCGGTTCTTCAGAGCCGCGCCGAGAATGTCTCCGAGCGAAGCGCCGCTGTCGGACGAACCGAACTGAGCAACAGCTTCCTTCTCTTCCGCGATTTCCAGAGCCTTGATGGACAGCATGATCTTGCGGTCCTTCTTGGAGAAGTTGGTGACGCGGGCGTCAACAACCTGGCCAACCGAGAAGCGTTCCGGACGCTGCTCGTCGCGGTCGCGCGACAGGTCTGCGCGGCGGATGAACGACGTGATGTCTTCGTGGTCGACGAGCTTCACTTCGATGCCGCCGTCGTTGACTGCGATGACTTCGCAGGAAACGACTGCATTCTTGCGCAGGTCGCCCGAAGCTGCGGCTTCGCCGACAGCGTCCTTGCCGAGCTGCTTGATGCCGAGCGAGATGCGCTCCTTTTCGACGTCAACATCGAGAACGACCGCCTTAACGACGTCGCCCTTGTTGAACTCTTCGATGACCTGTTCGCCCGGACGGTTCCAGTCGAGGTCGGAGAGGTGCACCATGCCGTCAACATCGCCGTCGAGGCCGATGAACAGGCCGAATTCGGTCTTGTTCTTGACTTCGCCTTCGACTTCAGTGCCAGCCGGATGGTTGCGAGCGAATGCCGCCCACGGATTTTCCAGCGTCTGCTTGAGGCCGAGCGAAATACGGCGCTTGGACGGATCGACTTCGAGAACGACGACTTCGACTTCCTGGCTCGTGGACAGGATCTTGCCGGGGTGTACGTTCTTCTTGGTCCAGGACATTTCCGAAATGTGGATCAGGCCTTCGATGCCCGGCTCCAGCTCGACGAACGCACCGTAGTCGGTGATGTTCGTGACGGTACCGGAAATCTTCTTGCCTTCCGGATACTTGGCTTGGATGCCATCCCACGGATCCGACTCGAGCTGCTTCATGCCGAGCGAGATGCGGTGGGTTTCCTGGTTGATGCGGATGATCTGAACCTTGACCTGCTGGCCAATGGACAGGATTTCCGACGGATGGTTCACACGGCGCCATGCCATGTCGGTGACGTGCAGCAGGCCGTCAATGCCGCCGAGGTCAACGAACGCACCGTAATCGGTGATGTTCTTGACGACGCCGTCAACAACCTGGCCTTCTTCGAGGTTCTGAACGATTTCAGAACGCTGCTCGGCACGGGATTCTTCCAGAACCGTACGACGCGAAACGACGATGTTGCCGCGGCGCTTGTCCATCTTGAGGATTTCGAAGGGCTGCGGGTTGTGCATCAGCGGGGTAACGTCGCGGATCGGACGGATGTCGACCTGCGAACGCGGCAGGAAGGCAATCGCGCCGTCGAGGTCAACCGTGAAGCCGCCCTTGACCTGGTTGAAGATAACGCCTTCAACGCGCTCACCAGCTTCAAACTTGGCTTCGAGCTTGACCCAGCTTTCTTCGCGGCGAGCCTTCTCGCGCGACAGAACTGCTTCGCCAAGAGCGTTTTCGATGCGCTCGACGTAAACTTCGACTTCGTCGCCGACCTTGAGCGAGCCGTCCTTGGCCTTGGCGCCGAATTCCTTGAGTAGGATGCGACCTTCGACCTTGAGGCCGACGTCGACAACGGCAGAGTCCTTCTCGATTGCCGTTACGATGCCCTTGGTGACATAGCCTTCAGCCAGGTCGTGCTTGGCAAAGGATTCTTCGAGAAGGGCCGCGAAATCTTCGCGAGAGGGAGTAGCTACTGACATGTAATCTCCTGCATATCCGAATCCGGATACGTATGCGCCGGTTGGTTCGTGTTGAACGGGCCTGAACCCAGTCCGCTTCCTGTCGGGAAGCAATCCGGCGCTTGGACGGAATTTCAGGCTTAGTCTTCGGAAGCGGCCCAGGCAAAGCTTGGGCAAATCGCTCGAATTAGGTATTTCGGCTCAAAGCTGCATCGATGATCGATTTCGCAGCTTGAAACGCGGCCTCTATACTCATTTCCGACGTATCAAGCAAGTGCGCGTCTTCGGCTGGTTTCAAAGGGCTGTCGGCCCGTCCCATGTCGCGTTCGTCGCGGCGCTTGACGTCGTCGAAAATGGCATCGAAATCGGCAATTCCTCCCTTGCCTGTTATTTCGTCGTAGCGGCGTTTCGCCCGAACCTCGGGACTTGCCGTTACATAGAGCTTTACCGGCGCCGCCGGGCAGACGACGGTTCCGATATCACGGCCGTCGAGCACCGTTCCGGGCGCCTTTTCAGAAAACCGCCGCTGCGCCTCCACCAGTGCACGCCGCACCGAAGGCATGACCGCGATCTTCGAGGCCGCCTCGCCAATCTCATGCTTCGAAAGTATATCGCGATCGAGACCGGCCAGTTCAACCTCGCGCGCCATCTTTTCTGCCACCGCCTCGTCGTCGAGCGTCAGGCCGGCGTCAAGCAAAGCCTTTGCCGTCGCGCGGTAAGTCAGCCCCGTGTCGAGATGATGAAAGCCGTAGGTCTCCGCGATGCGGCGCGAGAGCGTTCCCTTGCCTGCGGCTGCGGGTCCATCGATGGCGATCGTAAACTGTTTGGAGCTCATCTGTCCGTTCATTTCTCCGCCAATCCGCCGTAGCGGCGGACGAGATCGACCATGTCTTCCCGACCGGACTCTTCACCGAGACCGGCAACAACACCTTCGCGATCAGCAACCGGTCGGTTCTGGCTGACCTTCCACTTGCCTTCAATCGCTGCAATCTCGATTTCGACGCCGATGATGCCTTTCATCTGCGCGCGGATGAAATCATCAGGCGCATCACCCACTGCCCAAGGCCTGTCGCGTGGGCCTTCCTGTTGCGTGGTGATCGCGTTGATCTGCTGAAGCAGCCAGTCCGCGTCGTCGATGACACGGGCCCTGCCCCTGACCTGTACGATCGCGTAGTTCCAGGTCGGCACGACTTTACCGGTCTCCTGCTTCGTCTGGTACCAGGATGGCGTGATGTAGGCATCGGCGCCCTGGAAGACGGCGAGCACATCCGCGCCGGCGTCGATATCGCGCCACTGCGGATTGGCCTTGGCGAGGTGAAGGCGCAAGATCCCCTTTTCGGAGGCTGCGGCATCCAGATGGAAAGGGACCGAATTCGCCATCAAGCCCGAAGCACCCGCAGTGATCAGCATGCCGAGCGGATGTGCCCGGATCAAGGCGTGCTGGACACTCAAATCTTCCTCACGAAAATGCGGCGGCTGGTACATTTCTCGCACCTATCCCGGCAGCCGGCCACGCGCCGATCTACCCTGCAAATGAACAATCGCCGGCTCACTATCACAAATGGCGGCGCCGGTCATCTGGCGCGCATGAGCGATGCATGAAGTTTGGCTTTGACATGCCGTGCTGCAACGATTATGGGGACCGGCTTATAAATTCCGAATAGAACGCCGGGTTTCACGGCATTTGCCGAATCTTGATTCGGCCATTCTCACGAGGCTAACAGTGGCGAAAGCTGAACTTGGAACGAAGCGTACCGATCCGGAAACCGGCAAGAAGTTCTACGACCTGAACCGGGATCCGATCGTTTCTCCCTATACGGGCAAGTCCTATCCGCTCTCCTTCTTCGAGGAAACCTCTGCTGCCGCAGCAGCTGAAGCCCAGGATGAAGAGGAAGTGGCAGAAGTCGATACCGAAAGCACGGAAGTCGAACTGGTGTCGCTCGAGGACGCTGATGAAGGCGCATCCGGCGACGAGATTCCAGATATGGGTGATGACGACGTCGAAATCGAAGGCGACGACGACGACACCTTCCTCGAAGCCGACGAAGACGACGATGACGACGACATGAGCGACATCATCGGCGTCACCGGCGACGAAGACGAAGTCTGATCGGATTAAGTCTCGGCCCGGACGAGAAAATTTCGCCGGGCCGATTTTTTTGGCTTGCTATCTCCAAAAACCGGAAGTAAGAAGCCGCCACTCCGCGAGGCAAGCGCTTCGCGAAGCATCCCAGGACCGGCCTAGCCGGACCGCCTTGATGGGGCTATAGCTCAGCTGGGAGAGCGCTTGCATGGCATGCAAGAGGTCAGCGGTTCGATCCCGCTTAGCTCCACCAAATTTCTCCCGACACGAATAACACTGGCTGTTCGACGCGTTTGGAACCACTTTCGTCTTAACGGCTGTCGCGCCCGAGGACTGTTCGCTCGCGGTCATTTCCTCATACACTGCGTTGCCAAATTTTTAGCAACTGCGGGTATGTATGGTTCCGATGCCGACTGATCGGCAGCCTGGAGCCTTGGTTCAATGACACGAGAAAGACGGCGGCGCATCATACACACGCGCAGAACGACGACCGGCCTGGTGCTTGCCGGCGCGATTTCCTTTCTGGCGGGTATGACCGATGCGACAGGACTGGCGCTGACCGGTGATTTCGTGTCGTTCATGACGGGCAACACAACGCGCGCCGCCCTGTCGCTCGGCGGCGGCGATCTACGGCATGCGGCCATTCTACTCTCGGCGATCATGGTCTTCGTGCTTGGCAATGCGGCCGGGATCGTGATCGCGCATTTCGCGGACCGGCGCACGTTCGCCGTGCTTTCCTGCGTCAGCATCGCGCTGGCTACCGCCTCTCTCATGATGGGCGAGAGCGTGGCGATGCCGCGCTTCTATCTCATCGTCGCTTCGATGGGGATGGTGAACGCGGCCGTGGAGCAGATCGAGGGGCTGCCGATCGGGCTGACCTATGTGACCGGAGCGCTCTCGCGTTTTGGGCGTGGCCTTGGGCGCTGGATTATCGGCGACAAGCGATTAGAGTGGACGATCCAGATCGTACCGTGGGCCGGCATGTTTGCGGGCGCGGTGATGGGCGCGCTGCTCACACAGATCGCGGGTGCAGCGGCCCTGTGGGTGATTGCCGTCTTTGCGATGCTGGTTGCGCTCGCCTCTCTGCTCATCCCCAAACGCCTGCAACGTCGGTTTAACGCCACGCCACGTTCGGCGGTGCGCACGAAATGAAGTCGCAATAGAAGCCTATCGAATCAGATAGATGGCGGGCGGAAACCGCTGAAGGAAGACATCCTTGTTTCTCTTTTCAAAGCTCATCTGGATTTTCGGGCAGCCATTGTCGCTCGCTTTCCTTTTCGTCCTGTTTGCCCTGGTGACGGGCCTTGTCCGCTGGCGTGCGACAAGTCTCGTTTCGTCGGCGATTGCGGGCCTGATTTTGTTCGTCACGCTCTACACCACCGTCGGCAACTACCTTCTGCAGGGTCTCGAGGATCGGTTTGTCAAACCGCAGGATCCGCCAAGCCTGCAGTGCATGATCGTCTTGGGCGGTGCATTCGAGAACGAGGTGAATACCGCCCGCCACGGAATAGAGCTCAATGCCGGGGCCGATCGCTTCGTCGAAGCGCTGCGCCTGGCGCAGAAATTTCCGCAGACGCGAATCCTGATTTCCGGCGGCGATGGGTCGATCTCCGGCATCTACGAAGGTGACGCGGCGATATCGGCGCGCTTCTTCCCGATGTTCGGCATTGGCCGAGATCGCCTGGTCGAAGAAACGACATCGCGCACGACCTTCGAAAACGCGATGAACACCAAGGAGCTTCTGGCAAGCCAAGGTCTTTCGAACTGCCTGCTGATCACCTCCGGCTACCATATGCCGCGATCGGTCGGCATCTTCCGTAAACTTGCAATCGACGTCGTGCCGTGGCCGACGGACTACCGCACTGACGGGCGAGAAAACCTTGGCTTCGATTTCACGCAGCCGAGCCGGAATTCCCAGAACCTGGCAACGGCAATCCGCGAATGGTTCGGGCTCGTCGGCTACTACCTCGCCGGCCGCACTTCAGAGCTCTATCCGGGCTGAACTAGCTATTTCTTGGAGATCGTCACGAACTTGGTGCCGCGCACACGGGCTGTGACGACACAAGGCTCCTTCGCCTTGTCAGCATCCGGACGATCGCAGAAACGCGGGTGCATCTTCATTGCCAGCACCATGTTGCCGAAGCGCTTCACGAAGTCATAACCGTAGACCTGGGCGGTCGCGATCATGAAATAGCCGCCCTCGGCGACCTGCAGATAGAAATTATAAGTGCAGCCGTCATCATTGCACTGCGGACCCTTCTCGCCGTCGCAGGTGAGCTCACCCTCGTTGACGACGGCGTCGATCAGACCGTCATTGTTGATATCCTGGCGGAGGACGAAGCCGTCCGAAAATTCCGCCTTGGTGCACTGCTCCTGAAAGTGCTTCTTCTCATAGACCTCCGGATCCGAGATAAGCGATTGCTGTGCGAAGGCCGCAACTGGGGCGACGAGTAGCGCGGCAAGATTCAGAGCGATCAGGAGCGTTTTCACGAAGGGTTTCTCTTTTGGTCGAATAAGGACGCTGTTGGCCGGACAGTTTGCTTGATCCGGCTTGCGCCGCCCTTGCCGCCGTGATTCATATTCGAAAGATTACGCGCCGGTTCTGGAGGACTGCATGCCGCTGTTCGTCTATGTGGATTATGTCGGCGTTGCGCTTTTTGCGGCAACAGGCGCGCTCGCGGCGTCGCGGAAACAGCTTGACCTGATCGGCTTCCTGTTCTTCTCCATCGTCACGGGGACGGGTGGCGGTACGGTGCGCGACATTGTCCTTGGCCGTGTGCCGGTGTTCTGGGTTCTGAACCCGACTTACGTCATCGTCTGCTGCGCTATCGGCGTCCTGGTGTTCTTTACTGCCCACCTCGTTGAATCGCGCTATCGCTTGCTGATCTGGCTCGATGCCGTAGGGCTGTCGGCTTACTGCGTGATGGGTGCCGCGAAGGGCCTCGCCGCCACGGGCTCGCCAACGATCGGCATCGTGACCGGGACGTTGACGGCGACCTTCGGTGGCATCCTGCGCGATCTACTGGCCAACGAGCCGTCCGTGCTGTTGCGGCCCGAAATCTACATCACGGCAGCACTGGTCGGCGGCGGCATATTTACGGCTGCGAACGCGCTCGACCTGCCGCTCTATGCGGCCTCTGCCGTCGGTGTCGTCGCGGCATTCTCAGTGCGCGGCGGCGCGCTCTATTTCGGTTGGACCTTTCCGACCTACAAGGCAAAGCCCGGCCGGCATCCTGACGATGTGATGTGAAATCAGCGCCGCTTCGCGCGCAGGCGGATCACGACGTCGACGTGGGCGATTTCCAGCCCTTCCGGCGGCTCCGGCAGATTGCCGATCGTCAGATTACTAACCGGGATATCCAGCACGTCGTTTTCGCCTTCGACGAAGAAGTGATGGTGGTCGGAGACGTTGGTGTCGAAATAGGTCTTGGCGCTTTCGACTGCGAGAACGCGGATCATCCCTGCTTCGGTAAACTGGTGCAGCGTGTTGTAGACGGTCGCCAGCGACACCGGCACTCCCGCCTGCACGGCCTCCTCGTGGAGTTCCTCGACCGTCAGGTGCCGATCGCCTTTGGCGAAAAGCAGGTCACCGAGCGCGACGCGCTGGCGCGTCGGACGAAGGCCGGCGTGTCTCAGCCGTGCCTCAATGGTAAGCGGGGCCTCTGCCACCATCCGACGAACTCCGGTTTAATCTAGCGTCAAGCAATCAGGTTTCATTAGCCATATAACTTTTGCGCAAAAGCGTTTCAATAGTTTCAATGGGGACAAAGAGTGCGAAAACGCCGCAAAATCGGGCTTTTGGCGCAATTAGTGCTGGCCGGGGGCTTGGCCTTCCTGTATGCGACCACCAAATAAGGCGCGCAGCCGGTCCTCCGGAGGTTGGATGAAGCTCAGTCATGCTTATGCTTCATTTTCCGCTGAACTTGGACTAAACGTTCACATCCATCGGCATAGTTGCGGGGGGAATTAGAGTTTTCATGGCGACGAAACAATCCAGCTTCAACTACGAGGAAATTCTGGCCTGCGGCCGCGGCGAACTGTTCGGTCCGGGCAACGCACAGCTTCCTCTCCCGCCGATGTTGATGGTTCATCGCATTACCGACATTTCCGAAACCGGTGGCGCCTTCGACAAGGGCTACATTCGCGCTGAATACGACGTGAAACCCGACGACTGGTATTTTCCCTGCCACTTCCAGGGTAACCCGATCATGCCCGGCTGCCTCGGCCTTGACGGCATGTGGCAGTTGACCGGCTTCTTCCTCGGCTGGCTGGGCGAGCCCGGTCGCGGCATGGCGCTTTCAACCGGCGAAGTGAAGTTCAAGGGCATGATCCGCCCGACCACGAAGCTGCTTGAGTACGGCATCGATTTCAAGCGCGTCATGCGCGGCCGCCTGGTTCTCGGCACCGCCGATGGCTGGCTGAAGGCCGACGGCGAAACCATCTACCAGGCAACCGACCTGCGCGTCGGCCTGTCCAAGGACAAAGAAGCCTGATTGCACCGGGCGTAGTTGCCCGGTTTCCAAGTTAGAAAAAACGAAAAGGTCGAAACACATGAGACGGGTAGTTGTTACGGGTCTGGGTGTTGTCTCCTCGATCGGCAATGATGCCGCCGAGGTCACTGCGTCGCTGCGCGACGCCAAGTCCGGCATTTCCTTCTCCAACGATTTTGCTGAGCACGGCTTCAAGTGCCAGGTCTGGGGTCGCCCCTCGCTTGATCCGACGGATCTGGTCGACCGCCGCGCCATGCGCTTCCTGAGTCAGGGCGGCGCCTGGAACCATGTGGCAATGAAGCAGGCGATTGCCGATTCCGGTCTGGAAGAGAGCGACATCAGCAACAACGAGCGCACCGGCATCATCATGGGCTCCGGTGGACCTTCGACGCGCACGCTGATCGAAGCTGCCGAGATCACCATCAAGAACAACAGCCCGAAGCGCATCGGCCCGTTTGCCGTGCCGAAGGCGATGTCCTCGACGGCATCGGCAACGCTCGCCACCTGGTTCAAGATCCACGGCGTCAACTACTCGATCTCGTCGGCCTGCTCGACCTCGGCACACTGCATCGGCAATGCCGCAGAGATGATCCAGTGGGGCAAGCAGGACGTGATGTTCGCTGGCGGCCACGAAGACCTTGACTGGACGATGTCGAACCTCTTCGATGCCATGGGCGCCATGTCCTCCAAGTACAACGAGACGCCGGCAACGGCGTCGCGTGCCTATGATGTCAGCCGCGACGGCTTTGTCATCGCCGGCGGCGCGGGCGTTCTCGTCCTGGAAGAGCTGGAGCGTGCCAAGGCGCGCGGTGCAAAGATCTACGCTGAAATCGTCGGCTACGGCGCGACTTCGGATGGTTACGACATGGTCGCTCCGTCGGGCGAAGGCGCGATCCGCTGCATGCGCCAGGCGCTCGCGACGGTGAAGGGCGATGTCGACTACATCAACACGCACGGCACCTCGACCCCTGTTGGCGACAGCAAGGAAATCGGTGCAATCCGCGAAGTCTTCGGCGACAAGATCCCGCACATCCAGTCGACCAAGTCGCTGACGGGCCATTCGCTGGGCGCAGCCGGCGTGCAGGAATCGATCTACTCGCTGCTGATGATGCAGGCTGGGTTCATCGGCGAAAGCGCGCATATCACTGAGCTCGACCCTGAATTCGACGGCGTTCCGATCGTTCGCAAGCGCATCGACGATGCCAAGATCGACATTGCCCTTTCCAACTCCTTCGGCTTCGGCGGCACCAACGCCACGCTCGTCTTCCAGCGCTACAACGGATAATAATATGACGGGAATCATGCAGGGTAAGCGCGGCCTCATCATGGGTGTCGCGAACAACCATTCCATCGCCTGGGGAATTTCGAAGGCGCTGGCAGCACAGGGCGCGGAACTTGCCTTCACCTATCAGGGCGATGCTCTCGGCAAGCGTGTCAAGCCGCTGGCCGCCGAAGTCGGTTCAGAATTCGTTCTGCCGTGCGACGTCGAGGACATCGCCTCGGTCGAAGCCACCGTCGATGCCATCAAGGAGCGCTGGGGCAAACTGGACTTCGTCGTTCACGCCATCGGCTTTTCCGACAAGAACGAGCTGAAGGGCCTTTACGCCGACACCACGCGCGACAATTTCAGCCGCACGATGGTGATCTCCTGTTTCTCCTTCACCGAGATCGCCAAGCGCTGCGCGCCGCTCATGAATGCCGGCGGTTCGATGCTGACGCTGACCTACAATGGCTCGACGCGCGTCATCCCGAACTACAACGTCATGGGTGTTGCAAAGGCTGCTCTCGAGGCGTCGGTGCGTTATCTGGCTGCGGATTACGGGCCGAGCGGGATCCGCGTCAATGCGATCTCTGCTGGCCCGATCCGGACGCTCGCGGGCGCTGGCATTTCCGATGCACGCGCAATCCTCTCCTGGAACCAGCGGAACTCGCCGCTGCGCAAGACGGTGACGATCGATCAGGTCGGCAATTCCGCCCTTTATCTGCTGTCGGACCTGTCGGCAGGCGTTACCGGCGAAATCCATTTCGTAGATGCAGGCTTCAACATCACCTCGATGCCGACACTGGACGCACTGCGCACGGCAGACGTGGAATAAGGACCGAAGCCGGGCTTGGAAACGAGCCCGGCTTTTCCGAAAGGCATCCCCTAGGGATGCGTGACCTGCCGCAGAATAGCAGCCGAATCTCTGGCGCCCCAGCGGGTCGCAATCTTTCCGTTTTCGACGACAAACCACTCCATCGCGGTGAGCTCGTAGCTCTTGTCAGTCGGGTCGTGACCCACGAGACCGCGGAAGAAGCCGGAATAACGCCCGCTTTCCCGGTAGCGGACGACGACGTTCTTCCCCTCGGCGGCGATATCGAGGATCTCGAGGTTGATGTTCATCCCCTCGTGGAGCTCACGCCAGATAGGCTCGATTTCATCGAGACCGCCATATCCCAGAACACCGTAAATCCGCGCATCGGAGGTAAAGAGCTCGCGCAACGCCGCCATGTCGAAGCGGTTGAACGCCTCGACATAGGCCGTCACGAGTTGCTTGTTTGCTTCCGTATCCATAGCTCCCCCTCCCCTTTGGGCTGTTCCGTGGCTACTTCTTCGCCCACAGCACCTTGAAGCGCGCATTGCGGCAAGTTTCGCCGCTCTCCTTGAAGTTTGCTGCAAGCACCGGCTCGTAAGGCAATCCGCGATTGGCAACCAGCAAGAGACGCCCGCCTCCGCGCAGCGCTGAGGCAGCGGTCTTGATCATCGCCTGACCGAGTGACGGCTCCGCCGCATGTCCTTCATGGAAGGGCGGGTTCATGATGATGAGGTCGTACCTGTCCTTGACCGGTTCGCTCGCCAGGTCATGCCAGAAGAAGCGCGCCGGCACGTCGGGGCAGTTCTCCGCCATGTTGCCCTTGGCGGCTTCAAGAGTCGCGTGGTTGGCCTCGTAGAGGTCGAGGCGACTGACACCCGGCGAGCGCTCCGCCAGTTCGACGGACAGATAACCCCAGCCGGCGCCAAAGTCGGCGACATCACCGGTGAAATCGGCAGGCAGACGCGAGGCGAGCAACTCCGAGCCATCATCGACGCGGTCGTGCGAGAACATGCCGGCCGCGGTCAGGAAACGGCCATCCACGCGCACGGACGGCTTGGAAAACTTGCTGACGACCTCACTAACGTCGGCCGGCCGTCCGAACCAGAGCGCCACGCCGTGATATTTCGGCATGTGTTCGATCTCGAGGCCGAAGCCCTCCATACGCTTACGGAGCGACTGGACGCCATCCTCCTTGCCGCCGGCGATGACGATCAGGCCGCCCACCTTCACGTGCTGAAGCGCGGCAGCGATGTTCGCCTCGTTCTCGCCCTTGTGCTTGTTGCAGAGAACCAGCGCGGCATCGTAGTCCTCGCCTTCGATCTCAGGCGTGGTTTCGATCCGCTGCGAGAGGAGTTGCCTAAACAGCGGCCGGAAGCCCTGTACGGCGCTCAGCGAGGCGGCAAAGCCCTCCGGCAGGGCAAAGCCTGCCTCGGCGCCGAGGAAGAGCACACGCTCGCCCTCGCCGGGCGCTTCAACGGTACCGCTGGCAAAGGGATGGAACAGGGTCTTCAGGGTTTCGCGGCTCATGATCTCTTCTCGCCTTCGGATACAAAAAGGGCGCGGGAAAACTCCCACGCCCTCGAACGGTTTGAAAGGCGCGGCTTATTCAGCCGCTTCCTCCTTCTTCTTGTCGGACTTTTCGGCAGCCGGGAGTTCCTGGCCAGTTGCCTGGTCGACAACCTTCATCGACAGGCGGACCTTGCCACGCTCGTCAAAGCCGAGGAGCTTGACCCAGACCTTCTGGCCCTCCTTGACGACGTCCTGCGTCTTGGCAACGCGCTCGGAAGCAAGCTGCGAGATGTGGACGAGGCCATCGCGGGCGCCGAAGAAGTTGACGAAGGCGCCGAAGTCGGCGGTCTTGACGACCGTGCCTTCGTAGATCTGGCCAACTTCCGGTTCAGCAACGATCGAGTGGATCCACTTGCGGGCCGCTTCGATTTCCTTGCCGGACGAGGACGCGATCTTGACCGTGCCGTCGTCTTCGATGTTGATCTTCGCGCCGGTCTTTTCGACGATTTCGCGGATGACCTTGCCGCCGGAGCCGATGACTTCGCGGATCTTGTCGACTGGAATGTTCATGACTTCGATGCGCGGTGCAAACTCGCCGAGCTGGCCACGGCTCTCGGTGATGGCCTTGGCCATTTCGCCGAGGATGTGGGCGCGGCCACCCTGAGCCTGGCCGAGAGCGACCTTCATGATCTCTTCTGTGATACCAGCGATCTTGATGTCCATCTGCAGCGAGGTGATGCCGTCTGCGGTACCCGCAACCTTGAAGTCCATGTCGCCGAGGTGGTCTTCGTCACCGAGGATGTCGGAGAGAACCGCGAAGCGGTCGCCTTCGAGGATCAGGCCCATGGCGATACCGGCAACCGGCTTGGCGAGCGGAACACCAGCGTCCATGAGTGCAAGCGATGTGCCGCAAACGGTCGCCATCGAGGACGAGCCATTCGATTCGGTGATCTCGGAGACGACGCGCAGGGTGTAAGGGAACTGCTCAGCAGACGGCAGCATCGGACGGATGGCGCGCCACGCGAGCTTGCCGTGACCGATTTCGCGGCGACCTGGGGAACCCATGCGGCCGGTTTCGCCAACCGAGTAGGGCGGGAAGTTGTAATGGAGCAGGAACCGCTCCTTGTACATGCCCGTCAGGCTGTCGACGTACTGCTCGTCTTCGCCGGTGCCGAGCGTGGCAACGACGATCGCCTGCGTTTCACCGCGGGTGAAGAGCGCCGAACCGTGAGTGCGCGGCAGGAGGCCGACTTCCGAGACGATCGGACGAACGGTTTCGAGGTCGCGGCCGTCGATACGGCTCTTGGTGTCGAGGATGTTCCAACGAACGATCTTCGCCTGCAGGTGCTTGAAGATCGCGCCGACTTCTTCGGCCGTGTACTTCGCTTCGCCTTCCTCCGGCAGGAAGTGTGCCTTGACCTTCGCCTTGACGGCGTCGACGGCAGCGTAGCGTTCAGCCTTCTGCGTGTTCTTGTAGGCGGTGCGAAGCTCGGCTTCGAAATGCTTCAGCATCTCGCCTTCGAGTTCGGAGTAGTCTTCCGGCTGGAAGTCACGCGGTTCCTTGGCAGCCACTTCAGCGAGCTTGATGATCGCATCGAGGACCGGCTGGAAGCCCCGGTGGCCGAACATGACGGCGCCGAGCATGACTTCTTCATTAAGTTCCTTGGCTTCGGATTCAACCATCAGAACGGCGTCGTGCGTACCTGCTACAACGAGGTCGAGGATCGACTCTTCCATCTCGTCGAGATGCGGGTTCAGAACGTATTCGCCGTTGATGTAGCCGACGCGGGCGCCACCGACCGGGCCCATGAAGGGAACGCCCGACAGCGTCAGAGCTGCCGACGCAGCAACCATCGACAGGACGTCGGGGTTGTTTTCAAGGTCATGCTGGATGACGGTGACGACGACCTGCGTGTCGTTCTTGTAGCCTTCCGGGAAGAGCGGACGGATCGGGCGGTCGATCAGGCGGGAAACGAGGGTTTCGTTTTCCGACGGACGGCCTTCGCGCTTGAAGTAGCCGCCGGGGATCTTGCCGGCTGCGTAGGTCTTTTCCTGGTAGTTGACGGTCAGCGGGAAGAAGTCCTGGCCCGGCTTCGGCGCCTTGGCGGAAACGACGGTGGCGAGAACCACGGTTTCGCCGTAGGTCGCGAGAACGGCACCGTCAGCCTGACGGGCGATCTTGCCGGTCTCGAGCTTCAGCGGGCGGCCTGCCCACTCGATTTCCACACTATGAGTATCGAACATATGTCTTGTCCTTCAATGCGGGAACATGCGCCTCGCCTTCCAAGGCACGGTGCACGGTCAACCGCAATCGGTGTGACGCATCATGGGCAAGACAACGGGAGGCTTTACATTCATCGGTCCATAAGAGACCGGGCCAAAGCTTGCGAGGCTCTGGCCAAAAGCATCCGGCAATCCTGCCCCATGACAGGTCAACGGTTGGTTTAGCAGAACCGGCCCATCCGGGTCTGCCGGGCAATCCGCCACGCGTGGCGGGATGGGGAAGTCTCTCCCCGAAAAAATCCGGCGGGCGTCCCAAGGGGAACGCCCGCCGAAAAAAGCCTTAGCGGCGGATACCCAGGCTGGTGATCAGCTTGGTGTAACGGCCTTCGTTCTTCTTCTTGAGGTAGTCAAGAAGCGAGCGGCGGCTGGAAACCATCGTCAGCAGACCACGTCGGGAATGGTTATCCTTCTTGTGGTCCTTGAAGTGGCCGGTCAGGTTGTTGATACGCTCGGTCAGGATGGCAACTTGAACTTCCGGAGAACCGGTGTCGCCTTCGAACGTTGCGTATTCCTTGATCAGAGCCGTCTTGCGCTCAGCAGTAATCGACATCGGATGTTCCTTTCTATGAGAGGAGATTAGGTCGCCAAAAGCCGGGATGTCGTCCAGCTTCGGCCGCGAATGCATCCGGGCAGAGCCCGATTGCTGGCGCTGCGTATAAACCAAATGCGCTGCAATTGAAAGAGGCATGCCGCAGATGGCCGATTCGTCACTTTCCAGCTATGGCATCGCGGATCATGGCATTGTAGCCCTCTGGATCCTGCAGCATGGCGAAGTGGCTTGCGTCCTTGAGGATCACCAGCTTCGAACCTGGAATTTGTTTGGCCATCATCTCGGTATGGTCGAGCTTGATTGCCTCGTCGTGGTCGCCGATCGTCAAGGTGACGGGTACCTTGATCTTGCCGAGGTCGTCGGCTGTCCAGGCAGGCTGGCTTCCCCACATCGCGGAGATCTGGGTGACGAAAGCATCATACTCGTTCGGCGTCGGCGACAGCTTCTTGTAGGTCTCGCCGGACGCATCGATGTAGCCGCTGAAGGTCTTGTTGGTCATGACGTCGGCTTTGACGCCGTCCGTCGTCACATTCGCCGCCTGCGCGATCACGCGCGTCAGCTTCTCCGGGTTCTTCATCGCCATGTCGATGCCGATGATGCCGCCATCAGACCAGCCGACCAGGGTGACCTTGTCTAGCTTCAGATAATCGAGCAGAGCGACATAGTCGGAGGTCATCAGATCATACCCGAACGGCTGCTCGCTGCGCGTCGAGCGGCCATGCCCGCGGCTGTCGGCGACGATCACCAAATGATCCTTGGCAAACTCGGCCACTTGATAGCCCCAGACATCGGCGCTGCCGAGTCCGCCGTGGATGAACAGCATCGGCTCACCCTCGCCGTATTCGGCGTAGTACATCTTGATGTCGTTGACGGGGGCCATGCCGCTCGTCTTTGCGGTCGGCATTGGCTGGAAGGCTGGCAACGTTGCCCAGCGCTCCGCGGAATAAGCGTTGGCGGCTATCAAAACCGCGGAGAAGAACATCAGGATGCCGGCTGCAAGTCTGCGCATAACTGTCTCCCTGATCTGAAGGACCCGACGGCCCAGATCAGGGAAACATATCTCAATGCCGAGCATTGACAATTGCTATCTGTGGTTTGGCCGACCCACCGCAAAACCGGAGGTTTAACGATCCTCAGCCAAAGACCCGCTTTGGGCGGAACTCGCCCTGACCGATCTCGCCGATCGCGATCAGCTTGCCGCGGGACGTGGCATAGGCTTCGCTTTCGGCAACCGGCGCATCGCGACCCCGCACGAGGATCGGATTGCCCATCTTCAAACGATGCGCCTGGTCGTCATTGACAACGAGGTGCGGCAGTGAGGAGAGCGCTTCGCTGGTGTCGATTAGCAGGGCATCCAGCGCTGCAAGCCGTTCGTCCGCGTCTTCGACCGCCTCGATCGCGACGAGATCGGCAAGTGGTATCATGGTCTCTTCGGCAAAGGGCGCGACAAAGCTGCGACGCAGGCCGGAGATATGGCCATAGCAGCCGAGCTCGCGGCCGAAATCGCGCGCCAGCGCACGCACATAGGTACCCTTGCCGCATTCGACTTCGAAATGCGCCGTATTGGCATCCTGGCAGGACAGCAGCGTCAGGCGGAAGATCTCGACTTCGCGAGAGGGGATTTCCACTGCCTCACCGTCGCGCGCCAGATCGTAGGCGCGCTCGCCTGATATCTTGATGGCGGAAAACTGCGGCGGAACCTGGCTGATCACACCGGTGTACTTCGGCAGGAGGTCGCGGATCTGCTGTTCGCTCGGGCGCTTGTCGGAGCTCTGCGTTACATCGCCCTCAAGATCGTCGGTTGCGCGCTCCTCGCCCCAGGTCACGGTGAATTCGTAGATCTTGCGACCGTCCATCACGTAGGGAACGGTCTTTGTCGCATCGCCAAGGGCGATTGGCAGCATGCCCGAGGCCAGCGGGTCAAGCGTGCCGGCGTGACCGCACTTCTGCGCCTTGAACAGCCATTTGATCTTGGAAACGGCTTCGGTGGAGCCGAAATCGACCGGCTTATCAAGGATCAGCCAACCCGAGATCGGGCGGCCCTTCGGTTTACGTGGTTTGGACATCAGTCTCTTCTACTATTCTTCTTCGGTATCGCCGTGATCGAGATCGCGGCTCACCTCAGGCGAGCGCAGCAACTCGTCGATCTTCTTGTAATTGTCGAAGCTCGTATCGTCGCGGAAGCGGACCTCCGGCATGTACTTCATCTGCCGAAGCTGCGACCCGAGGCGGCCGCGAATGTATTTTGCATTGCGGTTCAGCGCGCCAATCACCGCATCATGATCCGTTACACCAAGTGGCGTCACATAGGCCGTCGCGATCTTCAGATCGGGCGACATGCGGACTTCGGAGATGGAAATGACGGTCTTCTCGATCACGTCATCGCGCACTTCGCCGCGCTGCAGAACCTGCGTGATCGCGGCGCGAACCTGCTCGCCGACGCGCAGCATGCGCTGCGAAGGTGCGGAGGTTGTTGGTCTTGTTGCCATTTTTCTTTGCCTCAAAAGGTTCGGGCGCCGGCCTCAGTTGATCCGGCGCCCGTCCAAATTTCCAATATCACACGATCAGAGCGTACGGGTGATGTGCTCGACGCGGAAGCACTCGATCGTGTCGCCGGCGCGGATGTCTTCGTAATTCTCGAAAGCCATACCGCATTCCTGGCCGGAATGCACTTCCGAGACTTCATCCTTGAAGCGCTTGAGCGTCTTGAGCTTGCCTTCGTGGATGACGACGTGGTCGCGGACGAGGCGAACGCCGACACCACGTTCGACCTTGCCTTCGGTAACGCGGCAACCCGCGACCTTGCCGACTTTCGTGATGTTGAACACCTCGAGGATCTCGGCATTGCCGAGGAAGGTTTCGCGACGCTCTGGCGACAGCAGGCCCGACATCGCTGCCTTCACGTCATCCACCAGATCGTAGATGATGTTGTAGTAGCGGATTTCAATGCCCTGGCGCTCTGCCAGCGTACGAGCCTGTGCGTTCGCACGGACGTTGAAGCCGATGATCGCGGCGCCAGATGCCTCGGCAAGCGAGATATCCGATTCCGTCACACCGCCGACAGCCGAGTGAACGATGCGGGCACGAACTTCGTCCGTACCGAGCTTTTCGAGTGCGCCGGCAATCGCTTCAATCGAACCCTGCACGTCGCCCTTGATGACCAGCGGGAACTCCTTGACGCCTGCGGACTGCAGCTGCGTCATCATCTGTTCCAGCGAGCCGCGCTGGCCCGAATGGCGGGCGGCAGCCTTGTCGCGAGCGAGGCGCTGACGATATTCCGAGATCTCGCGGGCGCGGCTTTCGTTTTCGACGACGGCGAACTTGTCACCTGCCTGCGGCGTGCCGGAAAGGCCGAGCACCTCGACCGGCATGGCCGGCGGGGCTTCCTTGACATGATCGCCCTTGTCGGTGACGAGGGCGCGGACACGACCCCAAACATCGCCGGCAACGATGATCTGGCCGGGCTTAAGCGTACCGTTCTGAACCAGAACGGTGGCAACCGAACCACGGCCGCGATCGAGCTGGGCTTCGATGACCGTGCCTTCCGCGGTGCGGTTCGGGTTGGCCTTGAGGTCCAGGATTTCGGCCTGCAGCAGGATGGCTTCCAGCAGCTTGTCGAGGTTCAGGCCCGTCTTGGCGGAAACTTCGACGTCAAGAACTTCACCGCCCATCGATTCCACGAAGACTTCGTGCTGCAGGAGTTGCGTGCGCACCTTCTGCGGATCGGCGGTCGGCTTGTCGACCTTGTTGATCGCCACGATGATCGGAACACCAGCGGCCTTGGCGTGGTTGATCGATTCAATCGTCTGCGGCATGACGCTGTCGTCAGCGGCAACGACCAGGATCGCAATGTCGGTCGCCTGCGCACCACGGGCACGCATCGCCGTGAAGGCGGCGTGGCCGGGGGTGTCGATGAAGGTGATCTTCTGACCGTTCTGCTCGACCTGATAGGCGCCGATATGCTGCGTGATGCCGCCAGCTTCGCCGGCAACCACGTTGGCATGGCGGATGGCATCGAGCAACGAGGTCTTGCCGTGGTCAACGTGGCCCATGATGGTCACAACAGGCGGACGCGAAACGCGATCGCCCTCTTCGTCGGCAACGTTGAAGATACCGAGTTCGACGTCGGATTCCGAAACGCGCTTGACGGTGTGGCCGAATTCGCCGGCGATGAGTTCAGCGAGGTCGGCGTCGATGACGTCGCCCGGCTTCATCATCTGGCCTTCCTTCATCAGGTACTTGATAACGTCGACCGCACGTTCGGACATGCGCTGCGACAGTTCCTGGATGGTGATGGTCTCCGGCAGGATGACTTCGCGAACAACCTTTTCGCGGGTTTCCTGCATCTGGCTGCGGCGGAACTTTTCCTGGCGGCGGCGCATGGCGGCCATGGAACGGCCACGTGCCGTGCCATCTTCGTCGACGCCGGCAGTACCGATCGTCAGCTTCCCGCGGCGACGTTCGTCGTCGGTCTTTGGACGTGTCGTCACCGGCTTTGCCGGTTCCGGGCGTACGACGCGACCGCGAGCGGGTACGCCGCGCGGGGCGCCGCGGTCCTCATCTTCGCTGTCACGGCGACGAGCGCCCGGCGCTGCGGCCGCGGCCGGAGACGGCCTCGCGGGAGCCGCGGACGGCGCCGCATCGGGGCGGCGTGCGGGCGGAGTCTGGGCCTGAACACGCGGCGCTTCAGTGCGCGCTTCGACCGCAGCGGGTGCGGGAGTTGCAACGGCCGTGGCAGCTTCGGCAACGCGCTGAGCCTCTTCGGCAGCGCGACGCTTAGCCTCTTCGGCTTCCGCGGCCTGGCGCACAGCCTCTTCGGCGGCGCGGCGCTTTTCTTCCTCGGCGCGGCGAACCGCATCCTCGGCATCGCGAACTTGTGCCATGGCAAGCGCGCGCCGGCGGGCATCCATTTCTTCCGGCGAGAGGTGGTTCAAGACTACCGGACGCGGACGATCCTGCTGGCGCGTCTGCGAAGACGGCTGCTGCGGACGTGACTGCTGGCCACCGGACGGATGAATGCGTGGGGCAGGGGCCTGCGGTGCGCGCGGCTGATGCGCGACCGGGGCCGGCTCGGCGGCACGGGCGGGCGCCGCCGCAGTGCCCGGCGTAATCGGGCGCTCGTCTTCCGGACGCATCGGACGCCGCTTGCGGGTCTCGACAACGACCGCCTTGGTGCGGCCGCGGCCCATATCCTGGCGCACGGTGCCCTGGCTCATGCCCGACGGCTTCAGGGTCAGAGTCTTCTTGCCCGGTCCGTTCAGTGTCTTGTCGTCATTGCTATCGGTCATTCGTTCCCGTTCCTTCGGACAGGGAGCGATGACGTCATCAGGCCCTGTCAATCAAATATGTCGATCAATGATCTGGGGACCGGACAAGTCCGGTGACCGCATCATTGTTTTTGCCGGCCAGCGCCGCCCGCTGCCCGGGACTGACCGCCATTGCGGTACTGTTCGAGCATCTTTGCGCGCTTCACTACACCCTCACCCGCCTGCCCTGCAAGCACTGCAGCATGGATAAAAGCGTTCTGGCCCATCAGGCCTTCCATTTCGCTCTCCGAGAAGAGACGGTAGGAAGGTACTTCCTCCTCGGTCTCCATTCCGAGGTGCCAGGCCTTGCGGGCCTGGTCGATTTTTCTCACGCCATCTTCGGCGGCATTCGTTGCGTGGAACACGGCGATCGCGGCTCCACTCCTGACTGCGGCATCCACTTTCGCGGAGCCGGTAACGAACTGCCCCGCCTTGCGAGCCATGTTCATCATCTGCATCAGCTGCTGTACGAGCAGCGTATCGACGGTTTCGCCGAGCTCGGCTGCCGCCTTCACATCCGCTTTCAAGGCACGCGCAAAGAGCTTCTTCGCCACGGCCTTGTCGACCAGCGAGCGATCGATCTTGACCCAACAGCCGCGTCCCGGAAGCTGGCGCTTCAGGTCGGCGACCACAGTCCCATCAGGAGCAGCAACGAAGCGGATCAGCTCATCCTGCGATCCGCTTTCGCGCGTCACGATGCACATGCGGCCATTCACGTCATATCCTGCAAGATCGTCGTCCTCAGGAGAAACGCTCGGCTCACGCGCGGACATTATACTTCCTGCTCGGCCTCGGGAGCTTCTTCAGCTTCCGCGTCCTTTGCGAGGTCTTCCTCGGTGATCCAACCAGCCGCGAGGCGGGCCTGGACAACCATCTGCTCCGCCTCGACGCGCGAAACGTCGAACTTGGAGAACAGGCCTTCGAACTTCTTGGTCTCGCCGTTCTTGCGCTCGCTCCAGCCGACGAGATCGTCAGCGGCGCAGCCGGCGAAGTCCTCGATCGTCTTGATGCCGTCTTCGCCGAGCGCGACCATCATCTGAGCGGTCATGCCGTCGATCTGACGCAGTTCGTCGGAAACACCGAGCGCCTTGCGCTTCTCGTCCATTTCGGCTTCCAGGCGCTCCAGATATTCGCGGGCGCGCGTCTGGATTTCCTGTGCGGTGTCTTCGTCAAAACCGTCGATCGAGGCAATTTCGTCGAGATCGACGTAAGCCAGTTCTTCAACTGCCGCAAAGCCTTCCGACGCCAGAACCTGGCCGACCATTTCGTCAACGTCGAGCGAATCCATGAACAGGTTGGTGCGCTCGTTGAATTCCTTCTGACGGCGCTCGGATTCCTCGGCTTCCGTCATGATATCGATGTCCCAGCCAGTCAGCTGCGATGCCAGGCGGACGTTCTGGCCGCGGCGGCCGATGGCCAGCGACAGCTGCTCGTCCGGAACCACGACTTCAATGCGCTCTGCATCTTCGTCGAGAACGACCTTGGCGACTTCAGCCGGCTGCAGGGCGTTGACGACGAAGGTCGCCGGGTCCTGCGACCACGGAATGATGTCGATCTTTTCGCCTTGTAGTTCGCCGACGACGGCCTGAACACGCGAACCGCGCATACCGACGCAGGCGCCGACCGGATCGATCGAGCTGTCGTTCGAGATCACGGCGATCTTGGCGCGCGAACCCGGATCGCGGGCAACCGACTTCACCTGGATGATGCCGTCGTAGATTTCAGGCACTTCCATCGTGAAGAGCTTGACCATGAACTGCGGATGCGTGCGCGACAGGAAGATCTGCGGGCCGCGCTGTTCACGACGAACATCATATACGTATGCGCGGACGCGATCACCATAGCGGACGTTCTCGCGCGGGATCATTTCGTCGCGGCGGATGATGCCTTCGCCGCGGCCGAGGTCGACGATGACGTTGCCATATTCGACGCGCTTGACGGTGCCGTTGACGATTTCGCCGACGCGATCCTTGAACTCGTCGAACTGGCGGTCGCGCTCGGCTTCACGAACCTTCTGAACGATAACCTGCTTGGCGGACTGAGCAGCGATACGGCCGAAATCCATCGGCGGCAGCGGATCGGCAATGAAATCGCCAAGGGCTGCATCCGGGTTGCGGTCGCGGGCCAGCTCAAGTGGAATCTGGGTCGAATAGTCTTCGGCCTTGTCGACAACTTCGAGCAGACGCTGAAGACGGATTTCGCCGGTCTTCGGGTTGATGTCGGCGCGGATGTTGGACTCGGTGCCGTAGCGGGAGCGCGCTGCCTTCTGGATCGCGTCTGCCATTGCGGCAAGTACGATCTCGCGGTCGATGACCTTTTCGCGCGCCACTGCATCTGCGATCTGCAGAAGTTCGAGCCGGTTCGCACTGACTGCCATTGTCTTATCTCTCCGTCTTGGCGTCCCGGGTTCCCGTCCGTGGAGCCACAAGTTGATCGGTTATTCTTCGTCTTCCGCTTCGTTCTGGTTCGCGGCCTCTGCCTTCGCCAGCTTGTCGGCGCGCAGGGCATCACGGATCAGATCGTCGGTCAGAATGAGCTTTGCATCGGCGAGAGCCGTGAACGGAATAACGATATTCTGCTCTTCACCCTCGGAAACCTGGTCACGCTCGAGCGTGAAACCGTCTGCGTCGGTCGCAACGATCTTGCCACGGAAGCGCTTGCGGTTGCCGACCATGATCGACGTTTCGCACTTCAGAAGGTGTCCCTGCCAGCGCACGAAATCGGATTTCCGCACCATCGGGCGATCGATACCCGGCGAAGACACTTCGAGATGATACTCTCTATCGATCGGATCTTCCACATCGAGAACCGGAGAAACGGCCATCGAGACCTCTTCGCAGCCTTCGACATCCATCGTTCCATCATTGCGTTCGGCCATGATCTGCATGGTGGCGCCGTTCTGGTTGAGCATGCGTACACGGACCAGGCGATAACCCAGGTCGATGAGCACAGGCTCGACGATGTCGGCAAGGCGCTGGTCGAGACCGGTCTCGGTGATCAGCCGCGGCTCAAGTTCATTGTCTGCTTTCGTCGGATCCGACAAGCGATACGCTCCTCGCAATTTCATGCTTTTTGGATGATCGCGGTAATAAAAAAGAGCGGGTCCTTGCGGCCCACTCTTCATCAAAACGATCAAGATTTGAGAGCCATATAGGCCCGTTTTCAAAAAATTGCAAGGTCCGTCGCCAACCTTCGGCCCAATGGGCGCCCGAGGTAGCCAGCGGCGTCATTCAGCATATATTGGCTCCGAGGACCGTCATCGGGAGGGATCGTGCCTTACACTTCGTCGACACTGGCGCCGCTACGGCACGAAACCTACCGGAGGATCTGGTTTGCAAGCCTCGCTTCGAACTTCGGGGGACTGATCCAGGCGGTCGGCGCCGCCTGGATGATGACGACCATCACGGCATCGGACAATATGGTTGCGCTCGTGCAGACATCGACGGCACTGCCAATCATGCTCTTTTCGCTTGCATCGGGCGCCCTTGCAGACAGCTTTGATCGCCGCCGGGTGATGCTGATTGCGCAATATTTCATGTTTGCGGTTTCGGCCGTGCTCAGCATCTCCGCCTACTTCGGCTGGCTTTCGCCCTGGCTGCTCCTCTTTTTCACCTTCCTCATCGGCTGCGGCACGGCGTTGAACAACCCGTCCTGGCAAGCCTCGGTCGGCGACATGGTGCCGCGCGTGGATCTGCCGGGTGCGGTGACGTTGAACAGCGTCGGCTTCAATATCACCCGCAGTGTCGGACCCGCGATCGGCGGCGCCATCGTCGCCGCTGCCGGCGCGGCTGCAGCCTTTGCCGTCAATACAGTGAGCTACTTCGCGCTGATCTATGCGCTGCGGCGCTGGAAGCCGACCCCGCCGGCCTCGACCCTCCCGAGGGAGACGCTCGGCAGCGCCGTCTTTGCCGGCCTTCGTTACGTGTCGATGTCGCCCAACCTGCAAAAGGTGCTGCTGCGCGGGCTCGTCTTCGGGATCAGCGCCAGCTCGATCCTTGCACTGCTGCCGATCGTGGCGATCAACCTTGTTGTCGGCGGTCCGCTGACCTACGGCCTCATGCTCGGCTCTTTCGGCATCGGCGCCATCGGCGGGGCTATCCTGAACGACCGGCTGCGCGAACGCTTTTCGAGCGAGGCGATCGTGCGGATTTCCTTTACCGGCTTTGCGCTGAGCGCAGTGATCGCCGCTTCCAGTCCGATTGCCGCGCTGACCTGTGCCGGGCTGGTGATCGCAGGCGCATGTTGGGTGCTGGCGCTCTCGCTGTTCAATACGATCGTGCAGCTGTCGACGCCGCGTTGGGTCGTCGGCCGCGCCCTGTCGCTCTATCAGACGGTGACCTTCGGCGGCATTGCCGGCGGCAGCTGGCTCTGGGGCGCGGCAGCCGACCGCTATGGCGTTGCCAATGCCCTGCTCATCTCGGCCTTCGTCATGCTCTTCGGCATCGTCATCGGCCTGCGCTTTGCCATGCCGGCCTTTGCCTCGCTCAACCTGGACCCGCTGAACCGCTTCATCGAACCGGCGCTCGGCCTCGATATCACGCCGCGCAGCGGTCCAATCGTCGTCCAGATCGATTACGAAATCGCAGACGCGGACATTGCCGACTTTCTGGCCCTGATGGGCGAGCGGCGACGCATCCGCATTCGCGACGGCGCGCGCAATTGGGCGCTGATGCGCGATCTCGAAAAACCGGGCCGGTGGACGGAGACCTACCACGCGCCGACCTGGGTCGAATACATCAGGCACAATCAGCGCCGCACGCAGGCCGATGCGGAAAATATCGAACAGTTGCGGGCGCTCCACCGAGGCGAAGAACTGCCGCAGGTGCATCGACTGATCGAGCGCCAGGCCATTCCGCCCAGCGATGACGTCTTCTACAAGGCACCGATCGACCTGCATCATTGAGGCAAGACATGCATTCCTTCCGCCCCGCGCGCCGTTCGGATCTGGCTGATATCATTGGCTTGCTCGCCGAGGACGACCTCGGCAGCGCGCGCGAAATCGTTTCGGATCCGCCGGATGCGAGATATGTCGCTGCGTTCGATGCCATCGAAGCCGACGCCAATCAGCTGCTGGCGGTCGCGGTGGATGGGCGCGATCGCGTCCTCGGCTGCTTGCAGCTGACTTTCATTCCCGGCCTGTCCCGAACAGGTGTTTGGCGTGGGCAGATCGAAAGCGTGCGCGTCGCCAAGAGCGCGCGTGGCACGGGCCTAGGCTCCGATTTCATTGAATGGGCTGTTGCACGCTGCGCCGAGCGCGGTTGCGGTTTGGTACAGCTGACCTCGGACAAATCACGGCGCGACGCCATCCTTTTCTACGAGAAACTGGGATTTGTCGCGAGCCACGAGGGGCTGAAGCGCAACCTCTAGGCTCTAGCTACTTCAACCTTCCGATCATCGATGCCTCGGGATAGCAGGTCGGCGTCAAGCCGTTTTTCTCCTGCCACTGGCCGATGGAACGGCGGGTCTTGTAACCGGGGAGACCATCGGAGCCGCCGACGTCGTATCCCTTTTTCTCCAGCGCCTTCTGCATCGTCGCGACGTCGGAGCGCAGCATTTTGCCGACATCGCCCCAAGGCCCCTGGAAAGCCCCGGACCCATAGGCGATGCGATCGGCCAGGTTGCCGATAAAAAGCGCATAGAGGTCGGAGTTGTTGTATTCCTTCAGCACGTAGAAGTTCGGCGTGACGACAAACTCCGGACCGTCGCGCCCAGCAGGGACGAGCATCATGCCGGACGCCTTGCCCTCGCCGGAAGGGAAAGCCTTGCCTGATATGCGCGTGATACCGAGTGAGACCCAGTGCGACACGGGCTTGGCGAGGTCCGGCCCCTCTTGCGCGCAGGATACGCCATCGGGGATGCTCACTTCGTATCCCCAGCCACGACCGCGCTGCCAGCTCTTCTGGGCAAGGAAGTTCGCAATAGAGGCAAGCGTATCGGGAACCGATGTCCAGATGTTGGGGTGGCCGTCGCCATCGAAATCGACCGCATATTTCAGATAGCTGGTCGGCATGAACTGCGGCTGGCCGAGCGCGCCGGCAGATGACCCCTTGAATTCGGCCGGCGTCGCGTCACCGCGATCGATGATATGCAGAGCGGCGAGCAATTCGGTGCGGAACATGTCCTTGCGCGTCGACATAAAGGCCTTGGTCGCCAGCACCTCGATGGCGGAATTCGGGATCTTGGCAGCCCCGAAGCCGGTTTCGCGCCCCCAGACGGCAAGGACGATCGAGCCGGGAACCCCGTAGGCTTTTTCAATCTTCTTCAGCGTCGAGGCATATTGCGCGGCAAAGCCGCGGCCGGTGCTCCCCAGCCGCTTCAGCCGATCCTCGTTGAAGTACGGCGCGGGCGAGGAGAATTCGGCCTGCGTCTGCTTCTGTTCCTTGGCAGGTGGGAAGCCGGGAGGGGCGAGATCGGTCAAGGTCCAGTTCAGCTCGACGCCCGCAAAGGCTGCTTGAAACGCCTTCTCGGAAATGCCATTGCGCTGCGCCTCCGGCCAGAGATCGGCCCTGACCCACTTTTCGAACTGCGCTTCAACATCGGCCTTGGAAGCGGAAAAAGCTGGCGGGCCCGACAGTGCCAGCAGCGCCGCCGTCGCGATCAAGAGGCGCCCGAAAATGCGCTTGCTCATGCTTCCCCCTAGATTGCCGTGCGGGCTCTGAGCGCCGCCTGCAGCGTTCCTTCATCGAGATAGTCGAGTTCGCCACCGACCGGGACGCCATGGGCAAGGCGCGTGATCTTGACGTTCAGTCCGGTCAGCTGGTCGGTTATATAGTGTGCTGTTGTCTGCCCCTCGACGGTGGCGTTGACCGCGATGATCAGTTCGCGGATGCCGCCGGCCGTGACGCGCTCGATCAGGCCGCGAATGTTGAGATCATCCGGGCCGACGCCATCCAAGGGAGACAAGGTGCCACCGAGGACATGATAGGCGGCGTTCAGCGCGCCGGCGCGCTCCAACGCCCATAGGTCGGAGACATCTTCGACGACGATGATGACGGACTGGTCGCGCCGGTCGTCCGTGCAGACCGTGCAGGGATCTACCGTATCGACATTGCCGCAGAGAGAGCAGATCTTGACCTTGTCGTAGGCCTCGCCCATAGCGTTCGACAGCGGGCCGAGCAGTTGGTCTTTCTTCTTGATGAGATGCAAGGCAGCGCGGCGCGCGGACCGCGGACCGAGGCCGGGGACCTTTGCCAGAAGCTGGATCAGTTTTTCGATTTCGGGGCCGGTGACTCGCTTTGCCATGAGCGGTTATTAGCCCATATGCTGCAAAAACGGAAACATGTTGGGAGCGCCGCTTGATGAAAATCCTCGCCGTCTGCATCGGCAGTGCCGAGCGGCTGCCCGGCAAGAGCTACAAGACGGGCATCTACAAGCATCCCATCACCGGCAGCGTGCTCGTCGATGCGGAGGGCGTGGTCGGTGATGCGATCTGCAACCGGAAGCATCATGGCGGCGTCGACCAGGCCGTCTATCTCGAGGGGTCGCTGACGCTCGACTGGTGGTCGAAAGAGCTTGGGCGGCCGATCGTGCCAGGCACATTCGGAGAAAACCTGGTGATCGACGGTCTCGACAACCGCTCCGTTTCGGTCGGCGATCGATTCATAGCCGGCGATCTTGTTCTGGAGGTTACCAGTGCGCGCATTCCCTGTGCGACCTTTGCCGCCCGGATGGGCGACCCGCGGTTCGCCAAGCGCTACGCGCGAGCTGCCCTGCCGGGCATCTATTGCCGGGTGCTTCACGGTGGAGCAATCACCGCCAGATCAACGGTCGACTATCAGCCTTATGACGGCGAAAAGGTTACGATGCCGGAGATGATCGCCACCTTTGGCAAGACCCTCGCCGCCCAAGATCGCAACCGCTATCTGGCGGCTCCGATCCACTACAAACTTCGGAATATTCTGGAAGTGCAGGCCGGCGCCTAGCGCAAGCGCACCTCAAGGGCCGCCAAAGCCGCCCGTCCCTCCGGCCAATCGCCAAGCCCACTGGCTCCGTTGATGTGACCGCGGGCACCAATATTTGTGAATTGGCTACCCCACTCATCAGCCCTGGCACGTGCGTAGTCGAGCGAACCGTACGGGTCGTCGCTGCTGGCTACGACAAGCGAGGGGAACGGAAGCGCCCCGAGAGGTGTTTCGGCAAAGCCGGCTGCTTCCGGCGGGTAGGCTGCGGCGCGCGGGTCCGGCGGCGCGACGAGCAAGGCGCCGCTGGCGCGATGCCTGGCCCGCCGTGCCCAATGCGCCACCAGCAGGCAAGAGAGACTATGGGCAACGAGAATCGGTTCGGCCTCCGCCTGCCCGACTGCCCTGTCCAGCGCCTCAATCCAGTCCTCAAGGTCCGGCTGATCCCAACTCGAGGGTGAAAAGCGCCGAATGCGACGGTCGGCCGTCTCCCATCGGGACTGCCAATGGGTTTCGCCAGACCCGCCAATGCCGGGCACCGTGATGATTTCTCTCATCGCTTCCTTCCTGTTGCTCGACGGACAAGTTGCGCGAGAGGGGCCGCAAATGACATAAGAAATCATCGGCAAAGTCATCGCTCAGCCGATAGATTAAAGGCGGGCATTCATGGCCGATTTCATGAGCCGACAACTCGACCCAACTGACATGATGATTATCGAGATCATGCAGGCTGATGGGCGCATTTCCGTTTCCGAGCTGGGGCGCAAGGTCGGCCTGTCGCAGCCGGCAGCCTCCGAGCGGCTGAAACGCCTGGAGGAACGGGGGATCATCAAAGGCTACGGCGCCCGTATCAATACCGCGGCGCTCGGGCTGGGCATGATGGCCGTGATCCGGCTACGCACCACCCACGAACATATCCGCACCTGCCTCAAGCAATTTGCCGACATGCCGCAGATCATCGAAGTTTTCAGGCTGACAGGAGAGGATTGCTTCGTCTTGAAAGTCCTCGTCCCTTCGCCCTCCGAGCTTGAAGTCATCGTCGATAGCATCGCGCGCTATGGTGCGGTCACCACCTCGCTCGTCTTGCGTGGGGAGCCGACCAAACCCGTCGGTCGCGAACTGATGAAATTGGCGCGAAACCACGTCTGAGGTGATTTCAACGGCTGCCACTTGCTGACGAGAAGGAGCCTCCTAGTTTTTCATCCACGGGGTGCAAATCGAAGGAGGCTCGCATGTCCATCGCAAGACTTATCGCGGCGGCAGTCATCGCCGCAACGGCCACTACCTTCCTATCAGCAACGCCGGCTGCAGCCCGCGTCAAGGTCGGCTCGTTGGGCTGTGATATTTCTCCCGGATTCGGCGTCATCATCGGCTCGAAACGGACGCTAAACTGCATATTCACGCCGTCCTCGCCCGATCGACCAAGCGAACGCTACACCGGCACGATCACCAAGTTTGGTGTCGATATCGGCGCTCTCGCTGGCGGCGGATTGATCTGGCTCGTCTACGCGCCGACAAACCGGCTCGACGGCGCCCTGCAGGGCAGCTACTCCGGCGTCGCAGCCAATGCGACGGTCGGCCTCGGCGTCGGGGCGAATGTCCTGATCGGCGGTTTCGAGGGCTCGATTGCTCTGCAACCTGTCTCGGCTGAGGGCACGTCCGGTCTCAACATCGCGGCAGGCGTTGCCAATATGATCCTGACCTGGGTGCCGCCGGCACCACCGCCACCAGCTCCCAGGCGGCATGTGTCACAGCGATAGCCTAGCGCATCGCGATCGCCAAAGCGGCGCCGGCCATCGTTCCGGCGCTGGCGCGGTTGGCCGCGCGAATAGCACGACGGCTCCTCAGGAAGCGCCGGGCTTTGGCAGCAAGCAGCGTCCAACTGAAGTCGATGAAGATCAGCACGAAGAGCATGGTGGCCACGAGTTCTGCCCAACCGACGATCGTTACCCCGCGAACGTCGATGATCGAGGGCAGCAGCGCCATGTAGAACATCATGATCTTCGGGTTGCCGAGCGTCACCGTCATGCCGGCGAGGAAAAGCCTTGTGGGTGATTGCGCCTCGGGCAACGCTTCGCCATCACTATCGGGCGACGCGAACCACATTTTCCAGGCAAGATAGAGCAGGTAGCAGACGCCGAGCCACTTGATGGCAACGAAGGCATAGTGGAAGGTTTCGGCGATCGCCGCCAAGCCGGCGACGGCGCAGGTCAGCCAAATTGCTTCGCCGAGCCACATAGCTGACAGGAAAGGCAGAACGTCACGGGCGCCCTTGGAAATCACCCGGGCGACGAGTGCGGCAACGCTCGGACCGGGAGAGCCGGCGGCCACGAACAATGCGCAGGCAAAGACAAACAGACTGGTCAACGTCATCGGCAATCCTCCTGTTGCGTGACGGAAGCGATGCCAGCGCAGCTGACACCGCTCTCTTGGTCTACCGGCTGGTCAGAACGGCATCTTGAAGCCAGGAGGAATCGGCAGGCCGGCGGTCAGCGCCTTGGTCTTTTCGGCAGCGGCGGCTTCCGCCTTGTCCTTGGCATCCTTATGCGCGGCAACGATCAGGTCTTCGAGGATTTCGACATCGTCTTCCTTGAAGAGGGACGGGTCGATCTTCAGGCTCTGCATCTCGCCCTTGCCATTGAGGATCACGGTGACGAGACCGCCACCCGACTTGCCTTCCGCCTGGAGTTCGGCGATCTCCGCCTGCATCTTCTCCATCTTGGCCTGCATTTCCTTGACTTTGCCCATCATGCCCATGATGTCGCGCATCGTCTCGCTCCTTCTCGATACTCTAGAAAATTATGTCGTCGCCGGGCAGGATGTCGCCCTCTTCGGATTCGGCAGCGGCAGGCGCCTTGACTTCCTCTTCCTCTTCCGGCTCGGGCGCCCTTACGCGGACGTCGATGATCTTGGCGCCCGGAAACTGGGCGAGGATCGCCGCCACATCCGGATCTTGGCGCGCGTCGCTGACCTGCTGCGCCTTGGCGTTGGCTTCGGCCTCGACGATCGTCGGCTGAGCTTCCTCGCGGCTGAGGCTGACGATCCAATGGATGCCTGTCCAGTCCTTGAGCTTGACAGCCAGTTCGTTCAGCAGCGTACCGGGGGCGCCTTCGGTCAGATTGACGTCGAGGCGGCCGGGCTCGATGCGAACCGGGCGTACGAAGTTGCGCACCAGCGCCTTGACCTTCACATCGCGCTTTTCACCGGCCAGATTGGCGATATCGGTGATCGAGTTTACCGAAACCAGTGGTTTCGGCGCCTCGGCCGGCTTCGTCTCGACGCGGCCGACCGGCACGTTCTGCGGGTCGGGATTAGGGACGGCGCGCAGCATCGCGGTCGGGCCGGCGGGCTCCGGGCGCGGGATCGACTCGGTCGATCGTGCCGCCAGATTGCCTTGATAGTTCACCGTTGCGCCGCCACCGCCGTTGCCCGATGGGACGGATGGACGGCCGCCACCGTTCGTCTCGGAAAACTCCGCGAGGCGACGGGCGGCGTCTTCCGGCGCCGGCAGATGGGCGGCATGTGTCAGTCGGATCAGCACCATCTCAGCGGCGCCGGCCGGGCGCGAGGAGCCTTCGGCTTCCGGAATGCCCTTTAGTAACATCTGCCAGATGCGCGACAGCGTCGTTACCGCCACGCTCTGCGCGAATTCGGCGGCCCTGGTACGTTCGATTTCGCTGAGCGAAGGATCGTTAGCGGCATCCGGCACGTATTTCAACCGCGTGACCAGATGCGTGAAATCAGCGAGATCGGTCAGCACGGCAACGGGATTGGCACCGGCTTCATACTGGCTTTCGAATTCGCCGAGCGCTGCTGCGACATCGCCTTTTACGATATGATGAAAGAGATCGACGATGCGGGCGCGGTCGGCAAGGCCGAGCATCCCGCGCACCGTTTCCGCCAGCACCGCGCCGCCGCCATGGGCGATCGCCTGGTCGAGCAGCGAGAGACCGTCGCGCGCCGAACCTTCGGCGGCACGGGCAATCATCGCCAGGGCATCCGGCTCCGCCTCGATGCCTTCCTTCGATGCGATCGTGGTAAAGAGCCCAACGAGATCGGAGGCACTGATGCGGCGCAAGTCGAAACGCTGGCAGCGCGACAGGACGGTGATCGGGACCTTGCGGATTTCGGTGGTAGCGAAGATGAACTTCACATGCTCCGGCGGCTCTTCGAGCGTCTTCAGCAGGCCGTTGAAGGCCTGTGTCGAGAGCATGTGCACTTCGTCGATGATGTAGACCTTGTAGCGCGCCGAAACCGGGCGATAGCGCACCTGCTCGATGATCTCGCGGATATCGTCGATACCCGTGTGGGATGCAGCGTCCATCTCGATGACGTCGACATGCCGGCCTTCCATGATCGCCTGGCAATGCTCACCCGGGATCCGCAGATCGATCGTCGGCTTGTCGATGTCAGCGGTCTTGTAATTCAGCGCGCGAGCGAGGATGCGGGCGGTCGTCGTCTTGCCGACCCCGCGCACGCCGGTCAGCATGTAGGCTTGGGCAATACGGCCGGTCTCGAAGGCGTTGGTCAGGGTCTGAACCATCGGCTCCTGGCCGACCATCAGATCCGTGAAATCCTTGGGGCGGTATTTGCGTGCCAGCACCCGGTATCCGGTGCCCGTCGAGGCGGCATCTTGTGACTGTCGCTCGGTGTCGCTCATCGCCCTGCTTATCACCCGGACCGCCCGAGCAAGAATGGAGAGAAAGGTGGGAGGCTGGCACGATGACCCGTGCCGGGCTCGTTAGGGCTGCTTCCTTCCGGACCTGACCCGGTTGGCGAGTGGCTCGTCCACCACCAACCTCCCGGATGCACATATCGGCAATATCGCCATCAAAAGCAAGCCAAGCTCAAAAAAAACTGCTAGCCTCAGGAAAACATGGAGGAATGCCTGTTGGACGAATTCAAACTCGACCGTCGGCTGGAGAGCGATAGCGACCGAGTTATTCAGACCGGGCTCTGCGATCTCAGGCTGTCGAAGGACGCCCGCTGGCCGTGGCTGATTCTCGTGCCACGCAGAACGGATATCAGCGAAGTCTTCGAACTGACGCCCCTCGATCAGGTGTTGCTGACATTCGAGACGGAGATGGTCGCCTCCGCCCTGAAGAAGATCACCGGCGCCACAAAAATCAATATTGGGGCCCTTGGCAACATCGTCCGTCAGCTTCATGTTCATGTCATTGCCCGCTTCGAAGGCGATGCCAATTGGCCAAATCCCGTCTGGGGTTTTGGCAAGGCTGAACCTTACGCGGCGGATAAGAGAGATGACCTTATAGAGAAGTTGCGGGAAGCCCTTTCATCATGAGCCGTTCGCTTTTCGATTCGGATGTTCCGCATCCGGAACCCAGTAGCCTGACTGCCTTCGCAGCCAATGACCTGATCCGTGATTCCGAACATCGCGACGAGACATCCGTCGACAAGGCGCTTGCCAAGGAAGGAACGCATATCTTCGCCTTTGCCGGCGACAAGCTGGTCTTGAAGCATGACGGGCAGGTGCTTGATCCGCTGTTTGCACGCTACGAGCTGAAGGACCTGCGGCCCAACTGGGATGAGACCGTCCTGCTCGGCTATCGAAAAACCGGGGAGCCGCGCCTTGCCGTGCCGGTGGGTGTTCCGGAAGAAGAGTTGGCCAGCCATTACAAGCCTTCGGATGGCCGTTCGCTATTTCGCGAGATGCTGATCGACGAGGTTCTACTCGGGGAGTTTGCGCAGGGAGCGAGCCTCATCCGCTGGAACCGCGACAACAAGTTCTGCGGCCGCTGCGGCTCGACCATGGAGATCCATATCGGCGGCTACAAGCGCGTCTGCACAGCCTGCGGACATGAAATCTTCCCGCGCACCGACCCCGTCGTCATCATGCTCACGATCGACGAGGAGCGCGATCTCTGCCTTCTTGGCCGCAGCCCGCATTTCGCTCCGGGCATGTATTCTTGTCTTGCCGGTTTCGTAGAACCGGGTGAGACGATCGAGAACGCTGTGCGCCGTGAGACGCTGGAAGAATCCGGAATTCATACCGGACGGATCCGCTATCACGCTTCGCAACCCTGGCCGATGCCCCATACGCTGATGCTTGGCTGCTTCGCCGAAGCCAAGTCCAAGGACGTCAAGTACGATACCCAGGAGCTGGAGGACTGCCGCTGGTTCACGCGTGAAGAAACGCTTGAGATGCTTGAACGCCCCGGCGTGACCGGCAAGGCACCACCGCCCAAGGGGGCGATCGCCCATCGGCTGATGCGCGATTGGATAGAGTGGAAAAGCAATAAGGCCTGAGAGAACGAGGCCCCTGACATGGCACGCTCCGAACGCCTTCTGACGTTGCTGCAAACCCTGCGGCGCTATCGCCGGCCGGTCAGCGGCGCTGTGCTTGCCACCGAAACTGGCGTCAGCATCCGCACGCTTTATCGCGATATTTCGAGCTTGCAGGCACAGGGCGCCTTGATCGAAGGAGAGCCAGGTCTCGGCTACGTGTTGAAGCCGGGTTTCATGCTGCCACCGATGATGTTTTCGCAGGACGAGATCGAGGCGCTCGTCCTCGGTTCGCGATGGGTTGCGCGTGCCGCCGATCCACGCCTTGCCGCCGCCGGCGCCGATGCCCTCGCCAAGATCGCCGACGTGCTGCCGCAGGAGATGCGAGACGAGATCGAGACCTCGACGCTGCTCGTCCATCTCCGACCGCCCGTTGCCGACAAGGCTGATCTCAGTGCCATTCGCAAGGCGATTCGCGCCGAACGAATCCTCAAGTTGACCTACTCGGATGAGGGCGGAACCGTCTCCGTCCGCAATATCTGGCCTTTCGCGCTGAGCTATTTCGAGCAGGTGCGGGTTGTCGTTGCCTGGTGTGAATTGCGTCAGGATTACCGCCACTTCCGCACCGACCGGATCGTCGAAATGATCCCTCAGGACGGCCGTTATCCGCGCCGGCGCGCGGTCCTGCTCAAGGAATGGCGAGACCAGCAAGATATTGCATCCTGACCGCGACACTACTGCCATAAACTGACAGTGGTCAGCGCTATTATCGGTACCAATCCAATAGGAGGACCGATGATGATGAGCCTGAACCTGAGCCGATCTACGCGCGGCAACCATGCTGTCGACGAGACCTCTTCCGATGCAGGATATCCGCAATCCACGCTGCTGCGCATGATGCTGAACGCGTCGCGCCAGATGGCGCATCGCAGGTGTTCGCGCCTCGATCCGGACACCATGCCCGAGTGGAAGAAACGCGATCTCGGCTTCGTCGATTGGGGCAGCCCCTGCCACGAAGGCTAGCCGCACACGACACAACTCCCAAGACGCATGACCGACCGCCGCCGCTGCCAACGAGGCGGCGGCGTTTCTTCGCCTGCCACCCTGTCACAACGAGGACGACCCGATGAACAGCCCGAACCTCATCATTCTCTACGTCAAGGACCCGGCCACAAGTGCCGGTTTCTACCGGTCCTTGCTCGGCCGAGAGCCTGTCGCCGAAGCCCCGAACTTTGTCGCCTTCGCGCTTGATGGCGGCTTCACGCTCGGCCTCTGGCGGCTGAGCAAGGTTACCCCGCAGCCATCCGCTACGGGCAGCCGCGCCGAGATCGCCTTCATGGTTCCCGGCGAGAACGGCGTGTCGACGCTTTACGAGGATTGGCGCAAGCGCCAGTTGCCGATCGCGCAGGACCTTACGGACATGGATTTCGGCCCGACCTTCGTCGTGCTCGACCCGGACGGCCATCGCCTGCGGGTGTGTGAGCCGGACAAGTAAATCACAAAGAAAAGGGCGCCCGAAGGCGCCCTCAGACTGCTGACAAACCCGTCGATATTTTCGGCGGGTTTGTTTTTTGGACGTTGGTTGTTTTAGTTGGGTTCTGAGGCGGGG